>NZ_CAJLUB010000039.1 GCF_905209685.1 uncultured Veillonella sp. | reverse complement strand
GGCCAACGGATCATCCTTGTAACGAGTGTAGTGCTTGTAAATCGATTTTGAGCGGCCAGTCCATGGATGTTCTTGAAATCGACGCTGCATCTAATCGTGGTATCGATGAGGTACGTGCCCTTCGTGAAAGCGTCAAATTCATGCCAGTTGAAGGCCGTAAAAAGGTGTTCATCATCGACGAAGCACATATGCTCACAACTGAGGCGTGGAATGCGCTTTTAAAAACTATCGAAGAGCCACCGGCTCACGTTATGTTTATCTTTGCTACTACAGAAATTGAAAAATTGCCTGTTACTATTGTGTCTCGTTGTCAGCGCTATACCTTTAGACGCATTACGTCTGATGATATCGCACAGCGTTTATCCTATGTAGCGGAAAAGGAAGGCTTTGGCTTAGATCCTGCAGCAGCACAACTCATCGCTGTCCATGCAGACGGCGGTTTGCGCGATGCGTTGAGTATCTTAGACCAATGTGCCGGTATGGCAACAGGTACTATTACGCCCCGAGTAGTAGAAGAACTGATCGGTCTTGTTAGCAAAGAATGGATTATTCACTTCCTGGATGCGTTGCGCAACGGGGATGGTCCCAAATTGTTGTCCTATATCCACGATGCCTTAGCAGAAGGTCGTGATGCGACGCAGATTATGGAAGCCCTCATTCAGCACGTGCGGGCCTTATTAGTTGGTAAGGTCGCACCTGATGCGGATGAGCTCAAGGTGTATGATGCCTTTAAGGCTGAGTTTTTAGCTCAAGCTGAAAGCATCGATTTTAATGAGCTTAATCAATATGTGCGCAGTGTGCAATCCATCATGAATGATGCAAAACAAGTGGATAATCCACGAACTATCATTGAAATGGGCCTTTTAGTGCTTTGTGCTAAATTAGGCTCTGTTGATGAAAGCTTAGAAGACCGTGTGTACGCATTAGAGTCTTCAGAAAGATCTGAACGGAATGATTTATTGAACCGCATGGCTCAATTAGAACAACGAGGCCCAGCTGTCGCAACTGCACCTGCTTACGGTGCCAATGCTTTTGGCCCGCCAAGTGGTTATGCCAATAGCTTTGTTCCTGTAGATCATACTGCTACTGTACAGAGTACTCCAATGAGTAGTGAACAAAATGCTACTGTTGGTACAGTACCACCTCCAAGTGGCGTAGGAATGACACCACCACCTACGAATGTAGGCATGACGCCTCCACCGCTAGGAGCGCCTGGTAGCACACCACCTCCTATGAATGGAGTGGGCATGGCTCCTCCACCGATGGGCGGTGTTGGGATGGCGCCACCACCAAGTACTGGGAGTGAGCCACAACGACCTACGAGGAAACAAGCCACAGGACGTGGTAAAAAAGGTGTTAGTACGCAGGCTATTATTAGTGATCAAATCTTATCGGCTCAAGAGTATCGCAATGTACAGGCCAATGTCATTAAATATTTGAAGGATAGCAATCGCAATATGACCTCTACCGTTATCGGTCAAGGTCAGCTGGTATACGTAGACCAAAGTAAAGCGGTAATGGCCTTTAAAAATACATTGCACCTCAATGTGATGACCAACGAAGTTAACTTGGCAGAAGCGGCAGATGCTTTCACCTATACACTGGGCTATCCAGTACATGTAGAGATTGTTGATGCCCTTACACAAGTCTACAAAGACTATAAAAAGGCCTCTGGTAGTACGACGCAGCGCCAAGTAAAAGCGCCGAAACGTCCACCAGAACCAATGGTTGATGTGCAGAAGACCTCTGGCGGTCAACCAACGCAAATGGATTTAACAAATCCATCAGCACCACAAGGAACTAATAATGCACCAGTGGAAAATAGCTCAGCAGGAGCTAATAGAGCTCAAGGTAGTAGCGCGTCACAAGGCAATGTACAGGTTGACGGTTCAATCACTGACGAACAATCTAGTAAGCCTGATTCTGCAGCGGTAGATGCAGCAAAGGCGGCAGCCTTAGCATTCTTAGCGAAGAAAACAGGCGGTGCAGCAGTAAGTGATGCAACTAGCGCTGGCACGAGTGAGACTACAGCAGCAAAAGCAGGTTCAGATGTACCAATTACATCCTTTGATGGCGGTTCTATGGTACAGGTACCAGATGGGGAGATTCCTATCGAGTCTTTAGCAGGTTCTATTGAAGGGGATGATATTCCAGTTCATTCCTTTGATGATGTGCCTGTAGACGATATGGAGGAAGCCTATGTATCATCTCTAGATGATATGCCGCCACATCCATTAGATAGTGTCACTGTTATTAGCGATGATGGGGAAGTCTTAGAACGCCCTATGGATAGCGGTGCGCATATTGAGGTAGAATCTGTCCCAAAGTCTGATGGGGGCGAACAACAGGGAACCCCTTATCAAAGTGATGATCATGATATGCTTTCACAAGCACCTATTGAAGTAGCGCCCATCGATAGCGTGACGGTGGCTCGTGAATACGCATGGGATCCAGAGCATATGACGGAAGAGGAGCGAAACAATCCTCTCTTGGCAGAAACATTAGAGAAATTATCTGAAGACCACGACATTATCGTCGAGGTCATCGAAGAATAAATTTTTGAGTATACCTGTTGGTCCTAAGGCCGTAGGTGACACATATGTTAAAATCTATGTCGCATGTTAGAGTTATGGGCATAGACAGTTAGTAAGGACAAGGTCCTAAAAGGAGGAAATACAATGTTTGGTAAAGGTATGGGCAATATGGCTGGCATGATGAAAAAAGTTCAAAAAATGCAAGCAGATATGAAGAAAATGCAAGAAGAATTAAAAACTCGTACAGTAGAGGCTTCCGTTGGTGGCGGTGCTGTAACAGTTGTAATGAACGGTGAAAAAATCATCGAGTCTTTGAAATTGAACCCAACTGCAGTTGATCCTGAAGACGTAGAAATGTTAGAAGATTTAGTAATGGCTGCTGTAAACGAAGCTAGCAAAAAAGTAGACGACCTCTTGGCTCAAGAAATGGGCAAAGTCACTGGTGGTCTTAACTTGCCAACAGGTTTATTCTAAATGACAAACGCTTTAGAACGGCTCGTAGAGCAGCTGCGCCGCTTACCGGGTATCGGCTCCAAGTCGGCTAGACGCTTGGCCTATCATTTGGTAGAAATGCCGAAGGAAGAGGTAGACCGTCTCGTGGAAACCATCGTAGAAGCGAAGGGGGCTACGCGTCACTGTTCTATTTGCTTTAACTTATCAGCTCAAGATCCATGCGAATTCTGTAGCAATCCAAACCGGGATCAAACGACGATTATGGTCGTTGAAACATCTCGCGATGTGATTGCTATCGAGCGCAGTGGTGATTATAAGGGCTTATATCACGTGTTGGAAGGCGCTTTGTCCCCTATGGAGGGCATCGGTGCTGACGATATTCGCGTAAAAGAATTGATTGCCCGCCTTCGTGATGGTGTCGTACAAGAGGTTATTCTCGCTACTGACCCAGACGTAGAAGGGGAAGCGACAGCTCTCTATTTGGCGCGCTTGTTAAGCCCAAGTGGCATTAAGGTAACGCGTATTGCCCGCGGTGTTCCTGTGGGTGGCGATATCGAATATGCCGATGAATTAACATTAGGCGGTGCCGTAGTGAACCGCCAAGAAATGAAAGGATAATATGGGAGCTTTATTAGCATCACCGATTATTTCGGCGGTTGTATCCGTTGCTGTAGCCTACATTGCTTTCAAAGTAGCATTTTTCACCATTAAACGAGTGGCTATGAATGCAGTAACTGGTATTTTGACGTATTTAGTATGCGTTCATATCCTCAATATTCCTATGGATATTGGTTTGGGCGTATGGGCTTTAACAGCAATTCTAGGCCCTATTCCAATGCTCATTGCTGCCGGATGGTACGGCTTTTTAAAATAGGAGGACCTCATGCTTATCAATCGTGAACAACAACGCGTTATTGATGAAGTTGAACAGAATATCCTCTTGTTAGCGTCCGCTGGGACGGGAAAAACGAATACACTTGCTTATCGAGTGGCTCACCTCATCGAGGGCGGCTATGCGAAGGCGGAGAATATCTTGTGTATGACCTTTACGAACAAGGCGGCAAACGAGATGAAAGACCGCATTCAATCGCTCGTAGGCAGTCCTGCAAAGGCTGTGGAGATTAGTACGTTCCACAGCTTTTGCTTTTTCGTGCTCCAACAAGAGGGCAAGCGCAATGAAACCTTATATACAGACGTAACCATCTTTGACGAAGAGGATTGCAAGGAATTGTTTGAACCGTATCGTCCAGGTAAATTGCGAGAAATGTCCTTTGCCAACATCATCAGTATGGTAAAAGAATATCGCTCCTTATATGGGTTCTATTCTGATGATCTCGTAGGCGATTATAAACAAACTATTGAGCGTTTACAAAAGGAACAACGTCCTGCTATTGAGCAACAGTTCTCTAGCTTTGGCAATGTTTTGTATAGTGAACTCCATGACTTCTTGAACCATGGTCACGAATGGATTGCTGCTTATGATGAAAGCTTAGCTTCTGTGCACGGTCTAGATTTTACGGACCTTATCTGTGGTGTTCATCGTCTATTCCAAGACCCTGTAGTTCGGGAGCGTTGGCGTAGCCGTTACAATTATATTTCGGTAGACGAAATGCAAGATACAGGTGTACTAGAGTATAAGGTTCTCGAAATGCTCTGGGAAGGTAATCACGTTCTCTTATGTGGTGACTATTTCCAAACCATATACGAATGGCGTGGGTCTGATCCGTTCCGCTTGCTCAAGCAATTTGATGCGGACTTTAAGCCTTTAAAAATTATTTTTTATGAAAACTATCGCTCTAACTGGACGCTCTTTACGATGGCTTTCAAAACATTGCAAAATATGTTCCCTGATCTGGTCGGTTCCATCTATATTGAATTGCCTCGTGCCAATAGTGAAAGAAAGGGTAAGCCCGTCCTCATTAAAGGCTGTAAAAACAGTTATTTAGAGGGCCGCTATATTTACGAAGCTATCTGCGCCTTGCCAAAGGATGCTAACATTAGCGTTTTAGTACGGGATAATAAAAAGGCGCAGCGTCTGAGCGACTCCTTTGAACGCCTGAACAGCGAAAAGCCTGAAGAGGAACGCCGTCACTTTATGATTATCGACGAGTTCAAATTCTTTAGACGTCAAGAAATTAAGGACGTTATGGCTTACTTCAAATTGCTCATGAACCCGAACGACTCCGTTAGCGTTAAGCGGATTATTAAACGTTATGTTGCTGGCATCGGTGACGCTCGTATCGCCGCTATTGAAAGCCCAGAAACTCGTCAAGTAGGCTTAAAATTAACAGACTTTATGGATATGCCTATCTTTGAGGCAGAGCCTTATGCAAAACTCGTTAGTGGCTTAGAGAATCATGAGGTTGTAGTATACGATGTGGAAAGTACTGGTACCGATACGTCCCAAGACCGCATCATTCAAATTGCAGCCATTCGTATCGATGAAAATGGACAAGTGTTAGAGACCTTTGAACGCTTTATCAACCCCGGTGTGCCTGTGGGACAATCCGAAGAGGTGCATGGCTTCTCCGATGCGTATTTACAAGAGCACGGCGAAGACCCAGCTACGGTGCTACAAGCCTTTAAGGAATTCTCTAAGGGTGCTATCATCGTAGGTCACAATGTAAATTATGATGTGACCATCTTTACCAACGAATTGGCACGTCATAATTTAGGAAATCCTCAGTTCAAGGCGATTTATGATACCTTAGATATTTATCGTCGTTTTTACCCTAATTTGCCAAATCATAAATTGGGCTTCCTAGCATCCGAGTTCCCTATCCATCATGAGCCTACGCACAATGCGATGGACGATATCTTGGCCACTGCACAGCTTTTAATCTATGCGGTGAAAGAAAATATCGTGCCTACCACAACAGGCCGTATGGTGGCGATTAACAAATATAAAGCGGCTTTCACCAATATTGCGTCCCAAATGGCGACCTTGCGGAGAAAGGCCTATACGGAATTGCCAACGAAGTTATTGGCGTACATTATGAACCAAATGGGGGTTCTAGAGTACTACAAATCCCATGGGGAATCGGCGAAGGTAGAGCATATACGGGATCTATATCGCATCATGGAAAAACTAGATGCAGCCTATGAAGGCCCAGCCGGGTTAGCTCGATTAAATCAAATCTTGCAGATGGCGGCCCTTACAGCCGGTGAGCCTGCCCAACAGGTACGCAATGAAGATCGCATTCCAATCATTACCATCCACCAAGCTAAAGGTAGCGAGTTTGACCACGTGTTCTTGGCAGGCCTCAATGAAGGAACCTTCCCTAGTCCTTTTGCTATTGCAGAAGGTCGTGAAGACGAAGAAAAGCGCTTGTTCTATGTGGCTATTACACGACCTAAACAAGAGCTGACTATTACCTTTGAACAAACGAATATACGTGGCCGAGCTGTTCAACCAAGCTCGCTACTTAACTATATGCCACGAGACCCTGAGCTCGTAGAAAGGAGATACTAATGGCCCGAAAAACACATCGTCCAGATGATATTTTGTGGACCGTAACAGCTGCAGATATAGAGGCTACACATAGCGAGAAACAAGATATTACACTTGGTGCGGTACTAGATACTAAATATCCTCGAAAGTCCTTAGTCAAGCTATTTGAGGAAAAACTAATCCACATCAACGGTCATAAGGCAACGCCAAAGGATGTTATCTCCGAAGGTGATGAGATTTGGATTGCTATGGCGAAGGAAAAAATCGATTACGAACCAATTGAAATGGATCTACATATCCTATATGAAGATGATGATCTCCTCATTGTAGATAAGCCTGCTGGTGTGACAGTAAACTCTAAAGACCAAGTATCTCTTGCTAATGGTGTAGCATACTATTTTAAAGAGAATGGTATTAAGCGGAAGGTTCGTTTCTTGAATCGCTTAGATAGAGATACGACGGGCTGTATCGTGATTGCTAAAAGCGGTTTAGCCCAAAGTCTTTATCAACAGCAAATGGACGATAATACCTTTGAAAAGTGGTATATGGCCACTGTTGAAGGTATTGTAGAAGCTGATGAAGACTCTTTAGTATTACCTATGGATCGTAGTACTGATGGTATTCATTATGAAGTCAATCCAAAGGGGAAGGAAACGCGTACCGATTTTTCCGTCCTATGTAGACATTCTTCACAGCCTGTGGATAACTCTGTGCATAAGTTGGTAAAATCTGTGGATATAGCTCAAGAAAATGTGGATATAGAATTACAAAATGTGGATAAACATGGTGTAAATGTGGACAAATCTGTGCATAACTCATCAAAATGTGGATATACTGAGGTTTTAGTTCGTTTGTACACAGGGAAAACACATCAAATTCGTGTAGCTTTCAGCCATATAGGTCACCCTCTTGTAGGGGATACATTATACGGTGCACAACCAACGGGGCAGCCCTTCCAATTGCGTGCTCAGAAGGTAGTATTTACACACATGCGCACAGGGGAGCGTATTACGGTTACCGCGTAATTTGATCTGATTACATAATTGTTAACAATAAATCTGTCCTATATATTGTGAAGTCACAATACATCAAACATTCTAATTGAGAATTGAGAATTATTGATAATTCAGTAATTGCAATGATTTTATAAAAATTTTTCAAAAAAAATAATGACAAATGATAATCGATAAGCTATAATAAGAACATAGATAAATCGATAGGCTTCGATTTGTAGCTTAGTGAAATGAATGTAAGAGGTGTAGTATGATTTTGCAAGAAAATAGTGCAGCACGTAATCGGGGAATTACGCTTGCCAGTATAAAAGGTATTATAGGTAACGTCGTTCTCGTTATCTTTAAAATGATTGTAGGCCTTGCGTCTAACTCCATCGCTATCATCCTTGATGCGGTGAACAACTTAACGGATGTATTGTCCTCTGTATTGACTATCGTTGGTACAAAATTAGCCGCTAAAGGGGCCGATAAGGAGCATCCATTTGGACATGGTCGCATAGAATATATGACTACCATGGCAATTGCCTTCATCATCCTTGGTGCAGGTATCGGATCTCTTAAAGAATCTATTGATAAAATTCTTCATCCTGAGGTGTCTACCTTTGATATTCCAAGCCTCATTATCATCGCCGTTGCGATTGTGGTGAAAGTTGTGATGGGCCGCTATATCAAGGCACAAGGCGAGAAATACAAATCTGATGCGCTTGTAGCGTCTGGTATAGATGCGCTCTTTGATGCGGTAATTACCTTTGCCACATTAGTATCTGCAGGCTTAGTATTCTTCTTTAACTTTGATATTCAAGGTTATGTTGGTGCAGTGATCTCTGTTTTGATTTTGAAAGCTGCTTATGACATTTTAAAAGAAATGTATAATCACTTGCTTGGTGTTCGTGCAGATGATAACTTAATCCGTGATATTAAAGAAACCATCGCTCAACATCCAAATGTAGGTGGTGTATATGACTTGGTTTTGAATAGCTACGGACCTGGTGAAACAATTGGCTCTGTACATATTACCGTACCAGATACGATGACTATGGCTGATATTCATCCTTTGACAAAAGGTATTGCTGTTCATCTTTATAAAAAATTTGGTATTAATATGACCGTTGGCGTCTATGCTGAAAACCAACCAAGTGTGGAAGTGCTTGAAATTAGACAAGCTCTTGACCAAGTTGTAAGCTTATATACACATGTTGTACAAGTACATGCCTTTTACGTACACGAAGAGAAGAAAGTTATCTACTACGATATTATCTTTGACTTTGACGAAGAAGATCCACATGGTACATTAGAAAAAATTAAAGCAGAAATGCAAAAACGCTGCCCTGACTATGTACAATTTGCTATTGTAGATACAGACTTTAGTAACTAATAGAATAAAAAGGCTTTAACCGATAATCGACGAAATAAATTTCGCCAAGAAATGGTTAAAGCCTTTTCTTTTACTAGTTGATAGATTTAGCTATACTATAAGTAAGAGAGATGGTGATTCTATGTTACGGTGGATAAAGAAACATTATATTGTAAGTTTTATTGTTTTCCTTATTCTTGTTTTGTGTGCTTTGCACTTTAGTGGTACGAGAAATGAGACACGTATTTTGTCGAAACAAGGGGTAATTCTAGAGAAAAATATTACAGTTGATCTTAATCGTAATCCTAATGCAACCGTGACAGTTATAAATGCAAGCAATTACTCTGAATCCTATGTTGTTAATGTATTGCCTATTATGACAGAATATAACTGCTATATTTTCGACTCTCTTATCGTTAATGATGAATTATATCTGCTTGCACGTTCTAATGCTGCAATTTCAAATATGAATTTGTATTCACTATTAATTTTTAAGATTAATGATACATCTTTAAGCTCTAATGTTATTGGATATGAATTCGATAAATTCTCCGCTTCACTAGACTATATAGATGGTAAAATTATAGCTTCTAATGGGAGCGCTAAATATATCTTAAGTCCTGATTTATCTGCTAGCAAAATAGTGAATACAGACTCGATTTCTGTTCAAAATAAGAATGTTAGTAAACATGGTATAAAGAAGGATAAAGTAATATCAGACTCTTTAATTCCTAGAGATTTATACATGAATGGTAAGGCAGGCGATACCTATTTGCTTACTGTTAGTCCTCTTAACTATGCGAAGCCTAACATGAATTTACCATTTGAATTTTTAAAAGCTGAACAGTATTATGGTATACCTATATATGAAAATATGATGGTATTCTGGAATACTAATACAGATGAGATGGAGTTTTATAATAACTTGAAGTCTATAGATTCCTTCAATATCAAATATATGGATATGAATTATAATACTGAAAGATTTGAACATTGGAATCAGGTAATTAAGAATACAAGTTCTACAAAGTTAGACTAACTTGAAATTTATGCACTAAGTGAATATAATATATTGTATAAAATATAATTTGTTTAGGGAATCCTATATGAGGAGAGATAGAATGAAGAAATTTGCTCTTACAACACTAGCTGTAATGGCGGCCGTTGGTGTGTTGGCGGTGCAGCCTGCAGATGCGAAGAAGGTACAACAAGATTCTATAGTATCACCTATTGAAATGCCTATGAATGATGAAATTCAACAGGTTAATGGTGTATCCAAGTCTACCAATAAAGAAACACAACGTTTATCCAATAAGTTAGCTGATGCTACGAGAGTGATGATTAAGAAGAATTGGAAGACCATCTATATTAAAGCAGTGCCTACAGGAGATAAAGCAGCTGTACGTTTCTATTACACAGATAAAAATGGTCAAGTCTATAATGGCCAAGTCATTAGAAATACAGGCCTATCTAAAAGCAAATATATGACTGGTTCTTTGCGCCAAGTTGAAGCGTTACAAGAATTGGTAAACCATTTACAACAGAATGGTCAAGAGGTACCATCCTCCATTGATCTTATCATTACCCAAGGCGGATATCGTACTAAGACGATCTTCAATTATGGTGAAGATACAAGAAATCTACCAGCTTATCAACAACAATATGAACAACAAAACTTCCCTACTATGAAGTAATAAAAAGCCCGTGCTATGCACGGGCTTTTGTGTTAGATGATGTAATCGTCAGAATCATCTTTTTTAGGTTTTTTGTAAATTTCTTTTACACCAGCCATTTCGATAAGTTCTTCGCTAAGAGCATCTTCATCGTCCGTATTAAGCATGGAGTAGAAGGCCCAGAGGATAACGAACCAAATTGGTGTAAATAAGAGGGCAATTCGAGTGTCTTCGTTTAAGGCGAGAATGCCTAAGATGAAAACAAAGAATGCAAGGATGATGTAGTTCATCACAGGGAATAGAGGCATTTTAAATTTAGATTGTGCCGCTAATTCAGGATTTTTCTTGCGATATTTGAGGTGACAAATAACCATCATAGCCCAAATAAAGATGAAGCAGAATGTAGAGATAGAAGTAATCATAACGAATACTGCTTCTGGCATGACATAGTTGAGGACAACCGTAATCAATAGTACCGCAGCAGAGAAGATTGTTGCTTGGTATGGTACGCTGCTGTGCGTTAAGCGACGCATAGAGCTTGGCGCATGGCCGCGTTTAGCAAGGGCGTAAATCATGCGGCCTGTACTAAAGATACCAGAGTTTGTAGCAGATGCAGCAGATGTAAGAACTACGAAGTTTACGATACCTGCAGCGGCTGCAATACCAACTGCTGTAAACACGGCTACAAATGGACTAGCAGATGGGTTAACGGCTGTCCAAGGGTAAATGCTCATGATGATGGCCAAAGAGCCCACATAGAACAAAATAATGCGTAATGGGATGTTATTAATCGCCATAGGAATAACCTTTTCAGGATCTTCTGTTTCACCAGCTGTCAAACCTACGAGCTCGATGCCTGTGAAAGCGAAAACAACCATTTGGAATGATAAGATAAAGCCCATCGTTCCGTTCGGGAACCAGCCACCATAATTCCACATATTACTAAAAGCGGCAACACCCGCATCTGTAGTAAAGCCTGTGACAATCATGATGATACCGATGATAATGAGGGAGATGATGGCAATTACCTTAATCAAGGCAAACCAGAACTCCATTTCACCGAAGTATTTTACAGCTGTTAAGTTCATTAATAGCAATGCCACTAAGACGACAAGGGCGGGTATCCATTGAGGCAGCCACGGTATCCAGAACTGCATATAGAGGCCTACGGCTGTTAAATCGGCCATGGCTAGTGAAAGCCAACAGAACCAGTATGTCCATCCTGTGATAAAGGCTGCTCGATCACCTAAATAATCTTCTACGAAATCGATAAAGGAGTGGTGATTCAAGTTGGATAATAACAATTCGCCTAATGCTCTCATGATGAAGAAGCAGATAATACCTGTAATAAGGTAGGCGAAAATAATGGATGGACCTGCCAAGTGAATGGCACGGCCGGAGCCTAAGAACAAGCCTGTACCGATGGCACCGCCGATGGCGAGCAACTGTACGTGCCGGTTCTTAAGGCCCCGTTTTAACTGATGCGTATCAGACATAGTAAAGACCTCTTTTCTACAAACTATCTACAAATATAAAAAGCCATGGATGACCATAGCTTTTATAATCTATAGAATCTATAAAACTATTTTCTTATAATACAGTATCTATTGTAAAAAGTCAAATGTATTTATACAGTAGACATATATTAGAAATAGTATTATTTATAAGTAAAGAGTAGTTGTTTATACCTTCAAAATAATACTTTTTCATATATGATATCGAAAATTTGCTATAATGATACATAGATTATATTTTACGTAAAACTGTGGAGACTATATGAGACGACAAGATCGCAAGGTTACAGATATAGATGAAATTAAGGGCATTTTAAATAGTACTCGTATCATTCACCTGGGCATGATGGATAATGATTACCCTTACGTAGTACCCCTACATTTTGGATATGAATTTATAGATGAAGTACTTTATATTTATGTACATGGCCATTATGAGGGGAAAAAGTTTAGTTTGATTCAAGCGAATCCACATGTATTTATTGAAATTGATGGTAGCGATGAGGCACTTGTTTCAGGTGGAGATATGCCTTGTAAATATAGTTCAGTTTATTCCAGTGTCATGGGACGAGGGGTGGCGACTTATTTAGAAAGTATTGATGAAAAGGCTCATGGATTACAAGTTTTGATGGACCATCAAACAAATCGTGAATTTGCTTTTACGGAAGCCATGGTAAACTCTGTAGGCGTAGTTCAAATTAAAGTGGTGGACTATACTGCAAAAAGACGAAGACAACTTGAAGAAGATACTATTATGCCGCCATTAATTAAATAATGACACAACAATCCTATTGAACTCTATTATGATATAGCGTTCAGTAGGATTTTTTATATTGAACCTAAGCATTAGATACATCATTTGGTTGTGACGATGCTTTCACAAAAGAACAGATAAAAGTTTTATGAAGTAGCTAGGGCAACAGAACAGGGGACCTATTTTTGATATAAATAAGAAAATATATCATTATATGTGTGGAGTATATTATAAATTT
>NZ_CAJLUB010000038.1 GCF_905209685.1 uncultured Veillonella sp. | reverse complement strand
ACTGTATGAGACCATTCCTTATTATGACGACGGAACCAACCTAAAATATTTACAGGAACCCAAGAGTATACAAAAATTGGATATAACAAATAGTAGAACCAAATTTTAGGTGGAACTTTAATTTTTAACAACACAATAAGTGGGAACAAATATTGACCAATACCAATAATTTGCCATACAGACATCGGCATAATTTGATATAAAATATTTGTATAAATCGGCACATATGCATTGATATATGAAAATACTAAATATATAGTTGTCAACAATAAGAAATAAGGCTGACTAACTTGTAAAATGCCATCTAGGATAACGATATTTCCTTGTTTAATACCTGCGGCAAATAATTTAGGAATATATCGATCCGCACAGTCAAATTGACCTTGTGCCCAACGTAAACGTTGTTTACAAGAAGCCATCATAGTCGTAACTTTTTCATCATACACAATGGCATCGTGAGCCCAAGTAGTTTTAAGACCATGTGTTAATAGCTTCATAGAGAATTCCATATCCTCAGTCAAGCTATTACAATCCCAGCCATATTCACGGATGATAGATGTACGTATACACATACCAGTACCACCTAGTGCTGTGGACAAGCCAATGCGGTATTTTGCTAAATGCCACATATGATTAACCATCCAAAACATGATGGAAAATGTACCCGCAACCCAAGAGTCTGTTGGGTTTTTAGAGTTCAAATAACCTTGAATTACAGACTCACCTTTTTCAAGATGATCATTCATTTCTAACATAAATTGAGGATGTACTAAATTATCGGCATCAAAGATAAGAAAGGCATCATATTTCCGATCCATTTTTTCCACACGATCAAACATCCACCCCATGGCATAGCCTTTGCCTACTTCTTCTTTATTGAATCGTTCATGTACATTGGCACCAGCAGCACTTGCTACCTCAGCAGTCTTATCTGTACAGTTATCGGCAACAACAAAGATATCGTACAACTCATCAGGGTAGTCCAAACTACGTAAGTTTTTTACCAACTCACCAACCACTGCTTCCTCATTATGAGCACATACAACGATAGCAAAGGAATTTTTAGGGGTATAGTTTTTATGTACTCGAGACCGCCACATACCAATTACGGCGAGCACAAAATAATAAACCGTATAAATTACGATTATTACCTGCATAGGGATCAATATCAGATCCAGTAGGTAATTCATACTATTATCCTCCACACACTTATTTACGCACCATATTTAACGCCCCATTAGTAAGGCCAAACACTACATAGCCAGCAAAAATCATCACGGCCCATGTATGCCAATCATAAACGAGACAAGCTATAACAAAAATAGCAGTGAGTACAATGGAAAGTTTATTAATATTAACCGCAGATTTACCTTTGAAGTCTGGATATTTTACTTCACTAACCATTAAGAAGCCTACACCTATCATACAAACTACTAGTACAAATTGAGGTACCTCTACGCCACACAATACGTAAGTAGCTGCCAAGCAACCTGCTGCTGGAATTGGCAAACCTTCAAAGTAACCATGAACTTCTTCAGTTTTGATGTTAAAGCGAGCAAGACGGAATGCGCCTAATACAGCAAATGCTAGTAAAGGAACATAAGCAATCCAACCTAAACCGTATAGCTCTTTCATATATAGCATATAAGCCGGTGCTACACCAAAGCCCACTACATCAGATAAAGAGTCTAATTCACGCCCCATAGGACCTGCTACACCTAATGCTCTCGCTACACGACCATCTAAACCATCAGCAACTAAGGATAATAGTACGCAAATAGCTGCATAGAAAGTATTACCTGTAGCAGAGAATGTGATGCCAAGGACACCGAAGGCTAAATTAGCACTAGTAAATAAATTTGGAATAATAGATTTATTCATGACGCAACCTCCCAATAACAGTGTCTCCACCTGTAATATGTTGACCTTTTTCCACGAACAACTCTACATCCTTATCCATGTAGATTTCAGTACAGGAACCGAATTTAATCATCCCGTACAATTGACCGCGTTCAAGCACACTATCAAGATCCGTCCAAGATACGATACGACGCGCTAAAAGGCCCGCAATTTGTGTTACTAATACGGAAGTGCGATCATTTTCAATACAAATAGTATGACGTTCATTTTCAAAGCCTACATCATCTTTAAAAGCAGGCAAGAAACTGCCCATTGTGTAATGACGGTATGTAATTTTACCGTCAATAGGCGCACGATTGGCATGTACGTCGAAAACAGATAAGAAAATAGTTACTTTTTTACATTCTTTATGTAAGTAAATATCTTCGTATACATCAGAAATATCCATAATTTTACCATCTGCTGGAGATAAAATTAAATCTGGATCTTGAGGGATTACACGTTTAGGATTTCTAAAAAAATTGACGAAAAATAATGCCAAAATAAATGAAATAATCGCAATTACATAATGTCCTAAAAATCCTAACACCACAGTGATAATGAGCATAGCCCCTATCAGTGGAAACCCTTCCTTAATTATTGGTCCTGTAGGCACGATTCAACACTCCTCTATTTATTTCTAATAACGGTCCACATAAACTTAGGAATAGCCAACATGCGGCCAATCCGTTGAGGTTCTAAATATAATCGATACAACCATTCAAGACGATTGCGTTGCATCCATTCTGGGGCCCGAGGAATATTACCTGCCAAAACGTCAAAGGAACCACCAATACCAATGGCAACAACGCCATCAAGGTGACTCAATTTTTCTGAAATCCATTGTTCTTGCTTTGGTACGCCTAAGGCAACAAACACTAATTTTGCCTTAGACTCCCCAATAGCTTTAACGATTTCTTGTTCCTCTGCGCTATCGAAGAATCCATCATGAATCCCTGCAATATTTAATGGTCCAACTTGGGCAGATAAATTATCAATTGCTCGTTGAGCAACACCAGGTGCTGCCCCTAAGCAGTATACAGGAATTTGCTGGTCAGCCGCAACTTTAAATAATCGTTTTGTTACGTCTACCCCCGTTACACGTTCAGGCACATGTTCGCCTTGACGCTCTGCAGCCCACAAAATGCCAGCCCCGTCGGGAACGACAAGACTAGCATTATTCAATATGGTATGCAATGTAGGATTTTCATTAGCCAACATAACCATTTCTGCATTAGCCGTGGCTACTAGATGTAGCCCCGGCTCTTCAGTTAATTGCAAAATACGTTGGACTGCCTCATCCATTGTTACACAATCGATAGGCACAGATAAAACAGAAATACGTTTATTCAATGTAATACTCCATTATCAACCACTATAATTTGGTGCTTCAACGGTAATGCTTACATCATGCGGATGACTTTCTTTTAAACCAGCCGCTGTAATTTGAATGAATTGAGTATTTTCAATCATTTCTTGGATGTTATGACATCCGCAATACCCCATACTTGCACGCAAACCACCAACCATTTGGAAAATTGTATCAGCCAACATACCTTTATAAGGTACGCGACCTTCAATACCTTCAGGAACTAATTTCTTAGCTTCTGTTTGGAAATATCGATCTTTACTACCAAGCTTCATAGCCCCTAAGCTACCCATGCCACGGTATACTTTATAGGAACGACCTTGGTAAATCACTGTTTCCCCTGGGCTTTCATCAGTACCAGCTAAAATATTACCCATCATAACTACATTGGCACCAGCCGCAATAGCTTTGGCAATATCGCCAGAATATTTAATGCCCCCATCAGCGATGATAGGAATTCCATAGCGACGACCTACTTGAGCAGACTCATATACTGCAGTGATTTGAGGTACCCCAATACCTGCGATAACACGGGTTGTACAAATAGAGCCAGGTCCAATACCAACCTTAACGGCATCTGCACCAGCTTCAATAAGAGCCTCTGTACCAGCTGCAGTCGCCACATTACCTGCAATAACAGGAATATGAGGATAGGCTTGTTTAATATCTTTCAATGTACGAAGTACACCTGCAGAGTGACCATGTGCTGTATCTACAATAATTACGTCAGCCTTTGCGGATACAAGTGCATCAAGACGATCATATAAATCTTTAGATACACCAACAGCAGCACCTACTAATAATCGACCACTGCTATCCTTGGCAGCATTTGGATATTTTGTCGCTTTTTCAATATCTTTTATAGTAATTAAGCCTTTTAAGTTTCCATCGCCATCTACGAGAGGTAATTTTTCAATACGATGTTCACTTAAAATTGCTTTTGCCTCTTCAAGAGAAGTACCTTCTGGTGCAGTAACAAGGGAATCCTTTGTCATGCAGTCTCCGATTTGGCGAGTTAAATCAGTTTCAAAACGCATATCGCGATTTGTAATGATCCCTACTAGTTTACCATGTACTGTGATAGGTACACCAGAAATTTTATATTTTCCCATAATTTCTGCTGCATCAGATAGTAAATTTTGAGGACTTAAGAAAATAGGATCAACGATAACACCATGTTCAGAGCGTTTTACCTTATCAACTTCATGAGCTTGTTCTTCAATAGACATATTTTTATGGATAACACCAAGGCCACCTTCACGAGCCATAGCAATAGCCATACGGGATTCAGTAACTGTATCCATCCCAGAACTAATCATAGGGATATTTAACGTAATGTCACGAGTTAATTGAGTTTTTAACTCTACTTGATGTGGTAGCACATCAGAAGCTGCTGGTACTAATAAAACATCATCAAAAGTTAGTCCACGCATACCGAATTTATCGTCTCTCATATTTAATTCCTTTCCGTATAATAAAACAAAACTACGACCCGCCTAGTCCACATTGGACTAGGCGGTCAGTCGTAGCTTAGCGTTCAGACCGCAAAATGCCGCCTTCCATATAATCATCTTTTTTCATATCTACGAAGATAACTTTTACTGCGTCAGCAGGTACATTAACGATATCAACCGCAGCTTTAGTGATAGCTTCACCTAATTGTTTTTTTTGTTCTTTTGTGCGCCCTTCAACGAGCTCTACATGAATAAGTGGCATATTGACCTCCATAGATGAAAATGAAATAAATTTGTTTGTTCTATTATACGGTATGAGGAACAGATACACAAGGGAAAAACCCAGATAAAATCTAATATTATCGCTACTTATGTACTTATTATTCCTACCTCTTAATTATACAATATTCTAAGAAATTTTTCACCAAATCTTTTTTCTAATTCTTCTTTCATTACAGATTCAAGTTTTTCCATTCCATGTTGGCTTGCAAAATCTAATACATCCTTGCGAGCCTGTACCAATATTTCAATATCTTTAATTATATTGGCAACTCGTAAATCAGGTAATCCCGATTGAGCTAAGCCGAATAATTGACCAGAACCACGCAATAATAAGTCTTGTTCGGCAAGTTCAAAACCATCCTGTGTCTGTTCCATCAATTTTAAACGCTCTTGGCTTACATCATTTTTTGAATCACTTACAAGAATACAATAGGATTGATGAGATCCACGGCCTACACGGCCACGCAACTGGTGCAATTGTGATAAACCAAATCGCTCTGCCCCTTCAATGCACATAATGGTCGCATTAGGCACATTGACACCAACTTCAATAACGGTAGTAGAAACGAGTAATGAAATCTCTCCCTTATGGAAGGCATTCATCACTTCATCCTTTTCACTTGGTTTCATGCGACCATGTACAAGGCCAACTTCATAGGCCTTGTAAAAGTACTCTTTTAATTCTAAATACAGTTCTTCTGCTGCCTGTAAGTCTAATTTTTCAGACTCTTCTACTAGAGGACATACTACGTAAACTTGACGTCCTTCTGCCATTTCTTTGCCGAAGAAGTTTCTCAATCGTTCTTTATATGAGCTATCTACAGCATACGTTTTAACAGACTTACGCCCTGGTGGCATTTCTTTAATTAAAGAAACCGCTAAATCGCCATACACAGATAATGTCATGGTTCGAGGGATTGGTGTAGCCGTCATAATCAGCACATGTGGGTATGTACCCTTTTGTTGTAATCGCGCCCGTTGTTCTACGCCAAAGCGATGTTGTTCGTCGATAATGACGAGACCTAAATTATGGAAGTTAACACCTTCCTGAATAAGCGCATGAGTGCCGATGATCATATTAATTGATCCGTCAGCTAAGCCTTCATAGATACGCTCTTTTTCTTTTTTTGTAGTAGAACCAGTTAATAACTCTATAGTAATACCTAAATTACGACATACCTCTGTTATGCCTTCATAATGTTGAGCCGCCAAAATCTCCGTAGGGGCCATTAATGCCCCTTGGTAACCATTTTCGATGGCCTTCAACAAACTCAATGTAGCCACAACAGTTTTACCAGAACCTACATCACCTTGCAATAATCGTTGCATAGGACGTTCATCTTCCATGTCGATGCGAATGTCTTCTAATGCACGCTGTTGATCACCTGTTAAGGAGAACGGCAAGTTTTCTATACACTGAGCCATTAAGTCCCCATTAGGTCCCATCTTAGGTCCTTTATGACACTGCTCTTTATTCCGCAACAAGGCCAATCCAGATTGCATGACAAATAACTCTTCATAGGCCAATTGATGACGCGCTTCTTCATATCGCTCTGAAGAATCCGGGAAATGCATCATTTTAAATGCATCATAGCGACTCATGTATTGATGTGATTCACGAACCTCAGTAGGCAAAATCTCTTGCAATTCATGATTAGCGGCAAACCAATTGCGTACTGATGAGCGCACCACAAATTGAGACACTCCATCAGCCAAGGCATAAATAGGAACAATGCCACGATCAGGCTCTCCACCATCTCCTAAACTTTCTATTTGGGGCGTATTCATTTGCATAGACCCATATTGAAATTCTGCTTTGCCATATGCATATAGACGCTGCCCTTTTTTATAAAAGTTCTTTTTATACCCTTGGTTAAATAATACAATCTTTAGTGGACCAGTACCATCTGCAATGACCACCTCTAATATAGACAATCTAGGTCGAGGGCGTTTTTCTTGTACAGCAATAACATTCCCCACAACGCCACCGGTCATACCAGACTTTAATTCACCAATTCTATAAATTGTACGGCGGTCTTCATAGCTCCGAGGGAAATATGTCAACAATGATGTTACATTCGTAATCCCTAGCTTATGCAATTGTTTCTCCCGACCAGGACCAATTCCTTTAATGGTCGTTAACCGTTCATCCATAGAAACTCCTTTAAATATACGATAAACACTGAGGATATATCCAATTTCTGTATATCCTTGTATAAAAGCCCATTCATATCATAGAATATGATATATAGTATACCTTATATTGTAGTATATTTCATAAAAAGAGCAATATGTATGATAAAAACACTTGCTTTAACTATGTCTTTATGATAATATACTTTTGTTATATTATAGATTAAGCTTGGAGGTGGAAACTATGGCAAACCTTTGCGAAGTATGTGGCAAATCCACATCTAGCGGTATGAACGTGAGTCACTCTCACATTCGCACAAGAAAAACTTGGAAACCGAACATTCAAAGAGTACGGGCGGTTGTAGACGGTGCTACTAAAAAAGTTAACGTATGCACTCGCTGCCTTCGTTCTAATAAAATTACACGCGCGTAAAATAAAAAGTACATGTACTCTTTGGGGTTCTAGAGCCCCAAAAAAAGCAGTTAGTTCATTTGAACTAACTGCTTTTTTTGTTATCTATATACCTATTACTAAAAGTCTTACAAGGTAATATTGGGAATATAGTACTGTTTAAACAACTTAATAGCATATTGATCAGTTAAGCCGGCCACATAATCCACTACATCACGAGTGGAGTAAAACTCACGGTTACTTTCACAGCCCTCCATATCATCAGGATGCTCCATAAAGTGAGTAAATAAGTTTTTCACCACATGAGATGCCTTATTTCGGTCAGGAATTAAAGCTGGCGCCAAATAGACATTTTTAAACATAAATTGACGGAATAGATTCATGGTCATCTCTATATCAGCGGACATAGAAATAACAGGCTTATCTAAAGATTCGCACACCATATCTTCAACCATGGCTGTAATCATGCTAGAAGGAGTCATACCAAAGTGTTCACGCACTTCAAAAGGTAATTCCTCGGCCGTCAACATACCGGCACGCTGTGCATCATCAAAATCGTGACATAAATAGGCAATGCGGTCGACGATACGAATAATTTGACCTTCTAAGGTAACTGGAATTGTAGCCCCTGTATGACCTACAATACCATCGCGCACAGCAGTCGTTAAATTAAGTCCTTGATGTTCACCATGTTTTTCCAACACTTCAACCATGCGCAAACTTTGTTCATTATGATTGAAATGACCTACCATATCACGTAACGCATATTCCCCAACATGACCAAATGGTGTATGTCCCACATCATGCCCCATGGCAATAGCTTCTACCAAATCCTCATTGAGTCGCAATGCACGAGCCACTGTACGACCAATCTGCCCCACTTCAAGGGTGTGAGTCATACGCGTACGATAATGGTCACCTGGCGCAATATAAACTTGTGTCTTGTGCTTTAACCGTCTAAAACATTTACTGTGAATTATGCGGTCCCGATCTCGTTGAAAGGCAGTTCTAAGTGGATCGGGAGCTTCCTCAATATCACGGACTGCATCACGGCTTTTTGAAGCATAAGGAGAAAGGAGTAACGCCTCCCGCTCCTCTATTTGTTCCCGTATATTCATTTACCCTCCGATGCGCGGTTACGGTCGATAAGTTGCATAACAAGAGATGCTGTTTCTTCGATAGATTTATTGGAAACATCTAACACTTGGCAATGCAAACGACGCATAATAGCCTTCGCGTATTCTAGTTCGGATTGAATACGCTCAATAGAAGCATAATTTGCTTCGTCCTCTAAACCGATAGCGCGTAAACGTTCACTACGAATATTATTTAACTTAAATGGGTCGATAATAAGGCCCACGATTTTCTTAGCTGGAATTTTAAATAATTCCTCTGGCAATGGTACCTCTGGCACCAATGGCAAGTTAGCAGCTTTAATTTTTTTGTATGCCAAGAACATAGACAATGGTGTCTTACTTGTTCTAGATACACCAATGATGACTACGTCAGCCTTTTCAAAGCCAGATGGATTTTTACCATCATCATATTTTACAGCAAACTCAATAGCTTCAACCTTTTTGAAATATTCTTGGTCTAGTTTATGAACCATACCAGCAGTCATGCGAGGCTTTGTAGATGCTACTGTGCCTACTGCATCGAGAACTGGACCCATAATATCTACAGCAGGAATGTTATATTCTGCTACTTTTTCATGAAGATATTTACGCAAAGATTCAGATACAATAGTATGACAAATAACATGGTTACCACGTTTTGCATCTGCTATGATTTCATCAATTTGGCTTTCACTATCAATATAAGGAATACGAACAATTTCAATTTGTTCCTTATCATATTGACTCGCCGTAGCTCTTGCTACAGCCTCTGCGGTCTCCCCAAGGGAGTCCGATATTGCATAAATAATTTTTTCTGCCATTCTATCAACCTCAATGTATGCTACATTCTAAAAATACTTTTGTTACCGTCGTTTTAGATACGCGGCCTACAACCTTTAGACGTTTCTTGTTTTCCACATCCTCGCGAACGACAACAGGTAAACAATCCACCTCATAATCTATCATCTTCTGAGCAGCCTCTACTAACGTATCTGTAGGCTCCACAGTTATAACCTTGCTTACAGGGGTCATAATCATAGATATAGGCATGGTGTGCGAATCTGTTTGCCCCATAGAGGCACGCAACAAGTCCTTACGGGATACGACACCTACTAAATAGGAATCATCACACACTAAAATGGTACCTACATCCTCAGTAAATATAGTAACAATCGTGTCATACAAACTTGTATCCCCATTGACTACGACTGCTTGGGATAATACATCACTTACCAGAAATGACTTTAATCGCTCCGCTGTTTGTGTTTCTTTTGAAAGCCCCACATAGTAGTAGCCCACATTAGGGCGTGCATCTAAGACACCTAGCATAGTTAAAACAGACAAATCTGAACGCAATGCAGATCGCGTAACCTCTAAATGTTCAGCAATAGCACTACCTGTAACAGGTCCTTCTTCACGAACGATTTGAGCAATTTGTTCTTGTCGTTTCGACAGTTTCACACGGTAACCCCCTTTCATCTCTGTTTGTATTATATCCTAAGTTACCATTCAGAAAAAGAGGAGACCTACAGGCCTCCTCTTTTACCATAACTATATTATTACCAATTTAGTTCGTCAGATTCTTGACGACCACGACCAGTCATAGCATCGAGCATAATTCTTTGTTCGATTTGAGCCACCATTTTCTTAGTGCTTACAACTGCATCTGGATTAACAGAAATGGAGTCGATACCGCTCTTCACAAGGAATTCGCAAAGTTCAGGGTATACACTTGGTGCTTGGCCACAGATGGATACAGTTTTACCATCTTTATGTGCCACTTCGATAAGATGACGAATCGCTCTACGAACAGCTAAATTACGTTCATCGTAAATATGTTGAACTGTTTCGTTATCGCGGTCACAACCGAGAACAAGCATTGTCAAATCGTTAGAACCAATGGAATAACCATCTACATATTTATTGAATTGATCAGCTAAGATAATATTTGCTGGAATTTCAGCCATGAGCCAGATTTTGAAATCTTTACCGCGTACAAGGCCTTCTTGAGCCATCAAATTAGTTACAAGTTCAGCTTCCTCTACAGTACGGCAGAATGGAATCATAACTTGTAAGTTTTTGAAGCCAAATTCGTTACGTACTTTTTTGATTGCTTCTAATTCTAATTTGAAAGCAGGTGTATATTTAGGATCGTAGTAACGAGAAGCACCACGCCAGCCAAGTAATGCGCTGGATTCATGTGGTTCGTATTTGTCGCCACCTTTAAGATCACGGTATTCGCTAGATTTAAAGTCGCTCAAACGAACCACAACTTGGCGAGGAGCTAAAGCTTGGCAAACTTTACGCATACCTTCTGCCAATGTATTTACAGCGAAATCACTGCGACCTGTTTCGATAAGGTATAATGGATGTTCATGGATGAAAGTAGTCCAAATGAACTCTTCACGCATAAGACCGATACCATCACATGGTAATACACCATGTTTTTCAGCCAAGTCAGGATCGCCTAAGTTCATGTAAATCTTAGTACCTGTTACAGGAACAGATTCAGCAACAACATTTGCAGTAGCTTGTGCTTCTGGCTTTTTAACGATATCTTCTAATACGCCATCATATACGATACCATTTGTAGCATCTACTGTAATCATTTGACCATCTTTAATGGATGTAGTTGCTTCATGGCTACGGCTCTTAGTACCTACGATACAAGGAATACCAAGCTCACGGCTAACGATTGACGCATGGCAAGTCATACCACCGGCATCAGTAACAATAGCTTTTGCTTTTTTCATTGCTGGCACCCAGTCAGGTGCTGTCATAGCTGTGACAAGAATTTCGCCTTCTTTGAACTCATCAATATCTTCAGGATTGATGATAACATGAGCTTTACCTGCTGCATTACCAGGGGATGCTGGTAAACCTTTTACGATAATATCGCGATTACCTGCATCTAATGTGCTAGGTTTTTCGGATACTTCTGTTTTTTCTTTACGGGACCAAACTGTTTCTGGACGAGCTTGTAAAATCCAAATTCTACCATCTCGTTCATCTACGCCCCATTCCATATCCATATAGCAACCATAATGTTTTTCGATTGCTTTTGCATATTCAGCAAGCTCTAACACTTGAGCATCTGTAATAACTTGTTGTTTAGCTTCATCTGCTGGAACAACTTCTTCAACACAGTCGCCGTCAGCTTTACGAACTAAACGGATATTTTTGTCATTAATCATGCGGTCTGTAATTTCCATTTTAGCTTTATCTACACGGAAATTATCTGGTGTAACGGTGCCTTGTACAACGTATTCACCAAGACCCCAAGAACCTTCGATAAGAATATTGTTATCATTGCCTGTTACAAGGTCAACAGTGAACATTACGCCAGCAGCTTTAGAGAATACCATCATTTGAACAGCTGCACTCAATGCTACTGTCATATGATCGAAACCTTGTTTTACACGGTAATATGTTGCACGGTCTGTGAAAGTAGATGCGTAGCATTCTTTTACTTTTTGAATAATAACATCAGCACCACGTACATTTAAATATGTATCTTGTTGGCCTGCGAAACTTGCATCTGGCAAGTCTTCTGCTGTTGCACTAGAACGAACTGCTACGAATGGATTTTCTTCGTTTACTTTTTTACCAAGTTCTTCATAAGCATGACGGATAGCATCTGCCAATTCTTTAGGCATTTCTTCTTCGCAAATCATGCGGCGAATTTTAGCACATACTTCACGCAATAATGCAGAATTTTCTACATCATCTAATGCATCAAGTTCAGCGCGGATTTTATCTTCCAAACCTGTTGCTTTCATAAACTCACGATAACCATGAGCAGTTGTAGCAAAACCGTAAGGTACAGGCACATTAGTGGAGGATGTCAATTCCCCTAAGGAAGAAGACTTACCACCAACTAAATTAACATCTTCACGTCGTAATTCATCAAACCAAAGTACGTATGCTGTTTCGCGATTCATGTGAGAACCTCCTAGATTAATTAGTGCAACACATTAAACCTTTTACACATAAATAGTATACCTTAATTTACAATCTGTCAATTTATATGAGGATTATTATGCAAATCTATCTCCCTATATATATCTAAAAAGTTCTTCAGTACTCGCCCAGTTAGCCCCCATATGGTGTATTGTTTATAAGGATAGAAATAAACGGAGTAGTTTTGCCTGATTTTCCAATCAATGTTGTAGCCCTCTAATAAATGGAACGGAAAGTCTTTTAACGGTTTCGTTCCAATGTCTAGATGACCTACCGTCGGTTCCATATCTAGTAGATACTTTAGTGGAACTGTAAATACCTCTCCTACTTCGTCTGGATTTGGTTTCAAATCGTTTGTATGTAGGCGCACGGCTACGGCATATAGTTTGACACCTATTGCAGAAACTAAGCAGTCTAAATTGCCCAGAAGTTCAATTTGATCTAAATCAATACCCAGTTCTTCAGAGCATTCACGTATGGCAGCATGGGCACCGCTTTTATCATTAGGTTCACAGTGGCCACCAGGAAAGCTAATTTCACCAGGCTGACGGCGGAGTTTGTTACTGCGCACAGTAAACACTACATGATCTTCCCCATCGATTTCTAATAATGGAACCGCTACTGCCGCAGTTATA
>NZ_CAJLUB010000037.1 GCF_905209685.1 uncultured Veillonella sp. | reverse complement strand
CATATGTACAAGTTACTTCTGGCCAGTGAACCATAGGCATAGTGTAGGAAACAAGCGTATGTTTACCAAGGCAAATTTCGTCGCCTTCTTTTACAGTGTAATATTGGTCTGGTTTTGGAGAATTGTAGAATTGCTCGAACATGCGGAATGTTGTAGCATTACCAACCATTTTACAGTTTGGATAACGTTCCAATGTTTCCAACAATGTTTGGCAATGATCTGGTTCCATATGGTTAACGATGATGTAATCAAGGTTGCGACCATTCAATAGGTAAGTCAAGTTATCAAAGTATTCTTCGCGAATTTCAGCATCAACAGAGTCTACAACACAAGTTTTTTCATCATCGATGAAATAGCTGTTATAGCTAACACCATTTGGAATAGGGAATAAGTTTTCAAAACGTTCTGTAGTCCAGTCATTACTACCAATCCAGTAGATATTATGGGTCATTTTCTGAGCACAATGCATAATAAAATCCTTTCTTAACTCACATTTGTTATGTATCGGTTTACACGAATTCTCATGTTCGTAAATATATCATCAATTTATAATACTAATATTTTCGAAAAAAATCAATATGGAAAAGCCTACTCCTAGGAGTAGGCTTTCACATGAAAGTATAGCAACTTATTATTTAAAGTATTTTACACCAGATGTAAAGATTGGCATTTCTAATTGACCAGGAATATTTTTACTAATACCAGCACCGCAGCGTTCGGAATGAGCCATCTTACCGAATACGCGCCCATCTGGACTATAAATGCCTTCGATAGCAGCTACAGATTGGTTTGGATTGAAGCGGCTATCCATGGAAGCAATACCATCAAAGTCTACATATTGTGTAGCAATTTGACCAGTTTTATTGAATTCCAATACTTGTTGAGGGGAAGCGATGAAGCGACCTTCGCCGTGAGAAATTGGCACAGTGTAGATTTCACCTGCTTTAGCATCACTCATCCAAGGAGATTTAGTAGAAATAACTTTAGTGTTAACCATACGAGACAAGTGACGACCGATTGTGTTGTATGTCAATGTAGGATGATCGGCGGTTAACGTTTCGATATGACCACCTGGCAACAAGCCTAATTTGATAAGGGCTTGGAAACCATTACAAATACCGAGTACAAGGCCATCTTGTTTGTACAAGAGGTTTTCTAAACCTTCTGCAAGGTATGGATTGCGGAAGAGGGTAGCCATGAATTTGCCAGAACCATCTGGTTCATCACCAGCACTGAAGCCACCAGGGAACATAAGAATTTGGGATTCAGCTAATTTTGTTTTAATTACATCGATAGATTCTTTTAATTGTTCTGGTGTTTGATTGCGAATGATTACGATATCTGTTTCTGCCCCAGCACGTTCAAAGGCACGAGCAGAGTCAAATTCGCAGTTTGTACCAGGGAATACAGGGATGAGCACTTTAGGTTTAGCCCCTAAGGATGCGCTGCGAGGTTTAGCATGTTGATCGTGGATGTATGCTACCGCTTCACCAACACCATTTGGCGCACGCATAGGGAAGATATCATTTAATGGAGCTTCATAAGCTGCTTGAATTTCCTTAAGGGATACAGATTGATCGGCCCATTCAATAACAGGATTTGCTTGTGTTACACCTATTACTTTAAGACCTGGTAATTCTAAGAGATAGTTAACCGCTTTAATATCTACCTCTACGATAAATGCACCAAGAGCTGGTTGGAAGATAGCACGTTCCGCATATTTATCGAATTTAACACCAATGTTGTTGCCGAGCGCCATTTTGGTAACTGCTTCAGGAATGCCACCTTGGTCAACGACATAAGCAGAGTAAACGCGACCTTTTTCAATTTGTTCTTGTAAAACTTCACAGTTTTCCTTGAAACGATCCCAATCTGGAGTGTCATCGTATGTACGAGGTACATCGAAGAATACTAGGCGATGATCTACACCTTTAAGGTCTTGGCTTACGATGTTATCTACATGGGCTGTACCAACTGCAAAGGATACGAGGGTAGGAGGAACTGTAAGATCCATAAAGGTACCGCTCATAGAATCTTTACCGCCAATAGCGCCAATTTCAAGTTCTTTTTGAGCTTTATAGGCACCGAGAAGGGCTGCTACAGGTTTGCCCCAAGATTCTTTAGAATTGAGGCGTTCAAAGTATTCTTGCAATGTTAAGTATGCATCTTCACGACGACCGCCAAGAGCTACTAATTTTGCGACAGATAAAAGTACTGCATATTGTGCGCCATGGTATGGACTCCAAGCAGATAATTCTGGTACGAAGCCATGTGTCATGATGCTTGCAGTTGTAGTTTCACCGTTTAATACAGGTAATTTTGCGACCATGCCTTGGGTAGGTGTTTTTTGGAACTTGCCACCGAATGGCATGAGAACTGTATTAGCACCAACAGTGCTATCGAAGCGCTCTGCTAAACCTTGTTGAGAAGCGGCATTTAAATCAGATACTGCGGTAAGCCACTTTTCTTTGAAGTTATCTGCGCTTGAAGAACCGCGTAAGAAGTAAGAGCGATCTGCTGGAGCTGTTACGATAGCCTCTTGTTGTTGGCTAGCACCATTTGTATTTAAGAAATCGCGGCTGATATCTACGATTGTTTCACCGTTCCAGTTCATGATAAGGCGATTTGTATCAGTTACATCAGCTACAACTGTACATTCTAAATTTTCTTCGTCGCAGTAGGCTTTGAACGCATCTACATCAGCTGCGGCGATGACGCAAGCCATACGTTCTTGAGATTCAGAAATGGCTAGCTCTGTACCGTCAAGGCCAGCGTATTTTTTAGGAACTAAATCAAGATTGATTGTTACACCATCTGTTAATTCACCGATAGCAACGGATACACCGCCTGCACCAAAGTCATTACAACGTTTAATAAGCGTTGTTACTTCACCGCGACGGAAGAGACGTTGAATTTTACGTTCTGTAAGGGCGTTGCCTTTTTGAACCTCTGCGCCACATGTGGAAAGGGACTCTACGGTATGTTCTTTAGAGGAACCAGTAGCGCCACCACAGCCATCGCGGCCAGTTTTACCGCCCAGCAATACTACTACATCGCCTGCGACTGGTACTTCACGACGTACTTGATTACGAGGTGCAGCGCCAATAACAGCACCGATTTCCATGCGTTTAGCTACATAGCCAGGATGGTAATATTCTTTTACTTCACCTGTAGCAAGACCGATTTGGTTGCCGTAAGAGGAGTAGCCACGAGCAGCTTCTTGGGTAATTTTCTTTTGTGGTAATTTGCCTTCTAATGTATCTTCAAGGCTAGTATGAGGGTCGCCAGCGCCTGTAACGCGCATAGCTTGGTATACATAAGCACGACCGCTCAATGGATCGCGGATACAGCCACCTAAGCACGTTGCAGCCCCACCAAATGGTTCAATTTCAGTAGGGTGGTTATGAGTTTCGTTTTTGAATAATAACAACCATTCTTCGGTTTTGCCGTTTACATCAACAGGAACGATGATTGTACATGCATTGATTTCATCGGATTCATCAAGATTTGTTAAACCGCCTGCATGACGCAACTCCTTGACTGCCAATGTTGCCATGTCCATGAGGGAGCGAGCCTTTTTCTTTGTTGTATATAGCTCAGCGCAGCCTTCCATGTATTCTTCAAGGGCTTCTTTTACAGCACCTGTGAAACGACTATCCTCAATGGTAATATCCGTTAACTCCGTCATAAATGTAGTGTGACGGCAGTGGTCGGACCAATAGGTGTCGAAGAGGCGAATTTCTGTAATGGTAGGATTGCGGTGTTCTACCTCTGCATATTGTTGCTTGATTAATTTGAGGTCTGCTAATGTCATAGCAAGACCATAGCTATTGATGAGGGCTTCTAAATCAGCATCGCTCATGTCTGTAAAACCGTTGATTGTTGCCACTGGTTTAGGATCTTCTAATTCAAGGGCCAATGTTGTTGGCAATTCAAGACTGGCTTCGCGGGAATCTACTGGGTTAATATAGTATGCTTTGATAGCCTCTTCTTGTTCTTTTGTGAAAGTACCTTCAATAGCATATACACGAGCACATCGAACGATGTGGCCAGATGTAAGGGTGAGCATGGAAATACATTGCTCAGCACTGTCGGCGCGTTGATCGTATTGACCTGGCACATATTCAACAGCGAAAACGAAACCTTGTACAGCTGGGATTTCTTCTAATACTGTATCTACAGGAGGCTCGGAGAAGATAAGGTTTTTTGCAGCCTCTAAATCTTTTGCATCTACATGTTCGATATCATAACGCTCGTAGATGGTTACCCCTGTAGCAGGCATAGATAATTCCTGTTGTAAGGTTTGTAACATGCGTTGTGCTTCTTGGTTGAAAGATTCTCGTTTTGTTACGAATAATCGTTGTATAGCCATTGTAGCCTCCTGTAATGTATATAATTCCCTGTGGGATATTGACAAATTAAGTATAGTCGGTCTAGACTTATAAGTAAAGATAATCTTACTTATGAAAAGATTAGAAATACTAATAAATATGAAAGGTTCATGAAGGTCATAAGACCTAACTTTCATGAAGATTTCTACATATTCATTATATATTGAGAGTCTATGCTTATAATATAGTAAATGATATGTATATTTAAAAGTAAGACACTACTATTAGTATATAACAGAGGTGAATAAAATGGCAGTATCTGCAGATTTATATAGAACCTTTTTAGGGGTAGGCTTATATTTATCCTTTTCCCGTGCAGCCAAAGAGTTAGGCGTTTCTCAATCCGCCATCAGCCAAAGCATTAAGCAATTAGAAGGTGAACTTAATATGCCTCTTTTTGTGCGCACTACAAAATCTGTAGGGTTCACGCCAGAAGGCAAAGAATTATTTGATACAGTAGCTAAGGCATTTTCCATTCTTGATAATGGTGTTACCCAATTGCAAGAACGTGTTAGCCAAGCTTATGAAAGCTTAAATCTGGCTGCTACAGATACATTATGTCGCCATTTCTTATTGCCTTACTTCCATAAATGGCAATTGCAAGAAAGTGAAATTGGACTACACATCATTAACCGACCATCACCTGATTGCGTAGAGTTAGTACTCAACAAAGAAGCGCAGTTAGCCGTCGTTAACGATTATGAAGGCTTGCGCGATAATCCTCAACTAGAGGTAACTACATTGGCTACAATTCAAGATGTATTTGTTGGTGGTCCTGACTATAAAGGGGCAGGCTTCTTTGATCAAGGCCGTCTTCTTAATGAGCCTATTTTGCTCTTGCATAAAGGCTCTGCGAGCCGTACATTCTTCGATGAAGTAACTCATGGTGCATGCCGTAAACCTCGCTTTGAGTTAGGTAGTGTCGATGTGTTATTGGATCTTGTAGAAATTAATATGGGCATTTCCATGTTGCCTAATCATGTAGTGCAACAAAAGATGCAAGAAGGTACAGTGGTACGTATAGATACAGATATTCCGGTGCCAACACGCGATATTGTACTTGTCCGTTCTCGTTTGGTACCTCAATCTGAAGGGGCTGCACGCTTCACTTCATTGCTTGTTAATCGTGAAAGCACACGCGATAAGGTTTTATAATAATGAGACACACTTTATGAGAATTTTCAGAAAGTGTGTCTTTTTATATTTTAGAGTACTGTTATCTGTGCTATATTATATTGTTATAAACCTACTGAATTTTATAATTTAGTGTGGAAAGTTTTTAAGTCTTAAAGAACGCTGTTTTCTAGCTGTATTGTTAAGTCTTTTACTTGATATAGGTTGACCCTAAGGGGTTATTTACGTTAAAATTTAAAGATAGTTATGCTGCGGAGGTAAGAGCACATGGAATTATTAAAACAACGCATTCGTGAAGAGGGGATTGTCCTCAATAATCGCGTGCTAAAAGTCGATGGTTTCTTGAATCATCAAATCGATCCACAATTGTTTAAAGCAATCGGTAAAGAAATCGCCGATCGTTACCGTGATGCAGGTGTACAACGTATTGTTACTATTGAAGCATCTGGCATTGCATTGGCGTTGATGGCTGCTCTTGAACTTGATGTGCCATTAGTATTTGCGCGTAAGAAAAAATCTATTCTTATGGTAGATGATGTATATCATAGTGTTGTGTACTCTTATACAAAAGAGGAAAACTACGATATTACTATTTCTAAAAAATTCTTACCAGCTGGTGAAAAAGTGTTGATCATCGATGACTTCTTGGCATCTGGTGAGGCTGCTATGGGCCTTGCTAAATTGGTAGAAGACGCTGGTGATGAAGTGGTTGGTATGGCGATCGCTATCGAAAAATCCTTCCAACCTGGTCGTGAACGCCTTGAAAATGCAGGGTATCGTGTTGAGTCTTTAGTTCGTATTAAAGAATTTAAAGACAATGGTTGTGTATTTATCGAAGACTAATAGTCTGATTATTTGTAGAGGGAATTATGAATCAAAAAGCAGAAAAATTTGACTTACTCGTTGCTGACTTAAATAAAGGCGGTAACTCTTGGTTTACAAAGGAAGAAATGACAGATGACCTTCATACAGTCGTTTACCACGGCCGTTTGGATGTTCATGAGCATAGCTTGCCTGTATTCATCGTTGTGGATGATTCTGCATTCTCCTATGCACGTATTGCTATCACAACAACATCTATTGATGAAAAAGTGATTCCTGCTGTGTTGAAAGAACTTAACACATTGAATCAAGATTATAAAGTATCTAAATACTATGTGAGCAATGAAGACAATAATATCTATATGGATGTGTCTGTTCCTGGTTTGACAGAGCAATTTGATCCTACAGTAGTAGTTAACTTATTGCTTGAAGTCGTTCAACCACATTTAGATGCTGTACATAAAGGCATTCTTAAAGTAGCTGGTTTAGCTAAATAGAGGTTGTTATGAATCCTAAAGCATTATTATTTGATAAGTTTTTAAAAGACGAAGAAATCACATCCTTTGAACGTAAGGATTTTGAGGATGAAGACGGTACTGTTGTATACCGTTCTTACATTAAATCCCCGTTGTGGGATATGCCGTTATTTGTTATTCTTGATAACAGTATTTACAGTGTTATTCGTTTGGTGTTGGGCCCTGAAAAGGTAACCGCACAAAATATGAATGCCTTGAATGCGTTAATCAACCGCGACAATGCGACATACAAAAACTATAAACTATATATTGATGAACAAGATTCCAGTCTATATTTAGACTGTGTATACATGTGTGGTGACGATGCGTTTGAACCAGCATTAATGTATGCATTGATGTCTTCTATCGTAGATTATGTCCCTGAAGCTGTAGGCGAGTTAAAAACCGCTTTTGAAAGTAGCACACACTAATTAATAACAAATACAGATTAAGGGTTGTAATGTTCGGAAATTAATTGAAAGAGGGTATCCTATCTCTTAAGGTGGGATACCCTCTTTTTATTTTTGGTAAAATATACATTAATACTTTAAAAGACCTAAGTTAAATAGAATATGTAGTCTTGTAAAAAAGAGTATATATTTCTAATCATATATTCTGAATAACGTCGATATAATTAAATTTAATTCTTTCAAAAAGTTCGGAATATAACGAATAATAAAAATAATTGATTAAAAAATATTCGAAAATAATGTTGATTTTGTAAATGTTAGGTGTTACAATTTGTGTACAAGAAGGAGGTAGCACCGTGAACTATGCAAATCAACAAACTCAACGCAAGTCTACGGAGGCTATTTGTGCGCATTTTTCCCAGTCTATTTCGGCTGGGCTTTTTTATTAGGAGGATCTATGAAGGTCGGTATTATTATGGGCAGCAAGTCTGACCTAGACACAATGAAAAAGGCATCTGCCGTACTTGATGAATTCAACATTCCTTATGAAATGGTAATCGCTTCGGCTCACCGTACACCTGAAGCTGTAAAGGACTTTGTAACAAGACTTGAAGATGAAGGGGCCATCGCTTTTATCGCTGGTGCTGGTGCAGCAGCTCATCTACCTGGCGTAGTCGCTAGCTTTACGACATTACCTGTTATCGGTATTCCTCTTAATGCAACGGCCTTAAAAGGTATCGATTCCTTGCTTGCTATTGTTCAAATGCCATCTGGTATGCCAGTAGCGACAATGGCTGTTGACGGAGCCAAAAATGCAGCACTATTTGCCGTACAGATTGGAGCAGCTTTCAACAAAGAATTGAAAGAACAATATGTACAGTATCGTAAAGATATGGCCGAAAAAGTCCTAGCAGATAATGCAGAGCTACAAGGCGCTATTAAACTATAATCATATAACTCGTTACAGATTACATTGCTCATAAAGTAAGCTTAATTCTTTTATTACATATCCATATATAGTTTGTATCATTCATTTATGATAAAGGAGACACATCATGGCTAACATCGACTTGGAAAAATTAACATTATTGTACGAAGGTAAAGCAAAACAAGTATACCAAACAGATAACAAAGATGAGTACATCGTTCATTACAAAGATGATGCTACTGCATTCAACGGTGAAAAACATGATACCATTCTTGGCAAAGGCGTATTGAACAATAAAATTTCCTCCTTCTTCTTTGAATTGTTGAAAAAAGAAGGTGTACCAACTCACTTTGTTCGTCGCGAAGATGATCGTAATCAAACAGTGCTTACTTTGGATATCGTTCCTTTAGAAGTTATTGTTCGTAACATTGCAGCTGGCTCCATGGCTAAACGTTTTGGCATTGAAGAAGGTACTCCTCTTAAACATCCAATCCTTGAATTCTGCTACAAAAATGATGAATTAGGCGATCCATTTGCCAATGAATCCCAAATCACAGCACTTGGTTGGGCTACGCAAGAACAACTTGATGTAATTTCTACAATCACTTTAAAAGTAAATGATATTTTGAAAAAATTCTTGGCTACAAAAAATGTAACCCTTGTAGACTTTAAATTAGAATTTGGTACACACAATGGTGAAGTATTATTAGGTGATGAAATTTCTCCTGATACATGCCGTTTCTGGGATGCTACAACAGGTGAAAAACTCGACAAAGACCGATTCCGTCGCGATCTTGGCAATATTGAAGAAGCATACAAGGAAATGTTATTCCGTCTTACTGGCGAACGCGCCTAAGGGGGCACAATGAACTACGATCCTGTTTTTGATAAATGGCATGAAGAGTGTGGTGTATTTGGTGTCTATGATAGAACCGTTGATGTAGCACGCTATGTATATTGGGGGCTCTTTGCACTCCAACACCGTGGCCAAGAAAGCGCGGGCATTGCCGTTACAGATGGTCATGATGTAGAACTAAAAAAAGGTATGGGCTTGTTGACTGAGGCCATTAAAGAACTACCATCCTTACCAAGCCATATGGGGACTGGTCATGTGCGGTACTCTACAACAGGTTCCAATAATCCGCGTAATATCCAACCATTGGTAATTCACTATCAAGGTGGTCAAATTGCGGTAGCTCATAATGGTAATTTAACGAATGCCTTATCCATTCGTAAACGTCTTGAAGCGGATGGTTCCATTTTCCAAACGACCATGGATTCCGAGGTTATCGTAAACCTCATTGCGCGTTCTAAAGCTGAGACACAAGAGGAACGCATTGCTGATGCGGCGCGTCAAATTGAAGGAGCTTTTTCTCTAGTTATTACCACAAATGACTCCTTAGTAGGTGTGCGTGATCCACAAGGTTTTAGACCGCTCTGCTTGGGTAAAACTGAAAATGGCTATGTTCTCTCTAGTGAAAGCTGTGCATTAGATGCCATAAAAGCAGAGTTTATTCGTCACATTGATCCAGGCGAAATGGTAATCATCGATGATTCAGGCGTGCGTAGCACTATTTATGCAGAACCAGAAAAAATTGATAAAAAGCTTTGTGTTTTTGAATACATCTATTTTGCGCGTGGCGATAGTCATATTGATGGTCAATCGGTTTATCAATCCCGCCTCAATATGGGACGTGAGTTATATAACGAAACGAAATATGATGCAGATATTGTCATGTCTATTCCTGACTCGGGTACTACAGCAGCACTAGGCTATGCTCGTGCATCGGGTATACCGTTTGCAGAAGGGTTAGTGAAAAATCGCTATAGCGGTCGTACCTTTATCAAACCAAATCAAGAGGAACGGGAATTAGCTGTGCGCATGAAACTAAACCCATTACCTCATGTGGTAAGCGGTAAACGGATTGTACTCATCGATGACTCTATTGTACGTGGTACTACGAGTGGTATTATCGTTAAGATGCTAAAGGAAGCGGGTGCCAAAGAGGTGTACATGTGCGTTAGCTCTCCATCCATTGAGTATTCTTGTCACTATGGCATTGATACATCGGTACGTAAAGAGCTCATTGCTGCCACACATACAGTAGATGAAATCAAAGACTATATTAATGCCGATAAATTACATTATTTATCTCGAGAAGGCTTATGTCGCGCTGTTTCTGATATAGCGCCTAATGACTTATGTTTTGCTTGCTTTAATGGTGATTACAGTGTAGAGGTTCCTGCGGAACAAGAGGAAGGGGTCAAATATGTGCTCGAATAAAACTAGTTTAACCTATCGCGATGCAGGCGTTGATATCGATGCTGGTAATCGCGCTGTAGAATTGATGAAAGAATCCGTGAAACGCACGTACACACCTGGTGTTGTTGGTGATTTAGGTGGTTTTGGGGGCCTCTATTCCTTAGCTGGTCACTCCATGTCTGATCCTATGCTAGTATCTGGTACAGATGGGGTAGGCACAAAATTACGCCTTGCTATCATGATGGATAAGCATGATACTATTGGCCAAGACTGCGTAGCTATGAGTGTTAACGATATTCTCGTACAAGGTGCTACGCCTCTATTCTTCCTCGACTACATTGCAGTAGGTAAACTTGATCCTGTAAAAGTAGCAGATATCGTGCGCGGTGTGGCAGAGGCTTGTGAAGAGTCTGGCTGTGCTTTACTGGGCGGTGAAACTGCTGAAATGGCGGGCTTTTACGATAACGATGATTACGATGTGGCTGGTTTTGCCGTTGGTATCGTTGATCGTCCTAAATTGATTACTGGTGAAAGTATCAAAGCGGGTGATGTCATTTTAGGTTTGCCATCGTCTGGTGTCCATTCAAATGGTTTTTCTTTGGTTCGTAAAATTGTATTCGATTATAAACAATTATCTATTGATACAGAAATTCCAGAATTTGGTAAAACCTTAGGTGAAGAATTATTGACGCCTACACGTCTATATCCAAAAGCGGTATTACCGTTGATTGAACAAGAGCTTGTAAAAGGCATGGTTCATATTACAGGCGGTGGTTTCTATGAAAATATTCCTCGCGTATTGCCAAAGGGTGTGACTGCAGAGGTAGACGTTACAACATGGCCACGACTTCCTGTCTTTACGAAACTACAAGAATGGGGCAATGTAGCATGGCCTGAAATGTACCGTACTTTCAACATGGGCATTGGTATGATCCTCATCGTTGATGAAAACGATGTAGAAAAGGTTAAAGAAAATCTTGGCAACCGTGGTGAAGCTGTATATGAAATTGGCCGTATCGTAAGTGGTGATGGTCCTGTTGTCCTTAAAGGGGCTGAGTTCGATGCGTAATTCTAAAAAACGATTAGCCCTCTTTGCCAGTGGTCGTGGTTCCAATGGGGAAGCACTGTATAAGGCTATGCAAGAAGGCTATATTAATGGTGAATTTGTGGTAATCATTACAGATCACGGCGATGCAGGAATTGTGGAACGCTCTAAACCTTGGAATATTCCACTTGTTGTTATCGAGCGTAGCGATTATGATTCAAAAGCTAGCTTTGAACAGGCTCAACTGGATGCTTTAGAGCCTTATAAGGTTGATGGCATCGTCTTGGCCGGCTATATGCGTATAGTTGGGACTAAGCTCATTGAACGGTATGAGCATAAGATTTTAAATATCCATCCTGCATTATTGCCATCCTTCCCAGGCCTTCATGGTCATCAACAAGCCATTGACGGAGGCGTAAAAATTACAGGGTGTACGGTGCACTTTGTCGATACGGGAATGGATACGGGGCCTATCATTATGCAGAATACGGTGCCTGTATTACCTGATGATACAGAGGATACTTTGAGTGATAGATTATTACCTATCGAGCATAAAACGTATAAAGAGGCGTTGCGACTATTTTGTGAGGATAAGCTCACTATAAAAGGTCGTGTTGTATATATTGAAGATTGATGTGTAAGCAAAGGAAGACGTTACATGATTAAAAATGCATTACTTAGTGTTTCTGATAAAACAGGTATTGTAGACTTTGCAAAGGGATTAGTTGAATTAGGTGTAACCATTTATTCCACAGGTGGTACCCTTAAGGCTATTACCGATGCGGGCATTACAGCAAAAGCCGTAGAATCTTTGACTGGTTTTCCTGAAATGATGGACGGCCGTGTAAAGACATTACATCCAAAGGTTCATGGTGGTATTTTGGCAATCCGCGATAATACGGAACATCAAAAAGTTATGGCTGATCACGGTATTGAACCAATTGACCTTGTGGTTGTCAATCTCTATCCATTCCGTGAAACCATTGCAAAACCAAATGTATCCTTAGAGGAAGCTATTGAAAATATCGATATCGGCGGTCCTACCATGGTGCGTTCTGCGGCGAAAAACCATGCGTACGTAGGTATTGTAGTAAACCCAAACCATTACGATGAAATCTTAACAATGCTTAAAGAACATGGTGAATTGACTAAAGATTATCGCTTTGGTCTAGCGAAAGAGGCCTTTGCTCATACTGCAGCTTATGATGTAGCTATTGCTAACTACATGAGTGGCATCTTAAACGAAGGTCCTACACCTCCAGAATATTTAAGTGCTTATGAAAAGGTAACTGATCTTCGGTATGGGGAAAATCCGCATCAAAAAGCGGCATTCTACAAAGAAATCGGTAAAGCCCATGGCATGGGGGCCTTGAAACAACTCCATGGCAAAGAGCTTTCTTATAACAATATCGTAGATATGGAAGCAGCTTGGAATATGGTGTGGGAGTTTGCAGATCCTGCAGCATGTATCATTAAGCATACAAACCCATGTGGTGCAGCTACAGCAGCTACATTGCATGATGCTTACGTAAATGCTTACGAAGCAGACTCCGTATCTGCCTTTGGTGGTATCGTGGCTTTAAACCGTGAAGTTGATGCTGCTACTGCCGGAGAAATGAGCAAAATTTTCTTAGAAGTCATTATGGCACCTGCTTTCACAAAAGAAGCATTACACATCCTTGAAGCAAAGAAGAATATTCGTCTCATCGAGTTATCTAAACCTGAGTCTGGACAAGTGACAGTGAAAAAAGTCTCTGGTGGTCTATTGGTGCAAACAGAGGATGATATCCAAGAAGACCGCGCTCACTATAAAGTGGTTACGAAGGTACAACCAACAGAGGAACAATGGAAAGCCCTTGAATTTGCTTGGAAGCTTGTAAAACATGTAAAATCCAACGCTATTTTGATTTCTAATGAAAAACGTACCCTCGGTGTTGGGGCGGGTCAAATGAACCGCGTTGGTTCTGCGAAAATTGCCCTTGAACAAGCTGGTGAAGCTGCTAAAGGCGCTGTATTAGCTTCTGATGCATTCTTCCCATTCGGCGATACTGTAGAGACAGCGGCAAGACATGGTATTGCAGCCATTATTCAACCAGGTGGATCCATTCGCGATGAAGAATCCATCAAAGCTGCTGACGAAGCAGGGATTGCTATGGTGTTTACAAGCATTCGCCACTTTAAACATTAATCGGTTGAGATATTTAGCTTATAGTTAAGCACAATTACTAACTATTTCTTCTACTATGAACTTGATGGCGTTTAGGCGCCGATGGAGGACTTATGAAAGTATGTGTAATCGGTAACGGC
>NZ_CAJLUB010000036.1 GCF_905209685.1 uncultured Veillonella sp. | reverse complement strand
TTTCTTTACCAATACGCATTGGGGATACGCAACATGCGATAGCGTAGTCATCACCAGAGTTAGGACGCATTAAGTCGTCATTTTCGTATTGGATAGAGGATGTTTCAATGGATAATTTTGCACAGAAACGGCGGAAGCCGATAGGCATGCGCGGGGACCACAATACAGTGAGGTTTGGCTCTGGAGCAGGACCAAGGTTAGTCAATGTATGTAGGTAACGGAAGGACATTTTAGATACTAATGTACGGCCGTCAGTACCCATACCACCGATAGATTCAGTAGTCCACACAGGATCGCCTGTGAATAGGTTATTATATTCGTGGATACGTGCGAAGCGAACCATACGCAATTTCATGATGAAATGATCTACGAACTCTTGAATTTGTTCTTCTGTATATGTGCCGTTGCGAAGGTCACGTTCAGCGTAAATATCTAGGAATGTAGAGTTACGACCAATGGACATAGCCGCACCGTTTTGCTCTTTAATAGCGCCTAGATAGCCGAAGTAAATCCATTGCATAGCTTCTTTAACGTCTTTAGCTGGCCCAGATATATCGTAACCATAGGACGCAGCCATTTCTTTCAATTCCTTCAAGGAACGAATTTGTTCTTGGATTTCTTCGCGATCGCGAATTACATCTTCAAGCATATCGCCCATTGTGATGCTAAATTGTTCTTTTTTGTCTTCGATAAGGTAATCAACACCATACAACGCGATACGGCGATAGTCACCGATGATACGGCCACGGCTGTAAGCATCAGGCAAACCAGTTACGATGTGAGCTGTACGAGCGGCACGCATTTCTGGTGTGTACACATCAAATACACCATCGTTATGAGTTTTACGATGTTTTCTGAAGAAGTCTTCTGTTCGGGGATCCATTTTGAAGCCGTATTCTTCAATAGCGGATTTCGCTGTGCGCAAGCCACCATAAGGGAACATAGCGCGTTTTAAAGGTTTGTCAGTTTGTAAACCAACGATTGTTTCAAGGTCTTTGTCGATATATCCTGGCGCATGGGCAGTAATGTGTGTGGCCACGGAAGTATCGGCATCGAGCATGCCGCCTTTTTCACGTTCTTCTTCGTAAAGCTTCATTACTTGGTCCCATAATTTTGTCGTTCTTTCTGTAGGACCAGCAAGGAAGGAATCGTCCCCTTCATAGGGGATATAGTTTCTTTGAATAAAGTCGCGTACGTCAACGGCTTTATCCCACACACCTGTGTTAAAATCTTTCCATGCAGTATGTTGCATTTTGCACCTCCATAAAAGGATATAACTATAGATTTCTATGCCTATAGTGTACAATGTTTGTCTCGATTTCACAAATTTTAAATGATATATATTTTCAATACATGCTATGCAATTTTCGTAAGAATAGTTCTTATTTAAAATCCTACAATAATGGGTTCATCATTTAAAATCCAGTAATTATAACGTTTGAATTGAAAAATATGGGGATGTACACCTGGATTTTTGATTTTTATATTATCTTTAAATAATGAAAATTCATATCAATAAATAGAAAGTATTCGATATAGTGTGATGTACATTCTTGGAATCCTAGGGCCTTATTATGGTAATATTTAGATAGTATTAATTTAGGAACTATGTAGAAAGGTGGATGCTAATGACAAATCGAATGAAAGCTATCTTAGGAGCATCTGCTACCATTGCCGTATGGGCTACGGCGTTCCCTTTTGGAAAAGTGGCATTGCAATCTGTAGACGCCTTGACCCTATCTGTAGCAAGGGTTGTAGGTGGTGCTATACTCATGCTGATTATTGGTGTATTCAAAGGTTTACACATTCCTACATCTTGGCGTGAGTGGGGCGTATATATTTTATTAGGCGCTACAGGGAACTTCATTTACCAAGTTGTGTTTAATGAAGGTTTACGAACAATACCGGCAGCTACATCGAGTATTATTATGGCATTGACGCCAATGGTAACGGCACTGATGGCATTAATCGTTTATAAAGATAGAATACGTCCTATTGGCTGGCTTTTCACCGTAACAGCCTTTATAGGTGTAGCTATTATTATTCTTTGGAACTCAACCTTAACTATCCCAATGGGCGCCATATGGACGTTGATAGGGATGGTACTGTTTGCAATTTATAACATTCTGAATCGTGGGCTAAGCTTAAAAGGATATAACTCCATCACTATTGCTATGTGGTCCATGTTTACCGGTGCTATTATGGCATTGCCATTTGCAGATCATGCTATTGATATGATTATAGCCGCACCTATTAGTGCAAAGCTTGCTATGCTGTATTTAGCATTCTTTTCCAGTGCACTAGGATTTGTATTCTGGAGCTATGCCTTTGAACATGCTGAAAAGGTGTCTGATGTAACTAACTTTATGTATATCTCGCCAATTGTGGCAGCCATAGTAGCAGCCTTTTTATTGGGAGAAATACCAAACATGGGACTCTATATTGGGGCACCTGTTATTTTAGGATCTCTATATCTATTTAATCGATATAGATAAGTTAATTTTGTTAGAGTCTGAATCATCTAGATTTGATGTAAAAGATATAAAAATAGGGATATAAACCCTTATAATATAAGCGTTATATAAAAGAGAACCTTAACCTATTGATGGGTAAGGTTCTTTTTTGTTTGACAGTCCTTATAAATTGTAGTAATCTAAGTACATAATTAAAACATACCTTGAAGATATGTTTTAAGGTTAAGATTAATTCCTACCATATAGTAGGGAAAGAGGTGGTACAGTGATTGCTATACGAAATGTAACGAAAGAGTTCGACGTTAATAAGCAAAAGGTTACTGCATTATCTGATGTAAACTTTACCATAGAAAAAGGCGACATATTTGGCATTATTGGCTTTAGTGGAGCTGGTAAATCTACACTGCTACGCATGATTAATGCCTTAGAGGTACCTACCTCTGGTCATGTTGAAATAGATGGTGTGAATATCAATGGCTTAAGTTTTAACGAGCTTAGAAAGGTGCGTAAGCGCATCGGCATGGTATTTCAACAGTTCAATTTGTTGAATGCTAAGTCTGTATATGATAATGTGGCGATTCCATTAATTCTAAATAAAGTTCCTAAATCAGAGATTGATAAGAAGGTTAAAACCTTGTTAGACTTTGTTGATTTAGGGGATAAAGCAAATGCCTATCCAGGCGAATTATCAGGTGGTCAAAAGCAGCGCGTTGGCATTGCCCGTGCGTTAGCTACAGATCCATCGATTCTTTTATGCGATGAAGCAACAAGTGCTCTTGATCCAGATACGACAGAGTCTATTCTTCAATTATTGGAGCGCGTTAATCGTGAACTTGGGGTAACAGTTGTTATCGTCACTCATGAGATTGATGTAATTCAAAAAATTTGTAACCGCGTTGTGGTTATGGAACATGGAAAGCTTATAGAGAGCGGCTCCGTACTTGAGGTGTTTAGTAAACCTAAACATGAAACAACTAAACGATTTGTACGTACTGTAATTCCTGATGAAATTCCATCAACAGTGAAACATACTTTGGCTTGTGATAAAAGGCCATATACAATTCTTAAGATGCACTTTTTAGGAAATAATACGACCGATAATGTTCTATATCATATTAATAAAATATTTGATTTGGAAACAAGTGTATTATTCGCTACCGTAACAGAGCTAGAGCATACAGTACTTGGTATTTTTATTGTTCAGTTTATTGGCGACGATCTTGAGGTGGGCAAGGTGAAAGAGTATCTTGTGACACAAGGTATTGAATGGCAGGAGGTGACACTATAATGGACTTCTTCATGCAAGAACTTGGTGTTCCAGGTTCGCAGTTATTACTAGCTGCAGAACAAACATTATACATGGTGTTCCTATCTCTATTCATTGGTACCGTACTAGGGCTGATTATCGCAGTGACACTGGTGGTAACAAATCCGAATGGTATTGTTAAAAATAGCATTGTTTACACCATTACAAATACAATTGTTAATATTGTGCGTTCCGTCCCATTTATCATCTTGATGGTGTTTATCTTACCGTTGACTAAGATGATTGTTGGTACTCGGGTTGGTACAACGGCGGCCATCGTACCGCTTGTTATATTCATTGCGCCTTATCTTGCGCGACTCTTTGAAAACTCTATTTTAGAGGTTAATAAAGGCATTATCGAGGCTGCACAATCGATGGGGGCATCCCATTTTGAAGTGATTTGGCATTTCCTTTTACCAGAGGCAAAGGGTTCACTTATCTTATCTATTACGACCGGTACTATTGGTCTAATCGGTGCTACTGCTATGGCTGGTGCTATTGGTGCAGGTGGTGTAGGTGATTTGGCTCTCACCTATGGTTATGAACGGTTGAATTTCCCATTGATGCTATTTACCGTTGTTATTTTAATTATTTTTGTTCAAATTATTCAAACAATAGGTAACTACTTTGCACGTCGTGCGCGTCGTTCCTGATTTGATGACATAGATTTTGGTTATATTGATTGTGAAAGTATAGGAGAATGTACTATGAAATTTAAGAAACTTCTTGCCCTCGGTGCGGCATTAGTATTTAGCGTAGCTTTTATCGCAGGCTGCGGCTCAAACAATAGCGATAATGGTGCTAAAAAAGAATTATCCTATAGTAAGTCTCAAGGTCCTTACTCTGAATTGTTTGAAAAAGGTGTAAAACCAATTTTGGAAAAACAAGGCTATACCTTTAAAGGTGTAGATATGTCTGACTTGGTACAAGCGGACCAAGTGTTGAGCGATGGTGAAGTAGATTTCAACGTTGAACAACATACAGCATATATGAAAAACTTTAATGAAAAGCAAAATGGTCATCTTGTAGCGTTGACTCCAATTCCAACTGTACCAGCAGGTATCTTTAGCGGTTCCAAAACATCTTTAGACCAAGTGGCAGATGGTGATACTATTGCAGTACCAAATGATGCATCTAACATGGCTCGTGCTTATGCGTTATTGCAAAAAATCGGTTGGATTAAACTTGATCCTAACAAAGATTTAGCGACAGTAACACAAGCAGATATTATTGAAAATCCTAAACATCTTAAATTTACAGAAATGAAATCCCTTACAATTCCTTCTGTACGTACTGATTTTGACTATATTGTTATTACCGGTGCTATCATCTATAATGCGAAAATTGATCCTAAATCCGCATTGGCGAACGAAGATGTGTTGCCACAATGGTTGTTACAACTCGTAGTTAACGAGAAGAACAAAGATGCTCAATGGGCAAAAGACATTGTAGCTGCTTACCACTCTCAAGAATTCAAAGACTACATGGAAAAAAATAACAACGGCCTATGGTTTGTACCAAAAGGTGAATAGAATATAGAAATATAAAAGACCCCCTAATAAGTTTTTACTTATTAGGGGGTCTTTGTTTGTCGGGAATAATCTGAGCTCATTAGTATCTGCTGCAAGTAGGGTAGTTACCTTTGGTAGACTTCCTTATACGGTCATGCCTGCCGCATAGTTTTCATAGAGTTCTTTATAGTGACCGCCGCGTTCGATTAGTTCGTGATGTGTTCCTTGTTCCACAATGGTGCCGTTTTCTACTACGAGTAGGAAGTCCGCATTTTTGATTGTAGACAAGCGATGGGCGATGACGATACTTGTACGTCCCTTGAGGAGGGTATTCATAGCTTTTTGAACCTCTACCTCGGTACGAGTATCGACGTTAGCTGTCGCTTCGTCTAGGATGAGAATAGTTGGATCCGCCAAGAAGGCACGAGCGATAGTGATTAACTGGCGTTGGCCTTGCGATAGGTCATCGCCACCTCGTTTGAGAACTGTATCATAGCCATCTGGCAAGGTTCGAATAAAGTGATCTGCCATAGCGAGTTTGGCAACATATTCAATCTCTTCACGACTAGCATTTGGTTTGCCGTAGCCAATATTATCGGCGATAGTGCCCGTGAAAATCCAAGCATCTTGTAGTACCATGCCTACCGTATTGTGTAAGCTTTCACGAGACACATCGCGAATATCGATACCATCGATGGTGATTTGGCCATTTATAATGTCATAGAAGCGCATGATAAGGTTTACCAAAGTAGATTTACCAGCACCTGTAGGGCCTACGATGGCCACCATGGAGCCGCCAGGAATGTGGATGTTAATATCCTTCATAAATACATTGGACGGCGTATAGCCAAAATCAACATGCTCAAAATCGATTGTGCCTGGATGTGGTGTTGTATCACCTAATGTTTGATTTCCCTTATCGATTTCAGATGGTGTATCAATGACTTCGTAAATACGTCCCAAGGCCGCAGAAGTTTCTTGGAATTTTGTGAGTATATAGGAACTGCGAGATAGAGGGTCCGAAACTTGACCGACATAGAGGAAGAAGGCTTGAATATCACCGATGGAAATAGAACCACGTAACACCATGAGACCCCCTTGAATGGCAACGAGGCAATAGGTAATTTGATTTAAAAATTTAACGAGCGGTTCTACCAGCTGACTGGTGAAAGCCGCGCTTCTCATACTTTTAAATAGATTATCGTTTAGAATATTTACTTGGTTAGTCGTAGTTTCCTCAAGACCAAAGGTTTGGATAATCGGTTTTCCTACTACAATTTCCTCTATGCCACTGTTGAAAGCCCCTAAAGCGCTTTGGTTTTTAAGATATACACGACGAGCCCGCTTAGAGAGCCATGTTAAACATAGGATACCGATACATATAATGGCGATGATAGAGATGCCTAGCATTGGGCTTATCCAAATCATCATAGCCGTGGCACCTATAATGCCGATAATGGCAGATACAAGACCTGGTACGCCTTCACCTATGGTTTCTGCAACTGCATCTAAGTCAGAGGTGAGACGGCTTAGTAAATCCCCACGTTGGTGATCGTGAAAGTATTCGATAGGTAGTGAGTATAAATGAGTACTCATGCGTGTGCGTAAAGCGAGTACTGTTTTTGAACCGATAGAGGCCATCATGTATTCGCCAAAGTAGGTGAATAAGGCGTGGCCCCCATAAATGGCAATAAGCCAGAGAATAATAGTATCAATGGAGGCGAATATTGTATTAATGTCTTGGTCTGTTTGCAAGCCACTAACAATAGCATCTACGACCTTGCCAAGTAATACTGGAGCTGATACCTCAAACATAGCGGCCGTAATAAGCGCTAAGATGAGTAGTGCTAGCCAACCCCATTGGCTTTTAGACTCCATCAGGAAACGGTGTAATGGGCTCATGCTGTCACCTCCTGAGATGCTAAAATTTGTTTATATACTGTAGAGGTTGCTGCTAATTCATCATGCGTACCATACCCTGCTACTTGCCCTCGATTGATGATTAATATATGGTCTGCTTTTTTAGCAGCACTTACTTTTTGCTCTACGGAAATGAGGGCAGGGCGGTTATCCTTTTGTAACTCCTCGTGCAATGCTGTGCGAACAGCTCGTTCTGTGGTGCCGTCCAGCGCGGAGAAGCTATCATCAAATATGAATAAATCTGGTTTTCGCACAAGAGCTCTCGCCATAGCTAGGCGTTGGCGCTGACCTCCAGATAGATTAGTACCACCTTGGGCAACCATATATTGGTACCCACCTTCAAGGCGATTGATAAATTCGTCTGCTCTAGAGAGGCGACACGCATTTTCTACATCTTGAGCGGCAATTTGTTGATTTGGTGCTGCACCATATCGCACGTTCATCTCTATCGTGCCAGTGAATAAGTAAGCTCGTTGTGGCACATAGCCGATGCGAGCACGTAAGTCATCTACATTCCATTCATAGATGGATTTGCCTTCAAATAAGATATCTCCAGACTCAATGGAGAAGAGGCGAGGGATGAGGTTAGTGATTGTACTTTTACCAGATCCGATATCGCCCATAATGGCTAAGGTTTCGCCGTGGTAGACAGTAAAGGAGATATTCTCTAGCGCAGGAGACTCCGCATTATCGTAACGGAACGTAACATTGCGGAACTCTAAAAGTGGTATATCATCACTTGCCGTTACAATAGTATTATATGGTTCCGGGAATGTATCTGTGTTTTCGTGTTCTAACAACTCACGAATACGGGTGTAGCATACGATGGCTTCTGGAATGTCGATGATGACGAATATCGCCATGAGCATGCTCAAGAGAATTAGATTAGCGTACTCGATAACGGCAATGATGTCACCTACTTGTAGGGAACCAAGGCTGACGTTGTAACCGCCTACCCAGAGAATGGCAACGGTACTCATATTAAATAGAATTAATATGGTCGGTAAACCGATGGCAAAGGTTTGGCGTAATCGTTTATTGAGTTGGGCTGTTTCTGTAAAAATACTAATTTCTTTTTCGTTTTCGTAGGTTCTTCTGTTGAAAGCTCGAATCACTGGCATACCAACGATGTGATCTCGAACTAGATCGGTAATATCATCTAATTTGAGTTGCATCGCCTTAATTAACGGTAAGGCACGGCTTTCAATAAAGATAATGGTAAGTATCATACAAGCCATAACGGCAAGAATGACGAGTCCTAGTTGCCAGCTTTTATAGAAGGTAAGTCCTAGACCGACACAAATCATGAGGGGCATAGGGAGGATCATATTTAAACCTTCCCCGAGAACGGATTGGATTTTCTCTACATCTCGGCTTGTGCGCATCAATATGGTGCCAGTACCAAAGTGTGTGAAGTCACGAAGGGAGAAGTATTGTAAGGCTTTCACCAAATCATTGCGCAGTTCCTTGCCCATAGAGGCAGAAATGTGAGCACTCATAGCAACACCTAAGATTGCGGATAATACAGTTAGTAGCGCCACAACAAGCATGTTTATGCTAGAGCTAGTGATCATTTCTAAATCGCCACGGAGTACGCCATCATTGATGATAGATGCCGTTAGCGTTGGTATATATAATGTACCTGCCACAGTGAGTAACGAAAGGATCGATACGATGATGGTAGGAAACCATAGAGGTTTTATGTAATGTATAAATGGTTTCATTTAAATCCTCTTAGTAAATTGCATTAAATTAATAATTTTCGATATTTATATTATATTGCATAAAATTAAAAACGACTAGTTTAATAAAACCTATTATAAAAAGTTTAGTATCTATTAATAACTGTTATGTTTTAAGTTATGTACTGATATTAAAAATTTTGATATACTAGACAAGCATTTTTTTGCAATTTTTGTTTTGAAGTAGTAAGGAGAGTTTCTAATGAAGTTGAATTGGAAATTATTCGCACCGCTTGTAGTAGCTATTCTTGTATGGCTCATCGGTGCTCCTGAAGGCCTTAGCGCAAATTCTTGGATTTACGTAAGTATTTTCGCTGGCCTCGTGGTAGGTTTGATTTTAGAACCAATGCCACCAGCTTTTATCGGTATCATTGCAGTTACCGTATCTATGTTGTTTAAAGTAGGTCCTGCACCTGTTGTAGATAAAGCAACTGGTGTAGCAAAGGCGATTACTGATGCACAAGCTATCAGTTGGGGCCTCAGTGGTTTCTCTAATGCCATCGTATGGTTGATCTTTGCAGCTTTCATGATCGGTATTGGTTATGAAAACTCTGGTCTTGGCCGTCGTATTGCCTTGTTCTTGGTAGCAAAGCTTGGTAAGTCCTCTTTAGGTCTTGGTTATGCCATTGCTATTACTGACCTTGTGTTGGCTCCATTCATTCCAAGTAATGCGGCTCGTTCCGGTGGTACGATTTATCCAATCGTATCTAGTATTTGCCCAATGTTCGATTCCTATCCAGATAAGAACCCTCGTAAAATTGGTTCCTATTTGAACTGGGTAGCATTGGCAACTACATGTGTATCTAGCTCTATTTTCTTGACTGGTGCAGCGCCAAACCCATTGGCTCTAGAATTGTCTGCTAAATCTGGTATCGTAGCTGCTAACTGGGGCACATGGTTCCTTGCATTCTTGCCAGTAGGTCTCATCTTGTTTATCATCACTCCATTGTTAACGTATGTATTCTGCAAACCAGAGGTAAAAGGTTCTCCTGAAATTGCAGCATGGGCAAAAGATGAATACAAGAAATTAGGTTCTATGACACGTAGTGAAATCTTCATGGCCTTGATTTCTGTATTGGCTCTTGTATTGTGGATTGGTGCTTCTACATTCAAAGTAAACCCAACTACAACAGCTTTAATTGTTATTATCTTGATGATTTTCACTAAGATTATGACATGGCAAGACTTCCTTGCTAACAAACCAGCATGGAATGTTTTGACTTGGTTCGCTACACTCGTGCCTATGGCTTCTGGTCTTAAAAACGTAGGCTTCTTAGACTGGCTTGCTAAATCTGCAGGTGGTTCTTTAGTTTCTTTAGATCCTACAATGGCAGTTCTTGGTTTATTGTTAGCATTCTGCTTGCTTCGTTACTTCTTTGCTTCCGGCACTGCTTATGTAACAGCTATGGTAGGCTTGTTTGCAACTCTAATTCTTCAAATTCCTGGTGTTGATCCAGCTCAAGTTATGTTAATTCTTTTAGTACCAATGGGTATCATGGGTATCCTTACACCATATGGTACAGGTCACAGCCCAATCTGGTTTGCTAGTGGCTATAACAAAGGTCCTGAATTCTGGAAATTAGGCGCTATCTTTGGGATTATCTACCTCGCAATCTTTATTGTGGTGGGGATTCCATGGATTCAGTTCGTAATGCCACTTTTAGGATAATTAAATAGAGCCCCTCGTAGCATTCTGCTCGCTCTCCATCCCTTGCAAGTCGAGCTTACAGAACACTACGAGGGGCTTCTTTTATATCCGAAAATGGCATAACTCACTTCGGGAGGGCAAGTCGCTTAGTAGATACAATGCGGCTTCTTTTTATCCTGAAATGGCAATACTCACTTCGAGGAGCAAGTCGCTGGACAGACATATGGCGGCTTTTTCTATCTTAAAATGGCAAAACTCGACAAATCTAAAAAAATAAATATAATAGTAGAGTGATAGTAAATTTCTTGTCTAGTTTCTGATGGAGGTATTTGTTATGTCTACTTCAGAGCGTGTGGTACAGTCGATTTTGTATGAGGTTGGTTGTATTTTAATCGGTTGTTTGGTGATGTTGTTTGTTCCGCATGATGGACAGCCTTTTGTATTGATGGTTATTTTTTCCTTGCTAGCTATGGTTTGGAATTTTGTGTTTAACTGGATATTTGATAAACTAGTACCAGGTGATCGATTAGAGCGGGGTCCTGTAATTCGTACGATTCATGCAGTATTGTTTGAAGGTCTATTTATGATTGCCACTGTACCAATTATTATGTACATGATGCATATGAGTTTTTGGATGGCTTTTGTGACGGATATAACGATGACATTAGTTATCCTAGGTTATACTTATGTTTATAATTGGGTATATGATCGGGCACGTCTATATTTTGTAGAAGCTTAGTTTTATTATATGAGGTAAGTACCTCTTAAAAATCTATATTGTATAGTAGGAGGTTCTTATGTCTACCAAATCTATTACGGGCACAGGCCTATTGTTGGCTGTAGCCTTATTGGCGCAAAGCTTGCGCCTCATTTTCCCATTTATTCCGAATCAGGTGAGTATGTTCCTCATCGGTTCTATCACGTCTGCTACGTTTGTACTCGCCACATGGCGCTATGGTTGGAAGAATGGTCTCGTTATTGCCTGGATTGCGCCTGTAGTAGCGCATTTACAAGGTATGTTGCCGTTGCCACCGTTTATTTTGATTACCGCCCTTGGCACGACTGCCTATGTATTTGTAGCCTATTGGTTACAACATAAACGGAAGGTATTGCTTATTGTTGTGGCGGCTTTAGTGAAAGCAGGTGTTCTATTCGGCGGATATTCTTTGTTCTTCTCTCTATTCCAATTTCCACCGAAGATTGTAAATACTATGTTGTTTGTGTCTAGTTGGCCGCAACTAGTGACGTCTTCTTTGGGCATTATCTTGGCATTGCTTATTACAAAACGTACAAAAAATTAGGCTAACTTAACCTGAAGTTATGGCAAGCCATTCAAAATAGATATGACTTTTTGGGGGCACTCATGGCGTATGAGTGCCCATTTTTGTTGACCTTAATCATTGTCTACTTTTATAATTAATATATTGTATACAAATATGAGGAGTTGAATGGAATGAAATTTAATACAAAATGCGTTCATGGCAGCGGTAAACCAGATAGCACTGGTGCAATTTCCCCTGCAATTTATATGTCTAGTACATTTTCCCATCCAAAGTTGGGTGATACAACAGGATATCAATATACACGTGAGTCTAATCCAACACGGGATCGTTTGGAACAATTGATTGCAGGTCTTGAAGATGGTAAGGATGCATTGGCATTCTCTTCCGGCATGGCCGCAGTGGACGCTGTATTCCATCTATTCTCCCCTGGGGATCACATCATTTTAGGTGATGATTTGTACGGTGGTTCTATCCGTATGTTCACAAATATTTACGAACAAAACGGCATTGAGTTCACCTATGTTGGTACATCCGATCTTGATGCGGTGAAAGCAGCTTTCAAACCAAATACAAAGGCTGTTTATATTGAAACTCCAACAAATCCGATGATGGAGATTACTGATATTCGTGCCTTGTGTACCTTAGCTCATGACCGCAATGCACTAGTCATTATCGACAATACATTCTTGAGCCCTTATTTCCAAAAACCATTGAACTTAGGTGCCGATATTGTCGTTCATAGTGGTACTAAATTCATCGGTGGTCATCATGACGTTATTTCTGGTTTCACCATTGTAAATGATGATGAATTGGCTGCGAAGTTGCGATTAACTTATAAAACGGTAGGTGCTTGCTTATCTGCTATGGATAGCTGGCTCGTTATCCGCGGTGTAAAAACATTGGCACTTCGCATGGAACAACACCAAAAGAATGCCATTGCTCTTGCTGATTGGCTCAAAAAACAACCTAAAGTTACAAAAGTATTGTTCCCAGGCCTTCCTGAACATCCAGGCTATGAAATCAACAAAGCCCAAACTACAGGCTTTGGTGGCATGTTGTCCTTCGAAGTAGATAGTGAAGGAACAGCTAAACAAATCTTAGAAGGTATTAAACTTATTCAATTTGCTGAAAGTCTTGGTGGTACTGAGTCCTTGTTGACATATCCTGTAACGCAAACTCATCCAGATTTAAAACCGGAAGATGCAGAGCGTAAAGGTATTACACGTCGCTTATTGCGCTTATCTGTAGGTATTGAAGATACAGACGACTTGATTGCAGACTTGGAACAAGCTTTCAATAAATAAAGGAGTTCCTATGGAACAATATAATTTTGATCAAATTTTAGATAGAACTCATACAAAATCCTTGAAATATGATTTTGCTGTGAAGCGCGGTAAACCAGCTGAGGTGTTGCCATTCTGGGTGGCGGACATGGACTTTGAGGTGCCACCTGAGTTGAAGCAAATCTTGCTAGATCGTGTTAATCATGGCGTATTTGGCTATACTGAATCCGATGATGAATACTTTGAAGTATTACAAAACTGGTTCACTACGCGCTTTAACTGGACACCAGAACAAAAATGGCTCGTTAAAACACCTGGTATCGTCTTTGCCTTGGCCATGGCGGTTCGTGCTTTCACCAATGAAGGGGAGGGCGTGCTCATCAATCAACCTGTATACTATCCATTTAGTATGGTTATCGATGACAATGACCGCCGTCTTATCAATGTGCCATTAATCAAAGGGGAAGACAAATATACCATCGATTTTGAGGGCATAGAACGTGCTATCGTGGAGGAAAATGTAACATTATTCCTCTTGTGCAATCCGCATAATCCTGTAGGCCGCGTGTGGACTGAGGACGAGTTGAAACGTCTTGGCGACATTTGTATTAAACATAATGTACTCATCGTGAGTGACGAAATTCATGCTGACTTTGTTTGGAAAGGTCATACGCACAAGGTCTTTGCTGATCTTGGTGAAAGCTATGCAGAACATTGTATCGTATGTACAGCGCCTAGTAAGACTTTCAACATCGCTGGCTTACAAGTAAGTAATATTTTCATTCCTAATGATTCTCTACGTCGTCGTTTTATCAAAGAAATCGACCGCGCTGGGTATAGTCAGTTAAATACAATGGGCATCGTTGGCTGTGAAGGGGCCTATAAAGTAGGTGCACCTTGGCTCGACGAGTTGAAAGAGTACATTCAAGACAATATTCAATTCACTATTGATTATGTGGCAAAATATATGCCAAAAATTCACGTATATCGTCCGGAAGGGACATATCTTATGTGGCTAGATTGTTCTAAGTTGCCATTGAGCCCTAAGGAACGCGATGAATGGATTATCAATGAAGCTAAGTTGTGGCTAGATACGGGCTCTATGTTCGGTGTCGATGGGGAAGACTTTGAGCGCATCAATGTAGCATGTCCTCGTAAAACATTAGAAGAAGGCCTTGAAGCTTGGCGTCGTGCCTACGAGGCTAGAGGCTTTTAATAATATTGGTTAGAGTGTTTAGATTAGGTTATCAAATTGTTTAGTGTGTAGAGGTGATAGTATGCCTATTAAAGTAATAAAAAATTTACCGGCCATTACGAAATTAGCTCAAGAG
>NZ_CAJLUB010000035.1 GCF_905209685.1 uncultured Veillonella sp. | reverse complement strand
TTGGTATCTTCATGGTACTTCGCCGGTCTAGTATGATTGGCGACACCATGAGCCATGCATCGCTGGCAGGTATTACATTAGGCTTATTAACAAATACTAATCCTATCTTAGGAGCATTCATCTTTACCGCTATCTGCGGTGCCCTCATCGAGTTCTTGCGAAAATATTTTTCTCACCATCTCGATCTGATCCTAACCATCATCTTGTCACTTAGTATCGGTACCGCTATTACTCTTATTAGTTCAGGCAAGTTGAAAGCTAACGCTAATGTGTTCTTCTTCGGTAGCATCTTAACCGTAAACACAACAGATATGATTAGCATTGCAGCCCTAACCATTCTATCTGTATTAACCTTATATTTCTTGTATAATTCACTTCTTTACATCGCCTATGATGAAGAGGCAGCTCGTGTAGCCGGTGTTAAGGTTGATTTTATCAATTACATCTTTGCTATCTTAATGGCTGCGGCCGTATCCATTTCTATTAAAATCGTCGGCGTTCTCGTATTAAGTGCCATGATTGCCTTACCTGTAGCATCGGCATTACAATTAGAAAAAGGATTTAGAACCACATTACTCTGTTCTATTGGATTTAGTTTGCTAGCCATGGTCATCGGCCTATTCGGATCCTATTATCTTAACGTAGCTCCAGGTGGTTTTGTATCTCTTACATCGGTTGCAATACTACTCGTAGTATTAGTTATCAAAAACATCAGAACCATCCTACGCCGTATGCAATTTAGCAAGTAAACAAAGATAATCATCAATATATAGATAGCTATTCTATTAGCAAAATAAGACAGCTATCCTGTGCAAAATAAATTATCTACTTATACTTGTGTAGCATATTTAGTATTAAAACAGAATCGAAAGAGCGTTATGAATACAACAAATTGGCCTGAAGGCATAAAAAAGACCAAACAGCGCGAAGCCATTTGGTCAGTATTAACAACTACAGATAAACCGATTACTGCTATGGAAATCGCAGAGCGATTAGGCGATGGTAGCACCACATGGATGTCTACAATCTACCGTACGCTTGAATTATTAGAAACAAAAGATATTGTTACCCGTACAACACTCATGGGCAGCGATATGGCATATTATGAGATAACTCCTCATACGCATCGTCACTATGCAGTATGTACTAAATGTGGGGCCATGATTCCTCTTCACACCTGTCCTGTCGTAGAAATGCCACAGGAACTAACAGATGCAGGCTTTACGGTGACAGAACATCATCTAGAAATTGCGGGGATCTGTAAAAACTGCAAGAATAAAGGCTAGTAAAAATCTATAAGTAAATGCAAGAAAAAGGACGTAACTGTAAGAGTTACGTCCTTTTGTAATTTTATTATCTTTTGTATTAACCTTAATTAGCTTTCACCATTACAACATCAATGGAGCTACTACAAAGCCAAGTGCTACTGAAATAGCGATGGCAAGTACGCCAGGGATAAAGAACGGATGGTTAAATACAAGCTTACCGATTCGTGTTGAGCCGGTATCGTCCATTTGTACAGCCCCCAAGAGTGTTGGGTATGTAGGCAATACAAAAAGTGCAGATACGGCTGCGAAGGATGCGATAATAATGTATACGGATCCTGGGTTCTCTGGCGTAATGCCGAGAGCTAGAATTACAGCTGGTACCAATGCTTGTGTAGTCGCCGCTTGGCTATACAACAATGTACTAGCAAAGAAGAATGCTACAGCTAATAGGAATGGATATGCTGTTACCAAGCTAGATGCAAGAGCTTTAATTTCAGGAATATGACCTTTTACAAAAGTATCGCCCAACCATGCTACGCCTAGTACGCAGACACATGCGGATAAACCGGATTTAAATGTGCTTGTATTAACAAGTTGTGCTGTATCAATTTTACAGAAGAATGTAATAGCCGCTGCAATTACCATCATGAAACCAACGATGGCATCATTTCGACCAAAAATAACAGGTTTAATAAGACCAATGTTCTTGGAGATGGCAGTTGCATAGAATACGATACAAATAATACCAATCAAGAAAATCAATACAGAAGTTTTCGCACCTGGTTTCAAGTGGAAATCAGCACTCTTTTCACGAGGTGGAGCCACATGACCTGCTGCCAGACGTTCTTGGTAAACTGGATCGGAAGACAAATCATTATTCGCGAAGGTAGACATGATAAATGCCGTAATCATAACCGCTACGAATGTAGTAGAAATGCAGATGGCAAGCAATGTTGGATAGTTAACCCCATATGGTTCAAGGAAACCACTCATAGCAACAACTGCTGCGGATACTGGGCTCGCTGTAATACCAATTTGGCTTGCTACAACGGCAATGGATAATGGTACAGATGGCTTAATATTTTCACTTTTTGCCACCTCTACAATTACAGGAATCATAGAAAATGCTGTATGACCTGTACCAGCCAATAGCGTTAAGAAATACGTAACTGTTGGTGCTAAGTAGTTGATATGCTTAGGATTTTTACGCAAAATACCTTCTGCAATACGCACCAAATAATCGAGACCGCCAGCGAGTTGTAAAGCACAAATAGCAGCGATAGCAGACATGATGATGAGGATTACATCCCAAGGAATCTGCCCTGGGAACATCCCCATGCCGAGGCTTAACAACACTACACCAAGGCCGCCAGCGTAACCGATGCCCATACCACCTAGACGAACGCCGAGGAAGATGGCACCAAATAAAATAATAACTTGCATAATTACATAAATGTCCATACGATGACCTCCTTTATACGTATATAGTATCATAGATATGCAAAAATATCATCGAATTTTCACAATGTATAGTCTATAGTTTAAAGACTTAACGAAACATTATACGCTAAACATATAAAAAGCTATATATGCCAACGACTCTAGAACCGTAGAATCATGACATATATAGCTTTTACGTTTACCTTAAATCTTTATAAAATACTTAGCCGTAAATTGTTATAGAATTATTGGACGTAAATCTTCGAGGATTCCCTCTTCTTCAGTAGCGCGTTGGATACTTTCACCAACAATGCGAACCATATCCTCTAATTGTTCCACAGTGGACGCCAATGGCGGCATGAGGATTACCACATCACCGATTGGACGGCAGATGAGGCCTTGTTCACGAGCAAGGATGGCCACTTTAGCCCCTACCGCATCATTTGGACGATACGCCTCATGAGTAGCCACATCTTTTTCAAGTTCAATCCCTACGATGAGGCCTCGTTGACGAACCTCTTTAACATGTTTCAAGTTTTCAATTGGCTTCAATGCATTGGTGAAAGCCTCGATTTTCTTAGGTAATCCTTCGATAACCTTTTCATCGCGGAATACTTTCAACGAAGCTAATGCAACGGCACAAGCCAAGGCATTCCCTGTATAGGAGTGGCCATGGTAGAAGGTTTTCTTTTCTTCAAATGTACCGAGGAAGGCATCGAATACACGTTGTGTCGTCAATGTAGCAGCGAGAGGCATATAACCGCCAGTAATACCTTTGGACAAGGTCATGAAGTCTGGCGCTACCCCTTCGTGTTCACAGGCAAAGAATTTACCAGTACGGCCAAAGCCTGTGGCTACTTCATCGACAATGAGGAATACGTCATGTTTCGCGGTTAATTCACGAACCCGTTTCAAATAGCCATGAGGCATAACAAGCATGCCTGCTGCAGCTTGTACTAATGGTTCCATAACGAGAGCTGTGATTTCATCGCCCTCTTCGTTGAGGATGCGTTCTAATTCGGCCAAAGACTCTTCAAAGGCTTTTTCTCGATCAGCTACATCGCGATATACACCAGGGCTTGGCAATGTCAAAGGTTTGAATAATAAATTATGGAATACTTGGTGGAATAATTGAATACCACCTACAGATACGGTGCCTAATGTATCCCCGTGATAGCCTGCATTAAGGGCAATGAACTTAGTTTTCTTTGTTTGTCCTACAAGTTGGCGATATTGGTAGGCCATCTTGATAGCAACTTCAATAGCCGTACTGCCATCATCGGATAAGAATACTTTATTTAAGCCTTCTGGCGCGAGCTCTACCAATTCTTTACACAACTGTGCAGATGGCGGGCTTACAAGACCGAGCAATGTGCTATGAGCAATCTTATCCACTTGTTCCTTCAAGGCTTGGTTTAATACAGGATGATTGTGTCCATGAATATTAACCCATAAGGAGGACACGCCGTCATAATACTTTTTACCGTTCTCATCGATGAGGTATACCCCCTCACCACGTTCGATTACTACTGGTTCTTGTGCTAACCAATCTTGCATTTGTGTAAATGGATGCCATACAAACTCATGGTCCCACTGTGCTGCTTGTGAAAGCTGTTTCTCTGCCATTTCGTCACCTCATACGTACAAATTCTACAAACTATAACTCTCAATACCTATAATACTCAATTACTATAACAATCTATTACCATAAATAATTAGTCTAAATTACAATATCTAACTACTATATACCTAATACTGTATTCCATACTCTCTTAGAATCCACAAAGGATCGAGCCCAACCAAGCTGAACCTTTTGAATCTCCGGACCTTGGTATGGTGGTACAACAGCCACTACAGGAATACCTGTATAGCGCTCCATATCCTCTACATTTGTTTTTAACAAGAACGGATCTACTGCTGTTGTATCATTTACGATGATGGCTTTCACCTCAATACCGTGCATCTTCGCGTATTCACAGGTCAAAATAGCGCGGTTAATGGAACCTAGACGGCCATCCGCTACGACGATAGCTGGTAATTTAATATCTTTCATCAAATCTGTGAAAGTTTTATCCCCATAGAGCGGTGTTGTAATACCACCAGCACCTTCTACAAAGGTTAAATCATAACGATTAACAACGTCTAATGTATGAGCCACTACACCATCATAATCGATTTCTATACCAGATAGTTCTGCTGCAAGACGAGGAGAAAAATCACCAGCAATAGCATATGGATTAACCTCATGTCGACGAGATTCAGGAATACCTGCTGATCGCATCAAATGTGTAGCATCCTTGCTTTCAAGACCAACATTATAATTATCCTCATCCATCGTTACACATTCAGGAAAAGGTACTGCACTGGAGGACACTGGTTTAACCATACCAACCGCAAAACCATCATCGACAGCCATAGCCCCTAACAGCCCGGTCACAAACGTCTTGCCTACATCCGTATCTGTACCAATTATAGAAATACCTAACTGCTTCATACATGTCTCCTCTCAGCGATACTTAACGCCGCATAGGTTAACTAATTTATGTGAGTAAGTTTACAATCTAATTACAATATACAGCCAAACGGAATATATAGTCAACCTATTATTACGCTTAAGGTTAACCATGATAGGACTATATGGGGCCCCAATACATCAGTGGGAGCCAAATTAAAAATCACAGAACCTAGCTCATCGCTCCATAGTAAACTAAGTCGCGCTTCGCTTAGGGACACTGCTTTTTATAACATTATCTCCGTACTAGTCCCATAGAGTCATATCCGCCCCTTTGAATACGCTAATAATAGGTTGGCTATTTGGGGAAAAGAAAAAGAGTGATGACTTTAGTCATCACTCTTTTTTACCTAAATGTAGTTATGTAGAGGGGCCCCATCGAGACCACCACTAAATCTCAATATAACGGAATTCGCCTGTATCAGGGTCCATCATGCCACCATAGAATCCCATTCCTTTTGGGAATAGTGGGTGGTTACGCAAGAAATTAACTGTATAGATTACATTGTCTTCGGAGATATGGAAACGATCCATCCAGTCAATAAGGCCTGGTTCGATCATGCGGATTGCATCTTCACTGATACCTTTTTCTTTCATGGATTCCATAAATGTTGTAGCGGAGAAATCAATCATGCCGCAGTTTTCATGGCCGATGACTAATACATCTTCAATCCCCATACCATAGGTAGCAACAAGCAAGCTTTGAACGATATTATCGATAGGTTGTGTTACGCTATTACCAGCTGTTTTAATGACGATAATTTCGCCACGATTAAAACCTAATGCCTCTTCAAGCATGCATACTAAACGCGTATCCATACATGTTACAATACCCATTTTCTTTGTAGGATGGCTTGTTAGTCCAGCCTTTGGTAATTCAGGATGGTTTTTCACATATTCTTTATTAGTTTCAATTATTTTTTTGATATCAATCATAAGGTACCTCATTTACATTTCTATCTATAAAATAGATTCTATTCATTATATACAATATATTCACTACAAAACAAGTGAAATTTATCACTCATAAATATTTATTATAACTTATAACTTTCACAAGAAACCCATAAAACTAATATTAATTCTATATTTATAATTAATATTCATTTATTATGCCTTCCGCTCTTATATATTTATAAAAATGAATATACTGTATATTTCTTACATTAATGGTAGATTATAATTCCCCCAATGTGGTACTATTAAAACTATAGAAGAGAAACGCCACATGATACCACATATGACGTGAACTGTATGTACAGTAAGGAGGTTTTTATTATGGGTATCAATCAAAAAACGTTGCCAGGCATTCTGCTCTGCGCGGTCCTCGCTATTCCTTGTTGGCTATTAGGCCTAGAGTTTCACCTTATCGGTAGTCCAATCTTTGCTATCATCTTAGGTATAATTATTGGCTCCGTATTCACATCTTGGAAGCGCGAAAAAACTGGTGCCGGCATTGGATTTACATCTAAAAAGATTTTACAATGGGCCGTTATTTTATTGGGCTTTGGCTTAAACATTACACAGATTTTACATGTAGGTTGGATTTCATTACCTGTCATTATTTCAACTATCGCTACATCCTTAATCGTGTCCTATGTTATCTATCGCCTTACTCATATCGACTCTAATACAGCTGTGCTTATCGGCGTAGGCTCCTCCATCTGTGGTGGTTCTGCCATCGCTGCGGCTGCACCAGTCATCAAAGCAGAGGATCAAGATATTGCACAAGCTATCTCCGTTGTATTCTTCTTCAATGTAGTAGCAGCATTTGTATTTCCTCCATTCGGTGATGCTATCGGTCTTTCCAACATGGGCTTCGGCCTATTCGCTGGTACAGCCGTAAACGATACATCCTCTGTAACAGCTACAGCAGCCGTATGGGATAGCATGAAAGGTACTGGTACACAAGTACTAGAATATGCGACAATCGTTAAATTAACACGTACCCTCGCTATCATTCCTATCTGTTTAGGTTTAGCAAGTTACCAAGTATATAAAGCAAAACAAAATGCTGCTCAAACTGATGGCGGCAGTGTTAGCATCGCTAAAATCTTCCCTAAATTTGTATTATACTTTGTAATTTGTTCTCTCATTACAACAGCTTTATCCTATGCGAATGTAGATATTCAATTCTTGAGCGTATTCAAAACTATTTCTAAGTACTTTATTACAATGGCAATGGTTGCTATCGGTCTTAATACGAATATTGTAAAATTGATAAAATCCGGTGGTTCCGCTCTTGCATTAGGTGCTTGTTGTTGGGTTGCTATTACAGCAGTCAGCCTAGCTGCACAACATATGATCGGTTTATGGTAAGAAATATACATACCAAATTTAATATGATATAATTGTATATAGTTAGAATAGTAATAACCCCTCCAGTAATGGAGGGGTTTCGTGCTACTATTCACCTTATTAGTACTTTATCATACTATAGTTAGGAGGGTTAACATGTACTTCTTACAAGGACTTCTTGTCGGTCTCGCAACATTTGCCCCTGTTGGCATGCAAAACCTCTTTATCATTAATACAGCATTGGTACAACCCATACGTCGTATCATATTAACCCTTATCATACTGGCACTATTTGATATGAGTCTCAGTACGGCGGCCTTTTTTGGCATCGGTGCGATCCTTGAAATGTGGCCTCTTACCAAGCTTATCGTGCTCCTCTTTGGGGGCTTACTGATTGTGTACATGGGCTTTAATATTTTCAGAACTGAACCAGATATACGCAATGTTAACACGCATATCCCTATTCGTAAGATTATCATATCTGCTATCGCTGTATCTTGGGGCAATCCTCAAGCAGTACTTGATGCAACTATGATGCTCGGTGCTTTTCAAGCTAATATCCCAGAAGAGAACATTTACCACTTCTTTGGCGGTTTTTTAGTTATGACACCAATTTGGTTTGGATCCTTAGCCGCTACCATGCATCTGTTAGCAAAAAAAATCAAAATCACCCATATGGCTTGGATCAACCGCTTCTGTGGCGCTGTCCTCGTCATTTATGGTATAAAATTGTTCATCGATGGGGTTACAATGTTTTTAGAATATATTTAATCAAAATATCTCCAATAGTATAATCCTTAAACAACAAAGCCGTTAGCATATGCTAACGGCTTTTATATTACAAATATCTGTTGTTATACAAATATCTTTTGTAATATTACGATGGAATTTATTTTACTATAATTCATCTTCGTATATTAAAACTCTGAGTATATTAAAATTCTGACAGCACTTGATTAAACATTTCTCTAAAGGCTTCTACATAGGTATTACTTTGATTTCGTTGAGATACAAAGTAATAATTACGTTCCATGGATTTACCATGGTTGGTCAATACCTTGCGCTCAATGCCAGGCATGGAGTCTGTTAAGTATTTAAAGCGATCTAATAACAATAAGCCTTGTTGACCTGCCACTAAATAGCGCGCTTCCTCTAAAGTACGAGCATACGCAAAGGCTCCAGCATAGCCAATGGCCTTACGATAATGCTCTTCCTCTCCTATCGTATACTTACCACGGCATACTAGGATGAGCGGTAAATCATCAATCGTTTTAATTTCAACGCTACCTTCCTTTGTATACCCTTGTGGCACCTCAATTATCGTAGTTGCTTTATCAATCAAATGACTTTCAAAATCATCAGATAAAACCTGCCACTGATCATTAAAAATCACATCTACTCGGCGATCATCTAACATGCCATACAGTTCTTCATGGCTGCCACTATACATACGGATATCTAGATTTTTATAGCGCTTCGCCATGCGAATGACCGTTTGCTGCATAGCCATTCCACTATAGCGGTTCAAATAACCAATCCGTAAACTGACACGTGCATCTGTGCCGATGCGGGTTGTTTCTACCTTAATATCGTGAAAGCGTTCTAGTAATTTTTTACCAGAGCGATATAGATATTGTCCCGCTGGTGTTAGGTGAAAGCTTCTCTTTTCCCTCACCATCAGCTCCACACCAAGACTTGTTTCAAGGGCTTTAATTTGTTGTGAAATAGCAGATTGAGACACATATTGCTCTGTCGCAGCTTGGGTAAAACTATTATTATCAACTACACACACAAAATACTCTAATTGTTTTAATAACATAACGATACACTCTCATCTCTCTTATAGTTAGTGACCTACACCACTAACATACTTCACAACAACTACCAACCCCTCATATTGGTATCTGCTACACACATAACGTTTATATTTATATATACAACTAAAACTATTACAATTACAATTACAATTACAATTACTATGATTATATTTCATTGAAAGTAGATTCGCTATGATGAACTACTTTCACGAGACACAACTAAATTACGGTATACAAACCAAGATGCTACAAAGAATATAGCTGCTGTAGACCAGAATACAGCCCCATACCCAAAGGCACGTGCAATAACACCACTAATTACAGGCCCTAATACATTGCCCATCATCGCTACACTAGATACAGCGCCAAAGACAATACCGCGTCGTTCAATAGGAACAGCCTTAGATATTAGTGTATTTGCAATTGGTGTAATAAAGCCCATAAAGAATCCTGCAATAGCACGGAATATACCAAGGCCCCATATGCTAGGCATTAAGTATTGCAAGATAAATAGGGACCCCACAGCCCATGTAGCGGTAAAGATAATCCGTGGCATCGTCAACCGTTGTGTAACCTTACTGATTGAAATAGATGCCAAGGCACTAAATAAACCAGCTCCAAAGATAATAATTCCTACAATAGTAGCAACAAATTCATCATTCACAGACATATAATGTTTGATATAAAGCGGTAAGATTGGACCAATGCCAGTAATACCAAAATTACACAAAAACTGCATCGCTACTAATAGGCGAACTCGGGGTATCATTAGAAATGATTTAATCAAAGAAATCTGTGATTCTTGAGCATCAACCTTGTGCTTAAACTGCAGATTAGGCATTAAGAAATAAATACCTAATAAGCAAATTCCAGTCAATCCAGAAAATACAAAGAATGGTGCCCTATAGCCTAATAGATCGGCCGCTAAGCCCCCCATAAGAGGTCCAAACACGAGCCCCATCACCATAGAGGCTTGATATAGCCCCATCGCCCATGGCACCTTTTCCTCAGGCGTTATGAGGACAATAATAGCTAAACCTATCGGTACATAGCCACCTACTACACCTTGCAAAATTCTTAGAACCAATAGCTGAGACGGGGTTTGTGTGAAAGCACAGGCCCCTACTGTAACCATTAAGGTAAATAAGATAAACATCATTACCTTACGTGGTCCCAGTTGATTTGCCTTGCGCGACCAATACGGTGCACTGAGCGCTACCATACAAGGCGTTACACCTGATACGATACCAGCCCACATAGCAGCTTCACCTGGATTATGTAAACCTAGCTCTATAAGAAATAACGGAAGGAATGATAGTACCCCTATAATCGTTATTCCCCCACCGATCTGTATAATACAGATCAGATAAATAATTCGTTTCCAAGAAGAATCCATAATGACCTTCTTTCTTAACTTTTAAAGTTATTATATACTCTATTTTATTAATAGACTGTATATTTTTAAGGATTTATAGAATATAAACCCATAATATTATTGTATCCTAAACAGAAAAAAAAGACCATCTCTTATCACATAAAGGATAGAGATGGTCTTTATACTATATGACTTTCAACCTCATCCAAAAGGTATGACAATCATACTATTTTTGTTTGAACATCCAGTAGATGTAATAGATAACAAGTGCATAGGTCACTACGTCAAATACAGGTAAGAATGGCACCATTTTAGATAAACGGCCAAAGCCATGCACGTGAATATTTGCTGCAATGATAGCAATAAGGTTCAAACGATGGATCCAGATTGCTTTTTTACGGGATACGGACTTTGCCATGTTGCCAACCCAAGGTGATAAATACAACACTGCAAAGATAAGAGCAATAAACATCGCTACCAAAGAGATATAGCCGCCCCAGAAACCTAAGAAGGATTTCAATGCTTTTAGGAAGTATACATACCAGTGTGCACATACGAGAATGACACTGACAATACCTACGATGCGATGAACTTCAAACATTTCCTTTGGATTATATCGTTTGATAAACCATTTTGGTTTTGTCGCAATGTATGTCAATACAAGCCATGCAACATAAGGAACAAGGCCTAAATGAACCTTCCAGTTGCCGAATGGTCGGCCACCTGTTACATAACCATATTCAACCATGCCCATAAAAATTAATGATAAAACTGCAATCCAAATCAAAATATGATATTTACTCTTAAACTGCTTTTTTACTACTTCTGCCATATAAACCTCACTATTTCTTATACAAACTACTAGTATACATCTAGTTGGTCTAATGTAGCATGCTAAACAATTTCAATCCACATAGCATTCTACTTAGAACTAATCATTGATTAACTATCAGCCTAATCGTAAGCATCAAAATTAGAATTTGAAGTTAAGGTCTGCACGGTAGTAATCATTTACACGATTGCCGTCTTGTGTTTTAGCATTAAAGCCATAGTATGCATTAATACCAATATTTTTCTCTGGTGCATAAGATGCACCTAATTGCCATGCTTTATAACCTTCATACCGTGTTTTCTTTAATAAATCATTAGATTCATATTTTTGCGTTTTAAATACAGGTGCATTTTTAGCTTGATCAAAGTAATCTAAGCGGATAATCCAAGAGTTCTTCTTGTTAATTTTATAATCGCCCCATTTAATGCCTACGTTCCAAATATCGGAATTACTCAAGCCAGATGCTTTTACCCACTCGCCATCAATACCGAATTTACCAACATTGTATTTAGCATTAAAGCCATATACATTATCGAATTCGTTATTCTTCTTTCCATTACCCATACGTACATTCGTGGTACCAACATGAGCAAACATGCCGCCAAAGCTAAAGCGATCATTAACAGCCACATTGGCATTGATAAGACCTACATCACCATTATCAGCTTTACTCGTCTTAGCAAAACGGCCTGCTGTCATATAACCATACGCACCATTTAATGTAACTTTTTTACCTACCTTAGCTGTAGCACCTACACCATCAAAGTTAGAGCTATAAATCAAGCCGCCGCCAAATTTTTGAGTATAACGACCAGCATCAACGACTACATTTTTACCAAATTTGTGCTCTACATATGCCAAATCCCAGTTAGCTTGAGCTTCTTTAGAACTATCACCTAACTCAATAGAGCCTGTTGTAATACGTGCTTTAACAGATGTATTTTTATTAACCTTTGCATCTAGACCTAAACGTACACGGGCTGTAATTTTATCTTCGTAATCATAACCATCGATACCCTCTCTGCCGATGTAGTTGATACGAGCATCACCAGTAACCTTTACATTGCCTACGCGGTCTTCCAATTTAGCTACACGCACACCAAGTGTATTCAATTCGTTGGAGAACTCGTCGGCCAAGCGGTTCAACATAGCTTGTTGTTCTGCATTAGCACGATCTTGATTAGCCATGCCTTTCGCAATCATTTGAGCCATTTCGTAACGAGTAATGTTATTTTGGCCTTTGAAAGTACCATCAGGATAACCATTGATAATACCCGCTGTAGCCAATTGATCTACTGCTTGGTATGCCCAGCTATCGGATGGAACATCGGAAAATGGATTAACAGCAAAGGCTGTAGCCACACCCATCATGGCTGCCACCGCAAAAGCACTGGTCATTTTACGTTTAATCATAATAAACCTCACACAATAAATAATGATTAATAAAAAATGAAAAGACAATGAATTATATGGATATAATTATCATTATCATATTTAACATGCAAATAATATCAGCTTTCATTATGTAAGTAAATAGATAATGTATATCAATCTCACAATTATTTATGCATCAAACTGATAATATAGAATATTTTATTTCCTAAAAAATAAAAATATAACTAAAAAATCCCTTCTGTATAATACAGAAGGGATTTATCAATTCATATTATTTCTTTTTAAACATCAAATAGATGCAGTAAAGAACAAGACCGTATGTAATGATATCAAAGACTTGTAAGAATGGTACCATTTTAGAGATACGATTAAAACCATGAATATGGATATCCGCAGCAACTAATGCTACAAGATTTAAGCGGTGTAACCAAATACCCACATTACGACCAGATGGTGTAACTTTTCTAAGTTTTGGCGTCAAGAACGCAAGACCAGAAATAGTACCAATACCAAAAGCGGTAAGAGCCACATAGCCACCCCACCAACCAAGGATGGAGTTAGCAGCTTTACCAAAATAGAGATATAAATGGAATGCAATAACAGCTACAGTAGCAATACCCAATGCACGGTGCACCTTATACATGTCACCTAAATTATAGCGGCTTGTAAACCATTTAGGGCGAGTCGCTAAATAGGTCATAACAATCCATACACACCATGGCACAAGGCCTGTGTAAACTTTGTAGTTACCAAAAGCACGGCCACCGACCATGTAGCCCCACTCTAATAAACCGATCATAATTAAGGAAAATACAGCAATCCATACAAAGATATGGTAAATACTTTTTTGCTGTTTTGTTACAACTTGATTCATCATATACCTCTTTAAAATAATACCTAAAAATTCAATCTATACGATATAGTTTATCATTTAAATCGCACTTTGTAGATTACTTATATTAGATAGATAGTATATATTATAAGAATAATTCTAAATTAAAAAGCCCCTTGTAGTAGTGAGCATCAGCTTTCACTATTACAAGGGGCTACGATTAATTTGTCATATCATGAAGGGCATACAAATCAATCATCATCCTAATTATTTTTCGTCTCGTTTACGATATACAATGAACGGACGTGTTAAGTAGTTGAGTGGAACACTCAAGCAGTGTACCAAACGGCTGAATGGGAAGATAATAGCTACTACCATCCAAGCCAACATGTGGAATTTAAACATGAATGGTACACCTTCCATCAAGGATGGATCTGGCATAAAGGATAGCAAGCTACGGAACCAAGGGCCGATAGATACGCGGTAATCAAAGAAACCGGATGCATTAAGCAATGTACCAGCCATACCACTGAAAATAGCTAATGTTAAGAACAAATATAACCATTTATCAAGGCCAGATGTGTTAACTTTCATAGCAGGCACAGTAAAGCGGCGTTTCATCAAGAGCAAGAAGCCTACGATGAAGATGATACCAGCTACAGCACCCATGTATAACGCACCTTCATGATACAGATGGTCATTAATACCAATAGCAGCAGTCCAAGTTTTAGGAATTAATACACCTACTACGTGACCACCGATAACGCATAGTAAACCAAAGTGGAACAATGGATTAGCGATGCGCAATTGTTTTTTCTCTAAAAATTCACTCGATTTTGTAGTCCAGTTTCTTTCAAAATAGAAGAAACGAACCAAGGTACCTACGATTAAGAAGGTGAATGCGATGTAAGGCAAAGCGCCCCAAAGGAATAGATTCATCGTGCACCGTCCTCCAA
>NZ_CAJLUB010000034.1 GCF_905209685.1 uncultured Veillonella sp. | reverse complement strand
TGGCGCAAAGTGAGAGGTTAATATGATAAGACTAATTTCTAATGAACGTGGTGATACATCGTTAGTAGAGGCATATCGTACATTGCGCAGCAATTTACAATACGTATGCAATCAACATAAAAGTAAGATAATTTGTATTACAGCTGCTACTAGTGGAGAAGGTACCTCTGAGGTGGCGGCCAATACGGCAATAGCTCTATCAAAGAATAATAATAAAGTTCTTTTAGTAGATGGTAATTTACGCAACCCAGTACAGCATGTAGCATTCAATGTACAAAATAAAGGTCTCACAAATGCAGTTATTATGGATGAAGATTTGACGATTCATCGTAATATTGTGCCTCATTTAGATGTGCTTACTGCCGGCGAGATAGTTGAGCATCCTTCTGAAGTAGTTGATTCTAGTAAGTTATCTACAATTTGGGAGTATATTCGCGATGAATACGATGTGGTTATCATTGATACACCGCCTGTATTAGATGTTACGGATGCTATTGTATTAGCGGAAAAATCTGACGGTGTTATGCTTGTTGTTAAGAATGAAGTGACAAGCCCTAAAGATTTAATAGAAGCAAAAAAACGACTGACTCAGGTTGGTATTCCTCTACTAGGATCCATCGTAATTGATGCGTAGTAGTAATTAATATAAATTTGATTTGATAAATCAAGCGTATCCATAAGGTACAGAAAGTCATGAGGTGATTGTATATGAAAATTAATTTTTCCCCTCCCGATATTACAGAGTTAGAAATCAATGAAGTTGTAGAAGCCTTAAAAAGTGGTTGGATTACAACTGGTCCGCGCACAAAAGAATTAGAGAAAAAGATTGCGGCACAGTTAGGTACACCTAAAGCTGTTTGTTTAAACTCTGCTACCGCGGCGCTTGAGATGTCTCTTCGTGTATTAGGTATTGGCCCCGGCGATGAAGTAATTACTAGTGCTTATTCCTATACAGCTAGTGCAAGTCCTGTTGTTCATGTGGGAGCTACACTAGTTCTTGTAGATACCCAAAAAGATTCCTTTGAAATGGATTACGATGCAGTGGCTCGTGCTATTACGCCAAAAACAAAAGCTATTATCCCCGTAGATATTGCAGGGGTCCCTTGTGACTACGATCGTTTGCGTTCCATTGTAGAAGAAAAGAAATCTCTCTTTACACCATCTAATGATATTCAAAAAGCATTGGCACATATTCCTATTGTAGCGGACTGTGCACACTCCTTTGGGGCCTCATATAAAGGTACACCAACAGGTAATGTAGCTGATTTCAGCAGTTTTTCCTTCCATGCAGTAAAGAATTTTACAACTGCTGAAGGGGGCTGTGCTACATGGCGACACATAGATGGTATCGATGATGAAGCTATTTATAAGCAATTCCAATTATTATCTTTGCATGGTCAAGATAAGGATGCTCTTGCTAAAACAAAAGCAGGCGCTTGGGAATATGATATTAAAGGTACCTATTATAAATGTAATATGACCGATATTATGGCGGCTATTGGATTAGCTCAATTTGAGCGATACCCAAATTTGTTAGCACGTCGTAAAGAAATCATCGAAGCTTATGATACAGCTTTTAAAGACTTACCGGTTACATTGCTACATCATTATACTGATGAACATCAAAGTAGTGGGCACTTGTATTTAGTACGTTTAGATGGACAAGATGCTGAATATCGCAACAAGGTAATTGAAGCTATGGCTGAAGCTGGCATTGCAACGAATGTACATTACAAACCAATTCCGATGCATACGGCTTACAAAAATTTAGGATTCACTATTGATGATTATCCAAATGCTTATAATCAGTTTAAAAATGAAATCACATTGCCTCTTCATACATTGCTAACAGATGAAGAAGTGCAATATATCATTGAACAGTTTAAAAGGATTATTACGGAATGCTAGTAAAAAACTTTCACGATCTCCCAAAAGAGCTGCAGTGTGAAGCTGTGCGTCCTTATTTTGAATTGTTAAATCAAAAGCGTGGGAGCCTTTTATGTAAAAGTATTTTTGACCGCCTTATGGCCGCAGGAATGCTCATTATATTGAGCCCTGTATTTCTTGTGTTAGCCATTATGATTAAACGGGATAGCGAAGGAGAGGTTTTCTTTCGTCAAACACGGGTTACACAGTATGGCCGTACCTTTGGCATCTATAAATTTCGCACAATGGTAAAAAATGCAGAATCATTAGGTGCTCAAGTGACATCACAAAATGATATGCGCGTTACTAAGGTTGGAAATATGCTTCGTAGTTGTCGTCTTGATGAATTGCCTCAGCTGATTAATATCCTTTTAGGAGATATGAGCTTTGTCGGCACAAGACCAGAAGTGTCTCGCTATGTGGAGGCTTATACCGATGAAATGAAGGCAACCCTATTATTGCCAGCTGGTGTAACTAGTGTGGCAAGCATTGCTTATAAAGATGAAGATCAACTTTTACAAAATGCTCAAAATGTAGATGAAGTCTATATTAATGAGGTATTACCAGGCAAGATGGCTTGGAATTTAAAGAGTATTAAAGAATTTTCTTTTCTACAAGATATTAAAACGATGGTTGATACAGTATTAGCTGTATTACGTTGAAAGAGGTCCCTATGAGTACATCTATGACAAAGGAAATACAAGAAAAAGAGCTTGCTATGTTGCTGTACTTTAAAGAGTTTTGTGACAAACATAATTTGCGCTTTTACCTCTGTGGCGGTGGTCTCATTGGGGCTATACGTCATAATGGTTTTATCCCTTGGGATGATGATTTAGATTTATTTATGCCACGTCCCGATTATGAAAAATTAGCTGAATTATGGCCTAAATATGCAGATACAGAACGGTATACGTATTGTCGAACTGATCGAAATCATATCTATCATGATGCGGGTGCTTCTATTCGAGATAACAACACGACATTTATTAATCGTCATAGTATGCACGAAGATATTTGTCATGGTTTGGCTCTTGAAATTATGCCTATTGATGGATGTGCACCAGGAAAAATCAGTCGTGCACTGCAGCTTATGTGGGCCATGACCTTTGCACTTTTCAATGCCCAACGGTTGCCTGATAATAAAGGACCGATGTATCGTGCATTAGCAGGATGTATTTACAAGGTATTTTCTAGTCAGTCGTTACGGTATCATATTTGGCGTTTTGCGGAAAAGCAAATGACTAAATACGATTTCAATACGAGTAAGGAGTGTACTGAATTAATTGGTAGTTTGAAGGGTATGAAGCTGCGTCATCCTCGAGAAGACTTCGAATCTGTTGTATATAAGGATTTTGAAGGTCATCAAATACCAGTTATGAAAGGGTATGAAAGATATTTACGTCTCATTTGGGGCGATTATATGCAACTACCTCCAGTAGAACAGCGCGTAGCTAAACATGATGCTGTATTTGCTGATTTGCATACACCTTACAAGGAGTATAGAGGCATACATTATGCCAAAAACGAAGCTTAACCTTAAGGAGGGCCTATGAAACGAATAGCAGTAATCTTTGCGGGTGGCGTAGGTGCTCGTATGAATAACAGCAAGACGCCAAAACAGTTTCTTGAATGGAACGGTAGACCTATTTTGATTCAAACTTTAGATGTATTTGAACAAACGGACTTAATTGATGGCATTGTTCTAGCCTGCAAAGCAGAGTGGATTGATCACACCAAGAACCTCATCAAAGAGGCTAGGTTACAAAAGGTTCTATCCATTGTTCCAGGTGGAGAAAGTGCTTTAGATTCTCAATATAATGGATTGGCAGAAGCGAAGCGTTTATTTCCTAATGAAGATGTTACTGTATTGATTCACGATGGTGTTAGACCGCTTGTAGATAAGGAAACAATAGAGAGAAATATCGAATCTGTAGAAACAAAGGGGTCTGCTATCACTGTTACACCTGCTATTGAAACCGTTATGGTTACAGATAATGTTTCTATCAATCGCATATTAAATCGCAGTGAATGCCTTATGGCAAAAGCACCTCAAAGCTTTAAACTAGACGATATTCTATCGGTTCATGATCGAGCAAAAGCAGAAGGTATCCATGATTTTATCGATTCTGCGTCCATGATGATGCATTATGGTTACACATTGTATCCAGTATTAGGGGAGACAGAAAATATAAAAATTACGACACCATCTGATTATTATATGTTCACAGGTATTATTAAGAACCGTGAATTAGGAGGATTACAAGATGAGTAATTCCGTTATTAAACGCGAGTTAGCAGCTTTACTACAAGATAAAAAGCACTTTGATTTCCTCCGCCATCAACGCATTCTTGTGACAGGTGCGACGGGACTCATTGGCTCTATGTTTATAAAACTGCTTATACTTGCTAATGAAGCGTATGGTCTAGATATACAGGTAATAGGTCACGTACGTAGTCATGACAAAGCACAGGCTATTCTAGGTGATTATTTAGATAATGATTCTATTACACTTATCGATGGTTCTTTAGAATCTATTGATGTGCCTTGTGATTATATCTTACATGGTGCAGCACCAACACAATCTAAATTCTTTATGGAGCATCCTGTAGAAACGATTCGTACTTCGATTCATGGGACGGAAGCTATGCTAGAACTAGGCCGTCATAAAACGGTAAAGAAACTTGTATACCTATCGAGCATGGAACAGTATGGTGTGCCTTATGAATCGGGACAAGTAATGACTGAAGAACGATTAGGTTATTTAGATCATTTGAATGTGCGTAGCTCTTATTCTGAAAGCAAAAGATTATGTGAGTGTTATTGTAAATCTTATGCCGTAGAATTTGGTGTTCCTGCTGTTATAGCTAGATTAGCCCAAACCTTTGGACCAGGTGTTCCTGTTTCAGATAATCGCGTATTTATGCAATTCACTAAGAGTGCTCTAAAAAATGAAAATATTGTACTTCATACAAAGGGCGATTCTATGTCTAATTATTGCTATATTACGGATGCATTAACGGGCATTTTAACCCTTATGAAGGATGGCGAAGCTGGTGAGGCATACAATGTATGCCATGATGAGGAAACACGCTCCATAGCAAGTATTGCGCATTTGGTAGCAACTCATGTAAGCCATGATAAGAGTGAAGTCATTTTTGATATTCCTGATGATGTTCAAGGCTTAGGCTATGCGCCGACAGTGCACATGTTCTTGAGTTCAAAAAAATTAAAGTCCTTAGGATGGCAGCCTAAGGTAACAATGGCGCAGGCGTATGTAAGACTTGCAGAATATATCCAAGAGGAAGGCCTATGAAAAAGGAAATAATCATTGTTACCATCTCCCTTGGTAATGATGGAGCTGAACGAATTTTAACAGAGTTGGCTCGTCAATGGGTGCATGATGGTCATCATATTACGGTCATCCAAACTAGTCCCAATCGTTATGGTAATGAATATGCCTTAGAAAATGGGATAGAGCAAATTGAAATTCATACCACAAGTTCTAATAAAGTGATTCGCTTTATGCAGGAAATAAAAGAGCTAATTAAGATTTTAAAGACTAGACCGAATGCTACATGTTTATCATTCTTGTCTGCATCTAGCTTTATATTGGCTATTAGTTCCTGGTTTGTAAAGAATCGCATTGTCTTTTCAGAACGAAATAATCCGCGTAAGGTACCTATCGGTTGGCATCAACAAGCGCTGCGTAATTTTGCTTTTCGCTTTGCTGATGCGTTAGTATTCCAAACGGAAGATGCACGTTCATATTTTCCTGAATCTGTACAAAAGCGTGGTGTTATCATTCCAAATCCTATTAATGGTAAATTGCCACCACCAATTGAGGGAGAACGGGAAAAGACGATCGTTACAGCATGTCGCTTGCATCCGCAAAAGAATTTGCCTATGATGATCAATGCATTTAGTATGCTATCAGATGAGTTTCCAGAGTATAAACTCGTTATTTATGGGCAAGGCGTTTTAGAGGATGAACTACGAGCTCAAATAAAATCTCTTAATTTAGAGGATAGAATTTTATTGCCTGGCTTTGCTAGTAATATTTTAGAGAAGGTCGCACCTTGTTCTATGTATGTTTCATCATCTGATTTTGAAGGTATTTCAAACTCTATGCTTGAAGCGCTAGGCATGGGCTTGCCTACAGTTGTTACAGACTGTCCAGTAGGTGGGGCTCGTATGGTCATAACAAGTGGAGAGAATGGTATCTTGGTGCCTGTAGGAGATACACAGGCTATGTATGAAGCCATGCGTAGCGTTCTAAAAGATCCTGCACTAGCAGCTAAACTTTCCCGAGAAGCCATTAAGGTGCGTGACAAATTCCCACTATGCAAAATTGCTAAACGTTGGTTAGATGTTTTATGAGTTGTAAGGAGGAGAACCATTGAAGTTAAATATTACGGCTATTGCTGACCGCATGATATGGTTCATAACTCTAATTTTTTTAGTGTTGTCGTTGACCATTTCCTTTGCCCTTGGCGATGCGAATTATGGTGCCTATGTATTATTTGTATGCCTATTTGGACTTATTATTTGTTATCTCATTCGAGAGCGGGGAGTTATTAAATTTAGGCTTACCTGGATGCATGGTTATATGCTCCTCTTCATTGGAGCCTGTTATCTGAGTACTATTAATGCTATAGAGCCATCTGTAGCACTCAGTCGAAGCTTTGATATCGTCAAAATATTCTTTATGCTTATCATTTTATACATGTGTTATCAAGATAAAACATCAGTGGACACATTATTAAAAATTGGTATGTGGACTGGTTATATAGTTTGTTTTTACACTGTATATTTCTATGGCTTAGATTACTTTATTATGGTTTTGTCATCTTCTGCACGAATTGCAAATGATGCATTAAATGCGAATACTGTAGGTTTATTAGGTGCCAATGCTATCGTTATGACATTGTATTACATGTTATACGATCGACCTCGTTGGTGGAATATTATAGCCTTACCTACATTGGGGATTCTAGCAGCTACTGGTAGTCGTAAGGCGTTAGTATTTGTTGTTGTTGGTACAGTATTACTATTTGTATTTAAAAGTTTACGTAGTGCCAATGTAGTAAATTCTATTGCTAAGATTATTGGCTCATTATTAGCTCTTACTATCATTGGTATTGCAGTTCTACAATTACCTATGTTTTCAGAGGTTCTGGATCGTATGTCGAGTATGGTGGATGCTTTCTCCGGTACTGGTGGTGATTCATCTACCATTATTCGTTTAGCCTTGGTTGATATAGGATGGGATTTATTTTATCAATCGCCCATAACTGGGGTGGGTGTAAATAATCCCTCTGTACTTACCTATTTTTTATATGGTAAAGAGAACTATTATTTACATAATAACTATATTGAATTATTAGCGGGTACAGGCGTAATCGGCTTATTGGCGTATTACTCAATGTATGTGTATATAGCTTATAACTTAATTCGTTACCGAGACTTTCATAGTAATGAATACGTAATGGTCCTTATTTTATTCCTTTCTCAAATTGTTATGGATATGGGGATGGTTTCTTATGAAAGTAAGAGTACATATTTTTATATGATGATGTTTTATTTAGAGGTGCAATTGCTTCGGAAAGGACGTAAAAATGAAGCTCAGCAAATTGTGTAAAGTTGGCATGTCCTTTTTAACAAAACCTTACTATCGCACGCGAGTATTGATTAAATTGGGTTATTATGACTCTTTATCGGATGAAGAGTTTTTAAAGAAGGTATTTCCTAAATACATGGGATATCCTTTAGACTTAGAGAATCCAAAAACTTTCAGCGAAAAGTTACAATGGCTAAAGGTTAATTATAGAGAGCCTATACAAACAGTAATGGTAGATAAGCATGAGGCTAAACATTTTATTTCTCAGCGTGTAGGCGATCAATATATAATTCCCACACTGGCTGTTTGGGATTCCGTAGAGGATATCGACTTTGATGCATTGCCTAATCAATTTGTTTTGAAATGTACACATGATAGTGGGGGCATCGTTATTTGTAAAGATAAGTCATCCCTTGATCGAGAGGCAGCTAAAGCAAAGTTAAGAGCATCTCTAAAACGTGATTATTCTAAAATTGCCAGAGAATGGGCTTATCAGAATGTACCGCGTCGTATTATAGCAGAAGAATATATTTCTGAATTGGGCAATGATGATTTATTAGACTATAAGATGTATTCCTTCCATGGAGAACCAAAGTTAACTGTAGTATGTTCAGATCGCTTTTCAAAGACTGGAACGCGTATGAACTTCTATAATATTGATTGGGAGCCTATGGGGATTCATTTTGGTCATTATCCTCCATTACCTACGGAGTTTCCGAAGCCAGCTACGTATGAGGAGATGAAACGTCTCACAGCTGAGCTAAGTAAGGATTGTCCGTTTTTACGTGTTGATTTCTATGAAATAAAGGGACGACTGTATATTGGAGAGTTAACGTTCTTCCCTGGTGCAGGATTAGAAAAGTTTCGTCCTATATCAAAAGATTATGAATTGGGAGAGTGGTTACACCTTGAAACTGTACATCGGGGCTGATTTTGTCCCTACGGATATAAACAGAGAATTATTTGAAACTGGTAATGTAGAAGCTTTAGTTGGTAAAGAATTGTTAGGCCTCTTTAATCAATCTGATTTAAATGTGTTTAATCTAGAGGTGCCCTTAACTGATGCATCTACTCCGATTGATAAATTTGGTAATAATTTAAAGTCGCCCACAAAAACAATTTACGGATATAAAGCTTTAGAGCCTATATTTTTAACACTGGCTAATAATCATTGCTTAGATCATGGAGTAGAAGGGTTAACAACTACATTAGAGCTATTAAAAAAGCATGATATTAAAAATGCAGGTGCTGGTGCTAATGTAAAGGAAGCTAAAAAGCCATTTATCTTTGAAAAAGAAGGTATACGTATAGGATTTTACCTATGTGCAGAACATGAGTTTACCGTTGCTTCTTGTCATACAATGGGGGCCAACCCCTTTGATGTATTGGACAGCTTTGATGATGTAGAAGCGTTAAAGAAAACATGTGATTATGTTATCGTTCTATATCATGGTGGGAAGGAGTTTTATCGCTACCCATCGCCAATGCTCCAGAGATATTGCCGCAAATTTGTTGATAAAGGGGCAAATCTTGTAATTTGCCAACATAGTCATTGTATAGGAACCCGTGAAGATTATGGTGAGGGTACCATTATTTATGGTCAAGGTAACTTTATTTTTAATTCTGAATCTTATATAAACCATAAGGAATTCGTAAAAGATTCCTTATTAATCCGTGTAGAGGCAACAAAGGATAGTTTTATTATCTCTGAAGTGCCAATTCGTAGTACGGAACTGGGAACGCGTTTAGCTACTGAGTCAGAAGCAGATGAAACTTTGACAGCCTATAAACAACGAAGTGAACACATTAGAGATGCTCATTTTGTAGTACAAGCCTATAAAGATTTTGCTGATACACATGTAAAGCGTTATTTACGTGAATTTATCGGTAGATCATTTATTATACGTGCAATCAATGCATTATTTGGTAGAAAATTAATGCAACTCCTATTAGGAAAAACAAGTTATTTAGCAATTCAAAATTACTTGGAATGTGAAGCTCACCATGAATTATTCTTGCGGGGCATTAAGAATATCAATAAAAAATAATGGATACTAAAATAGTAGCTGCTGCTAAATGGTCTGTCATAACAGAGGTTTTAGCAAAGCTTATTACACCACTAACAAATATAATATTGGCCCATATGTTAGCGCCTACGGCGTTTGGTATATTGGCAACGATTATGATGGTTATATCCTTTGCAGAGATGCTTGCTGATGCGGGATTTCAAAAGTTTCTTGTACAGCATGAGTTTGAAAGTGATAAAGAAAAACAGGAGGCTACAGATGTAGCTTTTATTGCCAACTTAGTGCTTTCTTTACTCTTATGGGGGGCTATTATAATCGGTCGTGATGAGTTGGCTATATTGGTCGGTAATGATGGTTTAGGTATACCGTTAGCTGTAATGGGGGCCATGATTCCGCTATCTGCTTTTAGCAGTGTACAGATGGCACTATATCGACGGGATTTTAATTTCAAGTTTCTTCTTAATATCCGGCTCATTACAATTCTAACGCCTATATTGATATCCATACCTATGGCACTCATGGGCTATGACTATTGGTCGTTAATCGCCGGTATGTTAGGGGCTCAGTTGTTCACGGCTTTAGCCTTATTAAAGAGCAGGAAGAATCAAATCCATTTATTCTTTAGTGGGCAGGTCTTTATGAAGATGTTCAGCTATAGTGCATGGTCACTAGCTGAAGCATTTTCCATCTGGCTTACAGCGTGGGTGGATACCTTCATTATTAGTCGCTTTTTAGACGCCTATTATTTAGGAATATACAAAATGCCTATGGCTATTGTAACGACTGTTATGGCCATGGCTACTTCATCCTTGGCACCTGTATTATTTGCAGCCTTAAGTCGAGTTCAGAATGATCAACAAGCATTTTCAAATACATTCTTTACCTTCCAACGCTATATGGCTCTATTCTTAGTGCCTATAGGAATAGGATTGTTTGTATTCCAAGACTTTATTGTTGATCTCTTATTGGGACCACAATGGAAACTAGCAGGTATTGTATTGGGATCTTGGGCCTTGAGTTCCGCTATTATGACAGTAACAGCGAATTTGATTTCTGAAGTATTCCGTGCAAAAGGAGTTCCTAATTTATCATTCTGGACTCAAATATTGCACTTAGTTGTATTAATACCTGTAATTTATATTTGTATTCAGTATGACTTTAGTACATTTGTCTATGCACGTTCAATAGTACGCATGGAAATGTTAATGGTTGCCATGATTTTCTTGGGATTATTTATCCATATGAGTGCCTTACGTGTGATTACTAATATAGGTGTATATCTAATCACCGCATCTATTGTTGGCGCTATTGCGTATAGTGTTTTACATATATATGATGCGGTGTGGTGGACTATAGCTTGTATGATGTTATGCGTAATACTATATGTGGTTATTTTATGTATCATTCCATCTGAGCGTACCATTATTACTTCTGGCGTTGATAAAGTGTTACGTAAAGTAAGACGCTCATAATTAACAGAACTATGAAAGGAGTACATATGCTTTCAAAAAATGTAGATTTAAACAATACGGTGATCCTAGTAACGGGAGCCGCTGGATTTGTAGGGGCTAATCTTGTTATGTCCCTTTTATCTGAAGCAGAAGGAACTCAAATTATCGGCATAGATTCTGTTAATGATTACTATGACGTGGCTTTAAAGGATTATCGTTTGCAACAAATTGATGAGATGAGCAAAGATAATAAAAATACGTGGATCTTTAAAAAAGGTAATATTGCAGATAAGGCTTTTATTGAAGAAATCTTTTCTACTTATAAACCACGTGTTGTTGTTAACTTAGCAGCACAAGCTGGTGTTCGTTACTCTATTACAAACCCAGATGCTTATATCGAGTCTAATATTATTGGTTTCTACAATATATTAGAGGCTTGTCGTCATTCGTATGATAACGGTGAAAGTGGAGTAGAGCATTTAGTCTATGCATCATCTTCTTCCGTATACGGTGCGAATAAACAAATCCCATACTCTACAGAGCATAAAGTAGATAACCCAGTTTCTCTGTATGCGGCTACTAAAAAATCAAATGAATTATTGGCTTATTCTTATGCCAAGTTATATAACATTCCTAGTACAGGGCTTCGTTTCTTCACTGTGTACGGTCCAGCGGGGCGTCCAGATATGGCATACTTTGGCTTTACTAATACGTTGCGGAACGGTGGCACTATAAAAATCTTTAACTATGGTAACTGTAAACGTGACTTTACCTATATTGATGATATAGTAGAGGGCGTATCTAAGGTCATGTGTGCGGCTCCAGAACGTCGCAACGGTGCCGATGGTTTACCGGTTCCTCCGTATGCTATTTATAATATTGGTAATAGTCATCCTGAAAATTTACTTGATTTTGTGCGTATTCTATCTGAAGAATTAGTTGCTGCGGGCGTATTACCAGAGGATTATAATTTTGAAGAACATAAAGAATTAGTGGCGATGCAACCAGGCGATGTACCTGTTACCTATGCAGATACAAGTGCTCTAGAAGAAGATTTTGGATTCAAGCCAAATACATCTTTACGTGAAGGGTTACGGAAATTTGCTATATGGTATAAAGAGTTTTACATGACGGAGGGCAAATAAATGAAGATTGCGATTGCTGGTACAGGCTATGTAGGCCTTTCAAACGGTGTTTTATTAGCACAACATAATGAAGTGGTGGCCCTCGATATTATCCCTGAAAAGGTTGAAATGCTAAATCGCAAAGAGTCGCCTATTGTAGATGCGGAATTGCAGGAGTATTTAGCTACTAAGAAGTTAAACTTTAAAGCTACATTAGATCCTGTAGAAGCTTTTAAAGGTGCTGAGTATGTTATTATTTCAACGCCTACTAACTACGATCCTCAAAAGAACTTTTTTGATACCTCTTCTGTAGAACAAGTTATTAAAACAGTATTAGATATTAATCCAGATGCTGTTATGATTATTAAGTCCACTGTGCCAGTTGGGTACACCGTTCAAATGCGTAAGGAATTTAATACAGAGAACTTGATATTCTCTCCAGAGTTCTTACGCGAAGGTAAAGCTTTATATGATAATTTACATCCTTCTCGTATTGTGGTAGGGGAAGACTCTGAACGGGCCCGCCGTTTTGGACAACTATTAGCTGATGGTGCTATTAAGGAACATGTACCTCAATTATATACAGACTCTACGGAAGCAGAAGCGATTAAATTATTTGCTAATACGTATTTGGCATTGCGCGTTGCATACTTTAATGAGTTAGATTCTTATGCTGAGGTTCGTGGCCTTAATACAAGCCAAATCATCAATGGCGTTTGTTTAGATCCTCGTATTGGAGACTTCTATAATAATCCATCCTTTGGTTATGGTGGGTATTGTTTGCCAAAAGATACTAAGCAATTATTAGCTAACTATAATGATGTTCCACAAAATTTAATCTCTGCTATTGTTGATGCTAATAGAACGCGTAAAGATCATGTTGCAGATGTTATTATAGGGAAGAATCCTAAAATTGTTGGTATTTATCGCTTGACGATGAAAATGAATTCTGATAATTTTAGAGCATCTGCAATTCAAGGTGTAATGAAGCGTATCAAGGCAAAGGGGATTGCCGTAGTTGTTTATGAACCGACTCTTGATGCAGAAGATTTCTTTAATTCACCTGTTATTCGCAACTTTGAAGATTTTAAACGTGTTAGTGACGTTATAGTCGCTAATCGTTGGGATAAGAGCTTAGAAGATGTGAAGGATAAAGTTTATACAAGAGATATTTTTGACCGCGATTAAGATAGATATGTATTATGGCGTTTAGGAGAGTAATATGAAACGTTGGATACTATATATTCTATTAGGTCTAATTGTATTTTTTATATGGGATAATTCGATGCAAAATGGCGGATCTTCAGATGGAATTAGCTTGCTCTTTGCAGAGATCTTTGCTCCTATAGTAAATAAGTTAGGCTTTCATGGAAATATATGGACCTTGAATAGGATTGTTCGAAAGTTAGCCCATCTTACAGAGTTTACAATCCTTGGTGGTGTTTTATATACGATTCTACGTCGATATATTACATACGGTACCGTAATAAAGACCATAGGTTTAGGCATGTTGATAGCTGGTCTTGATGAATTTATACAATTGTTCTCACCAGGTCGTAGCTCTCAACTTTCTGATATTTTAATTGATACTGTTGGTGTCGTTATTGGTATTCTAGTAGTAAAGCTAGCCCATTACATCAGGTATAAACGAAGTACATTTAAAAATTAAATTGTTAATAATATACAAATATGTAAAAATACCTCATAATCTTAGCGATTATGAGGTATTTTTAATGAAGATAACATGAAAATATAAAAAATATATTAAATGAACATATTATAATTTATCTATTTTTATATAAAAACCACTGTACAAGCCACTTTTCCCTTGATATAATCATGAATAGAAAATGAAAAATAAATGAGATAAACATGAACTTTATAAAGAGAACGATTTCTGTAAGGGATTATCGTAAGTAGAAGGGAAAGAATATGAATCGCGTGGTTGACTTACATGGTTGCATTTTGCCAGCTGTGTTAGGGCCTCAAGGGCCACAAACAATGGCAGAATCAGTAAAAATGATAAAATCCTTGGCTGAACAAGGTATTACAGATATTTTTAGTACACCTGATGTAACCGTATCTATGGATATGAATACATGGGATGAGATGGAAACAACATTGAATGATGTGAAGCTTGCTGTAGGGGAACAACAAGTGGATGTAACTATTCATGGTGGTGCTCGCGTTTTGCTTTGTGATGAAATGATTGAATATATCGTTGCTCATCGCAATCAGTATCTGTTGGGTAATAGCCATTTTATGTTAGTAGCATTACCTGAAAATAGTAAAGTTCACCATATTAATGCATGGTTGCTAAGCTTACTAGATATGGACATTGTTCCTATTATTAGTGAAGTAGAAACGCATCGCCAATTATTTACAAAGCCAGAACAGTTATTGGAATGGGTAGATAAAGGGATTTTAATTCAATGTAACATGGCATCCTTTAATCATAGTAATGCTAATTATCATAGAGCAATCGAATTATATCGTAATGGATTAATTCATTTCTTTGGTACTGGTTATTGCAATGAAAGTGATGTACAAGCGCATCAAGGGTATGTAGAAGCTATTTCTAAATTAGACAGTACATACAAAAAAGATTTGTTGCCAAATATTCATCTCAATGAGCGCGATCTTTTAGCTGATCGCACATTCTATCCTACTGTTCCTCCTAGTTGGGTAGGTCAAAAATCTAACTTCTTGACTCGTCTATTTGGGTTTACATTATAATTTAAATAGGTTCTTTTATTCATGCTATATTAGCATGGCTGAAAGAGCCTATTTTTACTTTATATAGTATTTGTTCTTGAAAACAACCACCATATATAGTATACTGAGTTAGCGGTAAAAATAGAGAGTTTACTAATAATTCTTTACGTTTTTACATATAAATTTATAAAA
>NZ_CAJLUB010000033.1 GCF_905209685.1 uncultured Veillonella sp. | reverse complement strand
TCCTCACTCGCTAGAGAGGTTTACTACTCTGCTTCATCGCATATATTATACACAACATTGTAGCAATATAGGGGGACGAATGTCAATCTTTCAGAAGATATAATTGTTTGACCAAAAGTTATTAAAAGCAATAAATCAAGTTCTAGATATATATCCCATAAATATACTCCATAAATATAAATATTAAAGCGAATACTAATACAGCTAAGATAAATAATGATGAGAAAATACGCATCAAAAACCATCCTCTTTTTTCATACTCAGTTAGTGTTCCTGCTTTACTTTTTCGCCATAAATTATAAGCACCGAAAACACATATTATGAATACAAAAATTACATTGAAGTCCTCAATAAATTCAGGTAAACCAAAATATGATTTTATTAAAATACATATAAAGAAATAGTTTCCAATTAATGCTAAAAGAGTTACTTTCCATGTACCCCAATATTTAATTATAAGATAGTTAAAACTTAAGAGAGAAAATATAGCTGCTATTTGTTTTTCCATTCGTCTGCTTTCTAAGGAGATATTACAACCATAGAATAAAAGTTTAATTTAATAGCATTATTAAATTAATGAAATATTATCCATAAGATAAAAATGATTCCAACTATGTATATATAATTTTCATTACGTCCATCTTTATATGTACTAGATTCCTTTTTCTGGATATTTCTAATGAAATCTTTAAAAAATGAATTACTAGGACTGCACCTAATAGATAAAAATAAGCATATCCAAAATTAAAGAACATATAGAATATTAAAAAAACAATTCCAGCCACTATACTTACTAAATTTGTAAATTTATATAAATGTAGGTATCGCATATTATTTACCCATTCTTGCTGCTTACGAGTTAAATTCCGTTGTAATACATTTTTATAATACGCACGAAGATCCCAAACCAAAATAAATAATACTACTCCAAAAGTATAATCAAACTTATTTATCATTTAGCAGACTTATCTCCTAACTAGCTTTAAATAACTCTTTTATAAAATAACAGTCATGTTAAATCATATTAAAATATAGAATGTTCTATTCAAATAAATTGACAAAATCCTAACTATATAATGACTTTAGTATTTTATAAATAGCTATAATCATAGAAATGCATAATATCCATATAGGAACATTATTTGAATACATCCATACAAAAGTAATAATAGAACCTACAACCCAAAATCCCAAAAATAACCAACCATAAATACTCTTTTTCGCTATAGGTATACCAACTAATTTATTGTGAAACCCTAAAATAAATAATATACATACAATTAATCTCGAATTATACTGATTTATCCCTCTTCTATATATACGCTTAACAATACGACGTCCACGAATTAATGGTGTTAATAACACGCCACCCATAACTAATATAGGGATAATAAACCTATAGTCTACATTCGGTGCAGTCGCCTCAATAGCATTACCTGTTATAGTAATTGCTAAAAAAATTGTTCCAATTATTCTAAACCTTATTAAATTTAATAACTTAACAATTTTTACATTCATATATGATTATCCAATTTCTTTAATTATAAAAGTCATACTAATGTCCTCATCATACAATCAATCTTATTATATTTTTAATATACACAATATATAAATACACTAATAACCCATGTTTGATTAATATAAAGTTAGATTGAGAATAAAATAGCCATTAAAAATAACAATATAGTAAATAGAGAAAATAAATAATAAGTCCATTTATTATCACTATTTTTAAAAATTAGTGAAAACATGTATGTACTAAATGATAACAATAAAAACTCAATTAGGTACTTAAATTCTTTATTTAAGGTATCTAAGAACTTTAAATCTGTAAAAAGCACAAATAAAAATATACCCAAACTAATCAGTCTATATTTTTCATTTATGTCCTTATTGGATCTTCGGATATATTGAGTTACACTATAGGCAAATGCTAAAAACAAGGATATAGTAGCAAAATAATATATTAATTTCATTGATTCTATTACACCTCATTTTTACTTCTTCACCTGTTGAAATATTTTTTTCAAGGCTTACAGCTCAAAAACTAATTTTAATAAAGCAAAAATAACAAGCCAGCATACAAAAGTAAGGCTATAAGATTTATATTCTATATTATGGCCTTTAATATAGTCATATATTATTTTTCCCATAATAGAGAATAATAGAATCAAAAAGATCAAATTAAATACTAGCTATATCATTTAACCAAACCTCAAATTTTGAATTAATACTATTTATATATTTAAAATTGCTTTCAATATACCAAAGAATATTAACCAACTAACAAATCCAGCACAAAAAAAATCATAGTGAATTTCAGCACCGTTCATATAATCATACGCCATGCCATATATAATTGAAGTCAATGAAAATAATGCAAATGCATAGAAAAATATTTTTTTTATAGTAACCATTTTAATTTTCACCTAAAAAAAATAAATTTAATAATACTATCTTTACTACATACAATGTTATTTCTTTTATCATATAAGCCTTCTTTACTTATAGATATTTAAATCTGATGTAAAGCTAGTAAATCAACATCGTTATAAACTAATGTCAATAAGTTATAGTTTTGATCTATTGAAAATGTTCCTTTAAGGCCGCCTGCATCAACAAATGAATAAGTACTATCATCAATTTTATAGAATTTACTTTCTAAGGGTACTAAATATTTATCTAATGCTAATCCAACCTTCTCTGCTTCTTCTTCAGAACAACCTAAAACATCTCGTACACGTTTAAAGTAGGGCTTGTGAACATTTTCTATTCTGTCTTCTATTATTTTATTTGTTTTTTTATATGTCTTAAATCTATAGATTAGATATAAGATAGCTAGTAGTAAAGCAAGATTCTCGTTCATAATCTCCTATAAAAATATACTAATATTTTAGTATATAAGAAATAGACTTAAATAAATCATTATAGTTATATAAATAAATTGTAAACCACCTATCAAAGATAATCAATTCATCTTCGATAGGTGGTTTATTTTATTCACCCTTAGCAATGCGGTCTAAGAGTTCAATATAGCTTTGTTTGTTTAATGCTGGTGTAAAGTTATCTAATACGTCTTTAGCACCTGCTGCATCATCATATAGTAAGTCTACGATGGTCATAGCCAAGGCTTGTGCTGTTTTAATGTACGCTACGTCAGGTACAGAGATTTCATATTCTGCACTGTGTAATACACCACTAATGCAACCAACCCATGGATGGATAACAGGCATCAAGTGAGATACGTCCCCCATGTCTGTACTAGCTGTAATATGTGGACCTTGGTATACATTGGCTTCACCAAAAATAGGATTTGAATTTTCTCGTAATAGAGCATTCATACGTTCATCATTACGCATCGGTAAATAGCCTGGTAGGTCATTGATAACACATGTAGCCCCTACTGCATCGCCACCAGCTTTTAATGCTCTGTTAACACGATGATTACCATCTACAATAGCTTGAATATTAGAGGCACGCACATAGCTTTCAACTTGAACATAGTCAGGTACACAGTTAACCAATGTACCACCTTGGTTAATGATTGGATGGAATCTGAAATAATCGCTTTCTTTGAAAGTTTCACGAATGGAGTTAACCCCCATAACGCCCATTAAAGCAGCATTAAGAGCATTGATACCTTCATGAGGTGCTTGAGCGGCATGAGCTACCTTGCCGTGATATTCAATCAGTTTAGATACAAAACCATTGGAGGTACTACCTAGACCCATTTCACCAGCTGGAGTTTTGGCAGTCTCCACATGCATTTGCATAGCCATATCGATATCGTCAAAAGCACCTTCATAGATAAGCTGTTGCTTGCCCCCCATATACTTAAGCTTACCTTGCTCACGTAATTTATTGCGGTAATCAATTTCAATCATTTCCTCTGCAGGGACAGCAAATAGTACAACATCGCCTGCTAATTCGTCCATCACTGCTTGTAGACCTATAGCTACGGCAAACATATTGGTAATTTGTACATTATGACCACAGCAATGAGCAGCCCCTGTTAAATCATCGGCACGAGGATGGCGGGGACAGAGAATGGCATCTAATTCCCCCACCATGGCAACCGTATATTTACTATCTCGGCCTTTCATTCTACCTTTTACACCTGTCAGTGCATGACTTGTAGTATAAGAAATGCCAAGTTCATCAAACATAGCTTGAACCTTTTTAGAGGTTTTTACCTCTTTAAAACCCAGCTCAGGTTCAGCCATAATATATTCTGCTAATTCTCGTAAACGCGGTTGTGCATCAACAATAGCTTTACAAACACGTTCTTTAACTTCTTCCTTTGTCATACGGCTCATAATATCTCCTTTATAAAATCGACCGTATAAAATACGGTCGATCATGGAATCCTAATGTATAGATATCTTTTGAAATATAAATCTATAATTATATCTTAACATAATTTAGACATCTTACATTATGATTTAGTATTAAATTAAACCTTCTAAATGAAGTACTAATTGGGCTAATGCTGTTGCACAGATGAAAGTACCTGCTGTTACAGCTAGTGCAACAGGAATAATGCGCCAAGATAAGCGACGGAATGCACCAAGGTCTTTTCCTAAGGATAAACCTGCATAAGCAAGTACTGGTGTTGTAGTAGCAAGGAATGTAACCTGACTAGTTTTAGCTATAATCCATTCTTGACCAGGCATACCTGGTAAGGATGCAACAACACCGACTAAGGAAACCCAGAATACCATAGGTAATTTATTAGCATATGGCAAGTTAGAGATTAAAGCACCAATCGTAGCAAGAACTGCTAAGATAGCTACGCCAACTAAGCTATCGCTAAATAGATGTTTACCATCCATTACATTACCTACTGCAGTGATGATAGCAGCAATACAAATAACGATGACAAATTGTGTTAATTTTTCGCTTTTACTCATGATTTGCTGCCTCCTCTGCTAAATCCTGTTCACGGGTACGACCTGTAAAGAAATTGTATGTTTTTTCCATAACAGGTAAAGAAACAAATAGACCAAAGTATACGCCTAGAACGGTAGTCAACAAGTTTGCAGCCCCAGCAAGCGCCATAATTTGTTGTTCATAATCTGGATATACTGCAATGATTGGAGCTGTAGCGGCAGCCATCATACTAGCACTACCTACGCCAGCGCCCATAGCCAATGCCAATGGATGGAACCAACCAGATTGTGCCAACATACCAGCCAATACGGAGGACCACATAGCACCGATAAGAACGCCACAGATGTACATGCCCATAACACCACGGCCCTCTGGAGAGCTAAAGCCGAATTTGTCGATAATAATCGCTACGTTTGGCTCACGGTCTACAGAGTAACAAGCACCTACTGCTTCACGACGCATACCTACTAACAAAGCTACAGGTAAACCAAATACAATCGTACCAAAGAAATGGCCAAGCTCTTGTAATAACAATGCCCATCCTGCACTTGTAAGAATACCAAGATTTGGACCGATACCTAAACCTACTTTTACCATCAAGATCATAACGGCAATACCGATATAATCGGCAGATTTTTCCATCTGTTTAATAGTAAGAATTTTAAATTTAGGAATAGAAATTAATAAACCTAGAATCAATGTGTACAATAATGGCAATAATACAACAGGACCTAGTTTTTTTATGCCTATAAATTCAGCGACTACGGTTAGTACGAGCGCTAGAAAATGTATTTTGAGATTTCCCAAAAGCTGCATAATGACCTCCTATAAAAACATATAATATAACATTGTTATATTATAAATAAATGTTATTAAAGGTGTCAACTACAGATGTACATTTGTCTATTAGAATTATTTTTTTCCAATAATATAAAGGCCTAGTTTAGCGCTAATTTCCTTAATAATAATATTTTCTATCATTGATGGTTTTACTTTATGAAACCTTTGATCTTGTTCATCATAATAAATGGCCCATTCAGACATAGATGCTGGAATAGTGTCACTATCATAATCCTTCCCTCTCCAAATAGCATCATCTCTAAAATAACTTAGTCCATCTTTTACTAATTCTGTTTCTAAACAAAATTCCCCAGCTAAACTAATATGATTATCTAATAGAAGATCTCTAACAATGATGGCTTCATATTCCCAACTTAGAAAACATAAATAGTCAAAGTATCTGAGTGCCATTTTGGGATCCCAACTATTATTTAAAACCATCGTTTGAAATAACTTATTTATTACCCCATAATCAGCAGATACATAATAGTCATTAGTTAAAAGAAAATTATATATCTGTTGGATTTCTTGTAAATCTAAAGTTTTTTCTTCATTTATTTTTTCGATAGGCAACGAAGAGAATATTGTATCCATATAGTACCTCATAATATATTTCAACAAAAGGCAGTTTGATTTCTCAAACTGCCTTTTACTATCATTAAATTATGGAATTTAAAAACTTAACGCTTTGTAATGGTTTACCTATTTCTTGCTCACAGTATGCAAATAATAGCTTTTCAAGTTCCTTCCAAATTGTTTTTGGAAGTTCTATAGGCGTGTCTTCGCCCCACTGATAACCGAGAATTTGAGGTAATCCAGCTTTCACGGAACGAGATATACTGAGATTCGTGGTTTCTCGCACCTGCAACCAGAATGGCTCAATGCCATCTTGATGAGAAAAAGCATTAGCACTTGGCACAACCCCCGCTAAGGACAACAATTGCCACCCAAGCATTATCGTTCCCAGTTGTACATTACGACGACGAATTTGCTTGGAATAGTTTACAACGGTATCAAATACCTTGCGATCTACATCATACATAGCAAATAGTTCTTGGATGAGCTCACTCGCGACTGCAGCGTAAGCAATATTATCTAAATTCACATCTAACGATTCTACCACATAGGAACCATCGATTTGCGTTACATTTACATATTCACCATCAGGTACCACTGTAATATACATGGCACTAAAGGGACGTAAATAGGAACTGTTACGCATGGTCATCATACGCTTATGCGGTATGGATGCACGAATGAGCCCCAAGCTAGGTGTGATAAAAGTAAATACGGAGTATAGCTTATATTTTTTTCGACTAATGACGATGGCAGGTGTATTAAAACCACCATTAAGCTTCTTCATGTTCTTCTTCCGTTGTTTCCTCTACCGGTAAAGGTGTTACTTTAATACGGGATACGCGATACCCTTGCATTTGTGTTACTTCAAAGGTATATCCCAATGCATCGACCGTATCACCAACGATTGGCGTCCGTTCTAAGAGACCAAATACATAGCCACCGATTGTATCAGAATCGGAATCGTCGATTTCAACGTCCATCATTTCTTCTACTTCATCTACGAGGACCTTACCATCAAACTCGAAGGACCCATCTGCATAAGCGATTTTAGCTGGTAAATGTGGTTCATGTTCATCTTGTATATCACCAACGAGCTCTTCAATAATATCTTCAAGCCCTACGAGACCAACCATACCACCGTACTCATCTACAACAACAGCTTGATAAATACGGCGAGTTCTCATGTATTGTAGTAATGTAGATAATTTCATTACTTCTGGCACAGTTAAAATATCTCGTTTTACATTACGCAAATCTTTACGCGCTTGATTAGGACGTTCCATGAGGTCCTTAATATGAACAAGACCGATGATATGATCCTTATCTTCTACACATAGAGGGTAACGGGTATGTGCTTTAGAACGAATAAATTTCATCGCTTCATCATAGCCGTCTTCAACGAAAATACAGTCCACATCTTGACGTGGTACCATAACCTCTTTAGCTCTACGGTCTACAAAGTTAAATACATTGTCGATCAACTCAGATTCCACTTGGTCTAGTTGACCTTCTTCATGGCTTCGAGAAATCATCATACGAATTTCTTCTTCAGAGTATACAAGGTCTAGCTCTGTTAAATATTTTGTTTTGTAAAAGCCCAAAATAACTGTGGAGATTTTGCTAGCAATCCAGATGAATGGGTACACCAAACGACCAGCAGCTACTACGATACGGCAATAGGTATTTACGTACTTTGTTGGGAAGGATAAGCCTAATGCTTTAGGTACAATTTCACCAAAGATAAGAACAATTAAGCTAATAAATAGCAGTAAAAGTATATCTAGTACAAAATGCATCCATGTGCTATGTAGATTAAATACCGCCACAAGTTGATCTACGATATTGTCAAATACATAGGTACCAGTACCTGCAAGGGCTAAGATAAAGAATAAAATCAAAAACTGCGTCGTATTTAAGAAATACTCAGGGTTTTGATAGAGCTTTAATAAAAACTCTCGATCCTTTTCCAAGAGGATATCCATATCCTCAACATGCTCTTTACGAAGACGAGCAAAGGAGAACTTTGCAACCACAAAAAAGTTAATTAAAAATATACATACAAGACCAAACCCTATGGGCAACAGGCCATCTACACTATCCATCTTAATTCCTTTCATACAATTGAGAAAACAAGTTAGTTTTTATTATAACAAAATTTATTTTCTATAACCAAGTTCAGATAACATGCCAGATTTATTACGCCAATCCTTTTTAACCTTAACCCAAAGGTCTAAGTACACCTTTGTAGCCAATAGTTTTTGAATATCTGCACGCGCTTCAGCACCTAGTTGTTTTAACAAGGCCCCTTTTTTACCGATGATGATGCCCTTTTGGGAATCTCGTTCACAGTAGATAGTAGCACGAATATAGGTTGTGCCATCATCACGTGTTTTCATTTCATCTACGTCTACGGCAATAGCATGAGGAATTTCATCACGAGTAGAGAGTAAGATTTTTTCGCGTACGATATCGGAAATGATAAGGCGTTCTGGTTGATCCGTAATCATATCTTCTGGGAAGTATTGCGGACCTTCAGGTAATGTTTCCTCTAATACCTTAAGAACTTCAGTTAAGTTCTCTTTATCTTTAGCAGAAATAGGAATGACCCCTGCAAATGGATATGCATCTTGATAAGAAACAATAGCTTCTAAAAGCTCTTCTTTTTTTAGAGTATCAATCTTGTTAACTACTAAGAATACAGGAACCTTTACACGTTTCAATTGTTCAATAATGAAGTTGTCCCCAGGGCCGCGCTTTTCATTACCTGCTACTACAAATAAAACAGCTTCTGTTTCTTTTAAGGACTCAATGGCAGCGTCTACCATAAATTCACCTAATTTATGTTTTGGCTTATGTACACCTGGCGTATCCATGAAAACGATTTGTTTTGCTTCATCTGTATATACACAGATAATGCGGTTACGCGTTGTTTGAGCCTTATCAGATACGATAGCGATTTTGTCACCAATAAGGGCATTAATTAATGTAGATTTACCAACATTAGGGCGTCCTACAACGGCAACAAAGCCAGATTTAAAATGTTCGTTCTTATTCATTGTATGGTGCATCCTCCCGCACATAACCGAGGTTACCTAAGATAAATTCCTCTTCAGTACGCATCTCTTTTTTATCTTCATCATTCATATGGTCATAGCCTAAAATATGTAAGCAGCTGTGAGTCGTTAAATATGCTAATTCTCGTTCAAAGCTATGTCCATATTCAATAGCTTGTTCACGAGTACGCTCTAAGGAAATAATCATATCCCCTAGTAAGTGATGTTCCTCTTCACTACCTTCGTAATCATCCCCTTCATTTAGGGCAAAAGACAGTACATCAGTTGGTCTATCAATGCCGCGATACTCCTTATTAAGCTCGTGAATTTTAGCATTATCGCAAAGTAAAATACTCATTTCATCTTCTTCAAGGCCATATACGCGACTTACTTCATCACAAACTTTACGGATAACGGCCTCAATATTCGAATCCTCTTGAATTCCTTCATCATAGCTAATATTTATATACATGCTTATCCTTTCGCTACATTCTCTTTGGATACTGCGTTAGATTCTGCAGTCTCACCAGCTAACTTACGTTCATGATATGCATCGTAAGCTTTTACAATGCGACCTACTAAATCGTGACGAACAACGTCTTGATCGCTAAAGTAAACCATATTAATACCAGGCACATGACGCAATACCTTTTCAGCCTCGCCGAGACCAGACACAACACGTGGTAGCAAGTCAATTTGTGTCTTATCACCGTTAACTACCATTTTAGAGTTGTTACCTAAACGGGTTAAGAACATTTTCATCTGTTCGGCCGTCGTATTTTGAGCTTCATCTAGAATAACGAATGCATTTTCTAAGGTACGACCACGCATATATGCTAGTGGTGCTACCTCGATAGTACCACGTTCCATAAAACGTTGTACTTGCTCAATGCCAAACATTTCATGTAATGCATCATAAAGAGGTCTCAAATATGGATCTACCTTATCTTGTAATTCACCAGGTAAGAAGCCTAATCGTTCACCAGCCTCTACAGCAGGACGAGTCAAAATAATTTTATCTACATTGCGGTTTTTCAAGTAGAATGCAGCTAAAGCTACGGCTAGGAATGTTTTACCTGTACCAGCAGGGCCAATGCCAAAGGTAATGGTATTTTTACGAATGCTATCTACATAGTATTTTTGACCTTCTGTTTTAGGCGTAATATTTTTACCCCGCATATTAACGGATAAGGTATCTTCAAACATAGTATGTACTGCATCAGCCTTGCCATTAGCAACGAGTTTGGCTGCAATACGAACTTGAGACTCAGTGATGGTACTGCCTTCACGGTATAGGAATACTAGTTCTTCTAGCGTGCGATACAAGTCCTCTACTTGTTTTTCATCGCCCTTAATAACAACAGTATCCCCACGTGCCACTACATCTGCAGAGATGACTTCAAGCATCATATGTAGATATCGATTATGTTGACCTAGTATGGATTGTGCTAGGTCATATGTAGGAAATGTAAAAACTTGTTCGCTCATATAACCTCCTAATCTATAAACTTACGAACGGCTTTGCCGTTTAAATAATCACATAAATCACCTTGATGAGCATCTAGTTCGTCTAATTTATCATCAATTAAATCTTGAACGCGCCACCACCCCATGGACCAGTTCGTAAATAACGTATTATCTTCAGGTGCTCTCCCGACAAGGCGTTGTAATACAATGTCAGGATGCAAGTGGCGTACAAAATTCACAACCCGATCAGCATATTCTTCGGCACTAATTAAGCTGAACTGACCTTCTTGGTACCACTTGGCCATCAATGTATTTTTAACGATATATAAGGCATGTAATTTAACTTGATCTACGCCAAGGGCTGACAAAATACGGGCCCCTTCGATGGTGTCTTTCATGGTATCCCAAGGTAAATTAACAATCATATGGGTTGTCACATTAAATCCATATCTCTTAATGCGCAATACAGCATCAATAAACTGTGCTAAATCATGGCCACGATTAATCTTCTCAAGGGTATCATAATTGACCGTTTGCAATCCTAATTCAATATAAATATCCTTATGAAAGCGCTCTCTAATGTCAGCTAATATGTCTAAGTATTCATCGGCAATGCAATCTGGTCTTGTAGCAATAGCAATGCCTACAGCTTCATCAATACAGCCTTGCTCCATATAGCTTTTAAAGTCATCAAGTCCCAAATAGGTATTACTAAAGTTTTGATAATAGGGTATAAATTTTTTCGCCTTGTACTTAGGGCCAATGTGAGCAATGTTTTCCTCTAATTGCATGCGCACTGTCATCCAAGCAGGACGATTTTCATAACCTGCACCGATTTCCCCGCAGAAGGTACATCCTCCTACACCTGCTGAACCATCTCGATTTGGACACGTTAGCGGTAAGGCAACAGGCAATTTATAAACCTTCTCCCCATAGGTTTCTTTATAATATTTAGATACCATACGGTATCGTTTTGGTCTCGTTGTATCGGTCATAACACTCCTATTTAACTAACCAATCATCGCTTGTTAACAAGCCTCTATGTCAGGACGTATAAATGGTTTAACCTCTTTATTAACGTCAATTACAACTGTAAATGGTGTACTAGGTACATTATCTATGCCCAATACATGTGCCGTATCTTTAGACATAGGCATTTCCACATATTGTTGGCGAATCTTACGCCACTCTTTAAATGTATAGTTTGGAATATACTGGGCTGCAATCTCTTCGTTGCGCCAGAATGCTTCCCCTTCTTGTAAAAGTTCCTTTGTCTGCTTAGGCAAACCTACGGCTTCACTTCGAACCTTACCTCGATAGCTAACAAGTGTATCGTACTGTAATAATTCAGCTGCTACTTTGTCGCCTTTAGACAAAAAGAAATTATATAAGAACTCGATTTGGTCGATATCTTTCAAGTTAACCTTGTGATTGTCAGCATCGAGCCAAGCTTGTGTCATTTCACAAAAATAAGAAAAAGCGTCTTTTTTAGGCTCCACATTGGTAGAATCATACTTTTTCATAGTCGGTACATGATTTATTACTGTATCTTCACCAGTTATGGATGTATCAGTATGTTCCTTAATAAGCTTACTACCAATATAACCAAAGACAGTTCTAAAACGCTCACTATTATAGAAGCGTTCAAATACATCTTCAAAGTGCTTCAAGAAACGAACGTCTTTATATGGCAATACATGGGTACTTAAAACCTCGTAAGGTGCTAAAGGATCACTAATGTATTGGTATTCCTCCATGCGGCGTACACCAGAGCCTTTTAAAAGTTTCAAAAAACCTATTTGCAGCGCATGAGGTTGTAAGCTAAATAAATCGTTGAAGGATAATCCAAATCGTGCTTTATTTTCGTAAGGTAAGCCTACAATTAAATCCATATGAACATGAGTTCTACCTGCTTCAATAATAGGTCTAATTGCCTTTTGAATATACGGCCAATCATTATATCGATTAATAGCATCTAAAGTTTTCTTATGTGTACTTTGTACGCCTACTTCTATTTGAATACGCCCTGGTGGTGTTTCACAAAGAATATTGGTTTCCCACTCTGTCATGAGCTCTGGTTCCATTTCTAGATGGAAATTAGTCTCTGTATCAGCATCACGCATAAATTCCATCAGCGGACGATGATGATGTGGTGCACAGTTAAATGTTCTATCTACAAATTTAACCTGTTTCACCTTGTGATCAATAAACCATTGTAACTCTTTTAATGTTCTGTCTTGTGGGAAGAACCGTACTGTATTCTTATTACCAGATAAACAATACTGACAAGAGAACGGACATCCACGAGAGGACTCATAGTAGATAATTTTATGTTCTAAATCAATCATATCCTCTTCTACATATGGGAATGGAATTGTGCTAAGATCTTTAACCTCTACGGCCTCAGCGGATCCCATAAGTTGACCCGAAGTATGGCGTCCCCGTACACCAGGGATTTCTTCTTCTAATCCATCCTTACCATTTTGTAATGCACTAATAAGTTGGTAGAAAGCTTCTTCCCCTTCACCTTGTACAACATAGTCTACAGCATAGCAGCGATTTAGAATTTCATCGGCAGTGAAAGATACCTCCGGACCGCCTAAGATAATTTTAATATCTGGTCGAACTGCTTTCACCATGTCTACCACATGTAAGGTCATTTCAATGTTCCAGATATAGCAAGCAAAGCCCAATACATCTATATTGCGCTCTGTAATATCACTGAGAATATGTAAAACAGGCATATTAATAGTATATTCTACTATATCGTATGCCTGTCCGTGAGCCTGCCCGTAGGCTTTGAGATACCGCAAAGCAAGGGAGGAATGTATAAATTTTGAGTTTAATGTGGATAAAACTACGTTCATAGGTCCCCTTTAAATCATCGAATGGCTCAGCCACCGTCTAGTCATAATATATATATTATACCATTAAAAGAGGCCAAAGATAAAGGAAACAATAGCACCCACTAAAATGACAACCCCTACTACAGAGAGGATAATGCCACCGAAGAATACAACAGCTGCTAAAACAACAGCTAATATGATAATCAAAATGATGCGACTAAGCCAGCTTGTACTATTAAAGCTATACACCTTAACATGAGGGCCATATTGATTATACTCTTCACCGCGTTGATACTCTTCATTCATATTACTAGGTGTAGAGTCCACATGAACAGAGTCTCCTACCTCTTCAATGGTTACACCATCAAAGTCACGGCGTTCATCATCAGATAATACCCGTGTATTTGGCTCTCCGAAGTGAGCATTACTACCAAAGCTATCACTACGTTCATTATTTGTATATGTATTTTGATTGTTATTTATATTGTGTTGATCAGACATCGTTAAGTCCTTTATATGACCAAAAGAATAATTAATTTTATACAACTTATTATACCATATTTCTCTGATAAAAATGCAAATAAATATCCCCTATAGATATAAATTCATATATCTATAGGGGATATTTTTGTTTGTATTGCTTATATGACTATAGGCAAACGGGCAAATTAGTCTTTCAAGTATTTTTGAAGCAATTGATTTACCATACCTGGGTTAGCACGGCCTTTAGATTCTTTCATAACTTGACCTACTAAGAAACCAATAGCCTTACCATTGCCACCTTTGAAATCTGCCACTGGTTGTGGATTATTAGCAATAACTTGCTTAACGATTTCTTCAATAGCACCAGTATCTGTGATTTGCACAAGACCTTCTTCTTTTACGATAGTATCAGCATCCTTGCCGGATTCCCACATGGATACGATAACTTTTTTCGCAATTTTACCGGAGATTGTACCTTTATCGATAAGGGCAATCATACCAGCCAAGTTTTCTGGGCTTACTTTAGATTCAGCAAATGTTAAACCACTTTCATTAATCATCTTGGACAAGTCACCAAGCATCCAGTTAGCCACAGTCTTAGCATCTGCACCTGCTTTTACAGTAGCATCTAAGAAATCTGCAGTTTTACGAGATACAGTAAGGATTGTTGCGTCTTCACGAGACAAACCATATTCAGATACAAAGCGTTCAATCTTAGCATCTTGCAATTCAGGTAACGCACGGCGTACTTCTTCAATTTTTTCGTCCGTAATTACAATTGGTACCAAGTCTGGTTCAGGGAAGTAACGGTAATCGTTTTCTTCATCTTTCTTACGCATACCAATCGTAATGCCTTGAGCATCATCCCAAGTACGTGTTTCTTGATCTACTTTACCGCCAGCTTCGATCAACTTAGCTTGACGCAAGGCTTCATATTCAACAACCTTTTGAATAGCTGTTAAGGAGTTAACATTCTTAGTTTCTGTACGTGTACCAAACTCTTTAGTACCGCGCAAACGTACGGATACGTTACAGTCACCACGTAAGGAACCTTCTTCCATACGACCGTCAGATACTTCTAAGTATTGCAAGATAGAACGTAGTTTTTCAACATAGGCTCTCGCTTCTGCGCCGGAACGAATATCTGGTTCGGATACGATTTCAAGAAGAGGTACACCAGTACGGTTATAGTCAACATTAGAAGATT
>NZ_CAJLUB010000032.1 GCF_905209685.1 uncultured Veillonella sp. | reverse complement strand
ATCTCATGAAAATACCCCCTTTACTGGTTGTCCAGTAAAGGGGGTACATATCACTCGAGGGTGCCTCTTTTGTATATAAAATTATATCTTCCATATGTTTGAGTCTATCTTACATTAATAGGGGCACGTCATGAATCTGTTATTCCTATGTTACTAATGCTTTTACCATAGGTAATATATTAGGAATTTGATATAATATTAGATAGTTATGCAGTTATACGTAAGTATATTGCATTGTTACATTGATAGATAACTAGGTAATTTTAATCGTAATATAGAGGTGCTTATGGCTAAGGATAACCAACAGATCACAACAGATGATATGCAACAAACAATATATAAAGAGTTAGGCTATAAATCCTATCCATTTCCATTTACAACACCTGCGTATTTAGAAGCGTATGGTACACTTGTAGGTCTTAATACTCCGCCTGCAAAGACAGCTCGTGTCCTTGAATTAGGTGCTACCTATGGTGGAAATATTATTTCTCAAGCTGTACATAATCCAGAAGCGACCTTTGTAGGTATAGAGCTTTCTCAAGATCAAGTAGAGAAGGGAAACAAAATTATTAGTGATGCTAAGTTGGATAATGTATCTCTAATTCAAGGGGATATTATGAACTTTGATGAGACCTTAGGAACCTTTGATTACATTATCGCTCATGGTTTTTACTCTTGGATTAGCGATGAAATGAAGGATAAGTTGCTTGATATTATATCTCATCATTTGGCTGATAATGGCATTGCATATGTATCCTATAATACATATCCAGGTTGGCATACGATGGAAGAGGTTCGTCAGCTCATGCTATTTGCTAATCGTGGACATGATGAATTAACGCACAAGGAAAAGGTGTTGCGCGGTAAAACTGTGGGCAGCTTAGTAGGTTCTCAAATTCTTAATTATGACAACCTTAAGGAACGTAATAGTAAATTCTTAGGCGCTTTGCGTTCTGTTATGCAAAAGGATGATTATTATGTAGGTCATGACCATTTAGAGCCTCATAATGATCCATGTTACTTCTATCAATTCAATGATCATTTGAAAGCTCACAATCTTACATATGTATGTGACGCAGATTTGACATTGTCCATGGTTCGTACCTATGATGACAGCATCGCCGATAAACTTGAAAAATTGGCTCCTAATAGCCAAGCGGACCAAGAACAATATTTAGACTTTATGCTTGATACAACATTCCGCAAGTCTATTATCTGTAAAGCAAGTGCTGCAAAGGATATTAGCTATGATGTAGCTAATCCAGATAAGGTGAATACAGTACCTGTACGGTCTATCGTAAATAGTTTTGTATTCCAAATCCTCTTTGATGAAGAAGCATTAAAAATGTTTGAAAATGAGCTTGTACGAGATACATTCCAAGCGCTCATTAAAGATGGGGGCACTTTCAATATGATCGAAGCCCTTGCCATTTTAAAAGCTGCTCATGATACTGCTAATGCATCTGAAGATGACTTAGAACCAGCTGTATGTAGTTTATATAAAGCTATCGTTGAACATATGGTACGCGGTGGTATTCGATTCTATAAAACATTCCCTGATAAACAGGAATATATGGAGGGCTTATCCTATGTACCAGCTCGTTTTACAAACTTTGTAAAAGCTATTGCTGATGGTGGTAGTGAATATATTTATGGTGCAAATATGTTCAATGACGCTGTTGGTGATATTTCTGAAGAAGATTTATTGTTCATGGAATTATTGAATAAGCCTAAAGCCAAGTCTACTATGATTAAGAAGATTAAAGATTCTCTCTTTAGCGCTGATAAGGCCCAAACTGGTAAACATCAAAATGCCATGGCGGAAGCATTCTATAATGAATTGACGAAGCGTATGGAGCAATTAGGCTTTATTAGACGTAAGAAAAACGATGGTCTTTCGTAATTCGTTTTAAATTTCTAAGATAATATTTTGGGGATTCATATAATCTTCAGAATAAATATAAAACCCATTATACTTATAACATTTATGTGTATTAAGTAGTAATGGGTTTTTGTTTTATATAATTTAATTTAATCTTTTTTAATAATTATTACATTTAGTTATTTAATATTGCCAAAAAAGTATAGTAAATCGATAAAATTAATGAGAAATAAATGAACCATATATGAAAAGTGTGGTATACTATGTATGGGTATTTTTGTGAACATCATCCGATGTGTTGTGGATGATATTATAAATTGTATTAGTTACAATGTTGTTTTTATTGTATTATTTGTAAAAGGAGTCTTTTATGGCATCTAAGAAGGCCGTTCTAGTATATATACTAGAAATCCTGAAAAGTGAAACGGATGCTAATCATACTTTATCTCAAGAGGAGATTCGCAGTATATTAGCCGAGCGGTACGAGGTATCCGTCGATCGGAAGACCTTAGGCCGTCATTTAAATGATTTATATGAATCTGGTGATTTTGGTATTCAATGTGAAGAGTCTGCCGTAGGAGCAGATGGTACTATTCGCCGTACTGATTTTTATATGATTCATACCTTTGAAGATTCGGAATTGAGATTATTAATTGACGGTATTTTGGCGTCTCGTCATATTACCGCATCTCAACGTAAGGATTTAATTAGTCGTGTTGCTAAATTGGGTAGCTCTCATTTCAAGCCCCATGGTATTGATATTGAAAGTGCTACGGGTTACCTTCATAGAAGTCAGGACTTATTCCTTAACATTGATCTCATAGAGGAAGCAATACAAAAGGGGAGAAAAATTTCCTTGGCTTATTGCCAACCTGACGTGGATAAACGATTACATATCAATCTCGGTCCAGATAATAAGGAGCGAAAGTATGTATTCAATCCATTCCAACTAGTTATGAATCGGGGACACTATTACCTAGTTGGGAACCATGAAAATTATGATGACATGTCTACATTGCGTGTCGATCGAATTGCACACATTACGGTGCTGAGCGAACGTAGAAAACCTTTACGGGAGATAAAGGGCTATAACCAGCAACGCACCTTCAATGTATCGCAATATGTAAAAGAACATATTTACATGTTCGGTGGTGAATCCGTTACCGTAAGTTTTAAGGCAAAGCGGTCTATTGTAAACCAAATTTTAGATTGGTTTGATGGCAATGTGGAATTCACCAACGTCACATCTGATGATGTTGTATGCCGTGTACGTGTAAATCATGATGCCTTTAAGTATTGGGCACTTCAATATATGCAAAGTGTGAAAGTACTTTCACCAACATCCTTGGTAGCAGAAGTGAAAGAAGCTATTAAGGAAGGCTTAGCACAATACTCATAATAAAAGAGCTAGTTGATCGTTGAATCAACTAGCTCTTTTTTTATGTATGCTATTTTAAACGTCCGATTTCTAATTTATAGAACATGCATTTTTTCTGCTTCACGATAGTCCTTAAGAACTGGACGAGGAGGTAATTTACCCATGATACTCACTACATAGATAGCGATGGAAGAGAAGAGGAAGCCTGGCACGATTTCGTAAAGGCCGAGGAATCCAAATTGTTTCCAAATAAGAACGGTTAAACCACCTACGACGATACCTGCGATACAGCCATGACGTGTCATACGTTTCCAGAATAAGGAGAACAAGATAGCTGGACCAAAGGCAGCACCAAAACCTGCCCATGCATAGGCAACCATGGTTAAGATGTAGCTATCTGGATCCATTGCCATATAGATGGCTATTAACGCAACTAGTAGTACTACGATACGACTTACTAGTACCAGCTCTTTATCACTCGCTTTAGGATGAATGATATTTGCATAGAAGTCATTAGAAATGGCAGAGGCTGTTACTAATAACTGGGCAGATGCAGTACTCATGATAGCTGCGAGTACGGCAGACCAGATGAGACCTGCTACAAATGGTGTAAAGAGGCGTTCTGTCATGATGAGGAATACAGTTTCTGCATCAGTGCCTACTAATACATCAGGCAACATATATACGTGACCGATGAGGCCTACAGCGATGGCTGCCATAAGGGATAAGATAACCCAAACCATGGCGATATTTGTAGATTTCTTAAGCTCTTTCGCATCGGAGATAGCCATGAATCTTACGAGGATATGAGGTTGACCGAAGTAGCCAAGACCCCAACCAAGAGAAGAGATTAAGCCGATAGCCCATGTGAACCAGTCGGATGGATCACCAAATAGGCTAAGTCCTTGAGGAAACTCGTGTTGAATGAGTTGGAATGTTTCAATAGGACCACCCATAAACATGGCAGCTGTAATTGGTACCGCTAAGATAGCGAAGAACATCAATGCCCCTTGGATACAATCTGTCCAAGATACGGCGAGGAAGCCGCCGAGGAATGTGTAGAATACGACGATACCCGCTGTAATAAATAGAGATACAGTGTAATCAAGACCAAAGATGGTGTTGAACAGTTTGCCACCTGCTACGAACCCTGATGATGTATAAATCAAGAAGAAAATCAAGATAAATAGGGCGGAGATAACGGCTACCGAATGAGATTGATCGTGGAAACGATTTTTCAAATAGTCCGGTAAAGTTAAACTGTCACTAGCTACCTCAGTATGGTTACGCAAGCGTCTAGAAACAAACTTCCAGTTTGCCCATGTGCCTAATGTGAGACCTACGGCAATCCATACACCAGAAATCCCTGTAGTATACGCTAGGCCAGGCACACCCATGAGCATCCAACCACTCATATCTGATGCTTCTGCACTAAGTGCTGTGATCCATGGTCCTAGTTGTCGGCCACCGAGAATGTAATCACCGATGCTGTTAGATTTCCTGTAATAGTAGACCCCGATATACATCATGAGTCCTAGGTATAAGGCAAAGGCGATGATAATCATTAAGTTGTCTTGTGTCATGCCTATATAAGACCTCCTTAGGTTGTAGTTCTATTCTATAGTATTATAAATAATTCCTATTGTACCATATATTAGCGCTTTAGAGTGTAAAAATTTCGTGATATTACGTAGTTTCTATACAAATTTTGAAGCTTGGCTTTCTAGATATGCATTAGACGTTGGACTGAGAAATCGTATATACTAATAAACCCAACGGCATATGAAATATGTTAAAATATAAGAATAGAAAAACGAAATTTCGTGTTTTGTATACGAAATTTCGTTATTGATAGTTGTAATTATGGTCTTGTATGTATATTTCTGGAACATGAAAGGAGGTACCTATGGAACAACAGCCAGCTTCAAAACAAGCTATTGCATCACAGTCGGTTGATATGAAGCAACAAGCTATGATGAAACGACAGGCATTACGGATGTTGGAAACATACTTTGGGTATACCTCCTTTAGACCGGCTCAGGAGGCTCCTATTACTTCCTTATTACGCAATGAAGATGTAATTGGCATCATGCCGACGGGAGCCGGCAAGTCTATCTGTTTCCAGATTCCTGCGCTTTGCAAGCCGGGCCTCACAATCGTATTTTCGCCACTAATATCCCTTATGAAAGATCAAGTAGATGGTCTATTAGTACAGAACATTCCGGCGGCGCTCATCAATAGTACCCTTACCCAAGCAGAGTTTAATAAGACTATGTACAAGGTGCGTAGTGGTAAGATTAAGCTGTTGTATATTGCACCAGAGCGACTAGGTTCTAATTTCTTCTGTAATGTATTGCGAGCATTGCCTATAGCTCAAGTTATCGTTGATGAGGCTCACTGTATTTCTGAGTGGGGACATGACTTTAGACCGTCCTATCGGCTCATTGGTGAGTGGCTCAACTCGCTACCGAAGAGACCTATCGTAGGAGCTTTTACCGCGACGGCTACAAAATATGTAGAAAATGATATTAAGAAACTATTAGGCCTTGAGAATGCGAATGTGTATGTAACGGGCTTTGATCGGCCTAATCTATCCTTCTCTGTCATTCGTACACCAAAGCGCATGGATTACGTAGTCCATTATGTGCGTCAACATGCCAATGAAAATGGTATTATCTACTGTGCAACGCGCAAGGATGTAGATCGGGTGTATGAAAATCTAACCCGTGCAGGCATTAAGGTAGGTCATTATCACGGTGGGCTCAGCGATGAGGTGCGCCGTGAGATGCAAAACGCCTATGCAGATGATAAATTGCAGGTTATGGTGGCTACCAATGCCTTTGGCATGGGCATTGATAAAAGTAATGTGCGCTATGTGTTGCATTGCCAAATGCCGCGTAACATGGAGTCCTACTATCAAGAGGCGGGCCGTGCAGGTCGCGATGGAGCACCTGCAGAATGCATCTTGCTCTACAGCGGGCAGGATGTACAGGTTCACAAGTATTTAATTGAACAGTCCATCGAAACTCCTGAGCGCCAAGAGGTGGAACTACGCAAGTTGCAGTCTATGATTGATTACTGTTTCTGTAGTAATTGTTTACGTAAATATATGCTTAACTATTTTGGTGAAAGCACCGTTTGGACCACATGTGACAATTGTAGCTCCTGTAAAGGTTCTGCCGATAAGGTAAATGTAACGAAAGAGGCGAAGGCCATCTTCCGTGCCATTATGGGTACCGACGAGCGCTATGGCGCATCTATGATTACCGCTATCGTGCGCGGTGAACGAACGGATCGCATCATGCGCGCAGGACATGATGCATTGCCTGTTTTTGGTTTATTGAGCAATGTAGACGAGAAATCGATTAAGGGCCTTATTCAACAATTTGTGGCTTCTGGCTACTTGCGTAGCTCTACAGGTAAATATCCAGTACTATCTTTGACGGCTGGTGCTGAGGAAGTCCTTGCTGGGCATAAAGAGGTAGAGGAAATCAGACAACATGTGTCTGTACCGTCTCGCACTCGTCGGTCTACGTCCAATGTGGCTCGAGGAAATTCTAATTCCGGTGTAGGTGGTTTATTTGAACATTTGCGACAACATCGCAAGCGCTTAGCCGAAGAGGCCGGTCTTCGACCATATCTTATCTTCCCTGATACAGTGCTTATTGATCTAGCCAATTTACGACCAACCACATTGGGTGAGTTTGGCAATGTTAAAGGTGTAGGGGAAGCAAAATTGAAAAAATATGGCCTCAGTTTTTTACAGGCCATTGCAGAATATAAGGGATAATAAATTTTACTGTATATATGGTAGTACGATGTATTTTTTAGTATGATAGTACTATATATTGTAAGATATAAAGTTAGTATTATTCGACGTGTTATATATAAGATTTAGGGGGACATATGAGTCTAGCAGATACACAATACCTCGGTATTATTGAAAATATTTTAGAACACGGCACGTATGGTCAAAATCGTACCGGTGTTGCAACTTATAAATTGCCACATCAAATTATGCAATTCGACTTGCAAGAGGAATTTCCAATTTTGACTACAAAATTTGTAGCTTTCAAAACGGCGGTAAAAGAATTGTTATGGATTTGGCAAATGCAATCTAACGATGTACGTAAATTACAAGAAATGAACGTGCGCGTATGGGATGAGTGGATGCGTGAAGATGGTACTATTGGTAAGGCTTATGGTTACCAAATTGCAAAGTACAAACAACTTGATAAGCTCATCAAGACTATCAAGGAAGATCCGGATAGCCGCCGTATGATTGTTACATTGTGGAATATTGAAGATTTAGATGATATGGCATTGCAACCATGTGCGTATGAAACATTATGGGACGTAGCTGATGGACACTTAAACTGCATGCTCATCCAACGTAGTGGCGATATGGGCCTTGGCGTTCCATTTAATACAGCTCAATATGCAGCATTACAATGCATGATTGCCCAAGTTACCGGTCTTAAACCTGGTAAATTTACTCATGTTATCAACAATGCTCATGTCTATGAAAACCATGTAGAAGCATTGCGCGAGCAATTAGCACGTCGCGATCAAGCATTGCCAGCTCCAAAAATTATTGTGAATCCTGAGGTAAAAGACTTCTATGACTTCACACCAGAGGACGTTACATTAGACGGGTATGAACATCTAGGTAAATTGTCCATGACTGTTGCTGTATAGCATTATATTCATGACAATTGTTAAATAGCATAATATGTATGGCTGTTGCTATATAGTATTGTGTTCGTAGACATTGCTAAATAGCATAATTTATGACTGTTGCCATATAGCATTAACCGAAAGAGGCCAGTATGTTAGCATTAATCGTAGCCGTAGCACATAATCGTGTGATCGGTAAAGATAATACCTTGATTTGGCACTTGCCGAATGATTTGAAATTCTTTAAAGAGAAAACGACAGGTCATGTCATCATTATGGGCCGTAAGACCTTTGAAAGTTTGCCGTTCTTGTTGCCAAATCGTGAGCACTGGGTGATTACCCGTGATAAGGGCTTTGATGCGCCAGAAGGAGTTAAGATTTTCCATAGTCCTGAGGCGGCTTCAGAAGCAGCGCGTGTTCTTGATGCGGCCTATGTTATCGGCGGTGCTCAAGTATACGAGGCTTTCTTGCCTTACGTGGATACGATGTACATTACAGAAGTAGACCACGAATTTGAAGGGGATGCATTTTTCCCAGAGTTCTCAGAGGAGGCTTTCACCATTGAATCCGTTGTAGACGGCGTGGTGGATGAGAAGAATACATATCCTCATCGTTTTGTAACCTATCGCAGAAAGGCATCTAAATGAGTGAAAGAATGTTTGCCATTATTGGCAGTGAATTAAATGTTAAGCCAAAGCAGGTGCAAGCTGCCGTAGAATTATTAGACGAAGGCAATACGGTGCCATTTATTGCGCGTTACCGTAAAGAGGTAACGGGCGAATTGCAAGATGAGCAATTGCGCACCATTGAAGAACGCATTAAATATCTGCGCAACTTGGAAACACGTCGCCAAGAAATCATTGCATCTATTACAGAGCAAGAAAAGATGACCGACGAGTTGATGAAGTCCTTAGAAGCAGCAACAAAGCTTCAAGAGTTAGAGGATCTCTATTTACCGTATCGTCCTAAGAAACGTACCCGTGCTATGATTGCCCGTGAACGTGGATTAGAGCCGTTAGCGGAAATGATCCTTAACGATACAGTTACCTCTGGCGATCCATTAGAGATCGCTAAAGAATTTGTAACGGAAGAGGTGCCAACACCGGAGGACGCTATTCAAGGTGCATCAGATATCGTAGCGGAAATTGTTAGTGATAGTGCAGACTTCCGTGCATATTTGCGTAAAAAGATGTGGAACGAAGGCTTTATTCAAGCTGAGTTGACTGGTGATGAAGAGATACAACAACAGTTCTTGCAATACGCAGAATATGCTGAACCGGTTCGACAAATGCCGTCTCACCGTATCTTGGCGGTTAATCGCGGTGAAAAATTAGGAGCTTTGAAATTAGCCCTTACCGTACCAGGTGATACTTATGTTGCTTACATGGTGCAACGGTTAGAGAAAAATCCAAAATCCATCTTCGCAGACTATAAAGCGGCTGCAGTAGCCGATGCGTATAAACGTCTAATTTTCCCTGCTCTAGAGCGTGATATCCGTAATGAGTTGACGGAAAATGCGGACGAACAAGCTATCAAGGTATTTGGTGTAAACCTTAAAAATCTATTGTTACAACCGCCTTTGGCAGGTCATGTTATCATGGGCCTTGACCCTGGTTACCGTACAGGTTGTAAGATGGCTATCATCGACCAACAAGGTAATGTGCTAGATTATGGTGCCTACTATTTAACTAATAGTGAAAAGCTTCGCAAGGAAGCACAAAAGGTATTGGCTGATAAAATCCGTAAGTTCAAAGTTACCCTCTTATCCATTGGTAATGGTACTGCATCCTACGAAACAGAGCAGTTTGCATCTACTATGATTGAAGAGGAGAAATTAGACTGCCACTACATCATTACTAATGAAGCAGGTGCATCTGTGTACTCCGCATCTAAATTGGCTATCGATGAATTACCAGATTTAGACGTAACAATTCGCGGTGCCGTATCCATTGCACGCCGCGTGCAAGATCCATTGGCTGAATCCGTTAAAATTGATCCTAAATCTATCGGTGTAGGTCAATACCAACATGATGTAAATCAAAAGCAATTGACTCATACCCTAGATCAAGTGGTTGAAACTGTAGTAAACCACGTTGGGGTAGAGCTCAACACAGCATCTCCAGCTATCTTGCAACATATTGCAGGTATCTCTAGTACAGTGGCTAAAAACATCGTTGCATACCGTCAAGAGAATGGCGTATTTAAAAGTCGTAAGGAATTGCTAAAAGTACCGCGTTTAGGTCCTGCAGCGTTCACACAATGTGCTGGTTTCCTTCGCTTGCAACACGGTAAAAATCCACTAGATAATACATCTGTCCATCCTGAGTCCTATGAATTGGCAGAACGCATTATTGGTGAATTGGGTTTTACCTTAAAAGATTTGCAAGATAAGGCGCAACTAGAAGCGTTACAAGTGAAATTACCGCTCGTTGATGCGGAGAAAATGGCCGCTAAACTTGATGCGGGTGTACCAACTGTACGAGATATTCTAGCTGCTTTGGCAAAACCAGGTCGTGACCCTCGTGAAGATTTACCGGCACCGCTTACGAGAAAACATGTAGTAAGCCTTGAAGATATCAAGGTAGGTACTGTGGTAAAAGGTACGGTTCATAACGTAGTTGACTTCGGTGCCTTCGTAGATTTTGGCCTTAAAACTAATGGTCTATTGCATCGCAGTGAATTATGCAATAGTCGTCAACATCCATCTGATGTATTGGCTGTAGGCGATATCATTGAGGCTCAAATCATTTCTGTTGATGTTAAACGTAATCGTATCGGTTTATCTGTAAAAGCATTGCAACCAGAAAAGCCAAAGAATAACGATAATGACCGTAACAGAAATAATAATGGTCAACGTCGAAACAACGATCGTAATAATAACCGTCATAATGATCGTAACAATAGTGGTCGACAAAACAATAATCGAAATGGTGGGAACCGTAATAATGGGGACCGCCGTAACAGATAATCTCATATATTTTTAGCTTCAAGAATAGAACTTTATATTACATTACATAAATGGTAATCAATTGATAATTATTCTTGACTAAAAGTCATCGCATATAAAACCGCACTCTCTATAGTATTAGAGGGTGCGGTTTTTCCATATAACTTAAAACTATGTAGAATAATGCGGAATGGATATATCGAAAATGATATATCTGATTGAAATATTTAGATATAAGGCGTATGATGAAATCACAGAGGAGATCTTCCTCAATATATGTTCCTAAATAGGAGGTAATGCTATGAGCTTGAACCTTAAAGAAAGATATGGACTTTTAATTAATAATGAATGGGTAGCGGCATCTGATGGTGCTGAATTTAATGTATATAACCCTTCTAATGGCGAACAACTTGCTATCTGTGCAGAGGCTACAAAAGATGATGTTGATAAAGCGGTAGCCGCTGCAACAGAAGCTTTTAAAACTTGGAAAAAAGTATCTCAAGTAGAGCGCGCTGATTACTTGTTAAAAATTGCTGACGCTATTGATGCTCATAAAGAGCACTTGGCACAAGTTGAAACATATGACAATGGTAAACCGATTCGTGAAACTTTGAATGTAGATATTCCGCTTGGTGCTGACCATTTCCGTTACTTCGCAGGTGTACTTCGTTCCGAAGAAGGCTCCGCACAAGTATTTGATGAAAATACATTGAACCTCATCCTTCGTGAACCGATTGGCGTTGTAGGTCAAGTAGTACCTTGGAACTTCCCGTTCCTAATGGCAGCTTGGAAATTGGCACCAGCTCTTGCAGCAGGTTGTACAGTTGTTATCAAACCTTCTAGCCATACATCCCTTAGCCTTTTAGAATTAGGTGATATTTTGAAAGAAATCTTGCCTCCAGGGGTTGTAAATATCGTAACAGGTAAAGGCTCTAAATCTGGTCAATATATCCTTGATCATCCTGGTTTCAGCAAACTTGCTTTCACAGGTTCCACTGAAGTAGGTCTTGATGTATATAAAGCAGCATCTGAACGCTTGATTCCTGCTACCTTGGAATTAGGTGGTAAATCTGCGAATATCTTCTTTGAAGATGCAAACTGGAAACAAGCTCTTGATGGGGCAATGCTCGGTATCCTCTTCAACCAAGGTCAAGTATGCTGCGCAGGTTCCCGTATCTTCGTACAAGATACAATTTATGATAAATTCGTAGCTGAACTTTCTGCATTATTTGATAAGGTAAAAGTTGGTTTGCCTTGGGAAGAATCTACACAACTAGGCTCCTTGATTTACGAAGCTCAAGTTGAAAAAGTACTTAGTTATGTAGAACTTGCTAAAGAAGAAGGCGCTCGCATTGCAGCTGGTGGTGTACGCGTTACTGACGGCGAACTTGGCAAAGGTTGTTTCATTAGACCTACACTTATCGTAGATGCTACAAACGATATGCGCGTAGCTCGCGAAGAAATCTTCGGCCCTGTAGCTGTTGTTATTAAATTCCACAGCGAAGAAGAAGTTATTGAACAAGCTAACGACAGCTTATACGGTCTTGGCGGCGGCGTATTTACTCAAAACCTTAACCGTGCAATCCGCGTAGCTCGAGCAATCGAAACAGGTCGTATGTGGGTTAACACATATAACTCCATCCCAGCAGGTGCACCATTCGGTGGCTATAAACAATCTGGTATCGGCCGTGAAACTCACAAAGTTATCCTTGAACACTACACTCAAATGAAAAACATCATTATTAACTTGAGCGATAAACCATCTGGTTTCTACGATTTAGATTAATCATATATAAATTTCTCCAATAAACTATAACAATGAGGCACCTCCTTGGAGGTGCCTTTTTTGTGATTAACAATAGCTTATTATCTGTGAAAGGATACAGTATGCTATAATTGTAGCCATATAAAATCGTGTTATTTAGAGAGGGCTATTAGAAAATCAAACCCTAAGGCAATACTTAAGTAAATAGAGTAAATGCATAGTGAAGAATATTTGTACTAGATAAAAATAAGGAGTATGAAATTAATGAATCCTATTCCCATCAAAAAATTGTATAATCCCCAATATGATTTGTTAGCTACTAGCGATAGAATGGAATTATTACATAAGATTGGAAAAATATATAATTTAGAATTAATATGCTTTAAAGAATTTACTGCCTTTGGAAAATCCACATATACGGCGGTATATCGTTCTCATGATGGTATAGAATTTGTATTTGTTCCTGGAGATACTGTTACGTTAGGGTTTGATTTTAAAAATAAACCATTTCAGGATATTTTTAATGATGAAAATTTAGCGGACCTTGCCTATCCATTTGTCGAGGGATATGAAGAGGAAATCTTTAGTGAAGACGATGTTCAAACTAAGATTCGCGAAACACTGGAAGATGAAGAGGTACTATCCAACATAGAAACGTATTTTAAACATAATTTTACTCGAGAAGATGAGTTTGTAATCCATCCATTATTGGTACAAAAAGAGTATAGTGAGACCTGCTGGAGTCTTATTCCAGCTGATATGCTTACACAAAATAAAGAATGGCAAAACATGATAAAAAAAGCCGAGGAAAAAGGTGTTTCTGAAGTGATGGTGCACAATACTGTTTGTTTATATAAAACAGACGATAGCAATTGGTGTGGCAAACTTTATGAAGAAACAACATTTAAGAAACTTTTACAGGATATAAAAGATAATAGATATTCTTTGCCTACACAAAGAGAGTGGGAGTATTTAGCTGGCAAGGGGTGTAGAACTATCTTTCCATGGGGAAACAATATAGATTTCTCTATGAATTTAAAGCATATGGAATGGATGGATACTGATGGAGAGTATACGTTAGAAAAAGAAAACTTTTTTGGCCTTGTTATAGGTGACGATCCGTATTGTAGAGAAATTGTATATGATAATGATGTGTTTTCCTATAAAGGTGGAGATGGTGGCCGCAATATATGTGGAGGATTAGGTGTTGTTTGGGGGTATTTTCCGGTTTCGCCATACTTTAAAGATAAGGACTTATCAATAGGTGATTATATAAATGGTGGATATGATTTCTTTAGGAGGATTATAAGAATTGATGATAGTGTGAAGGAAGGCTACATGTAAAATAACATGATAATTAAGATGGAATAAATGGACTATATTCATAAATATCTTACAATGTGTTGGTAAAATGTCCCATAACCCTTGATTTTACTGGCTTCGAATACTAGGTAAAGCTCAAGAAGGACATTTAATTGCAAAGATATTTAATAGTTCTGGTGATATAGATAATTTGGGTGCTATGGATAGATATATTAATAAGATAAGAGACATATTGGTAGAGTGTATGCCTAAATATTGGTATAAGGTCTATTTGTTTTTTGAATGTACAGAATCAGGAATGAGTTCTGCTTGTTATAATGTTAAGACTCCTTCGGGTTCTATTATTACTGATGGTGATTTGTTATATAATTGTAGTGATGAAAAAGTAAAATCTATAAAAGCTGGGATTAGTGAGATTTTGACGTATGTACGTTTACTTCATGAAGCTTCTACAGAACAATGGACGTGGGGAACAATGTATATTTCACGCGATGACTATGAACCCCATTGTGAATTTCATAATGATCCTGTAACTGACGATTGTTGGCTTCAAAATAGATATAAGTGGGAATATCAGAATTTTGGTGTTCTAGCTAGAGAAGATGAGTTTGAGCCGGATGTATATAAAGAAATGATAAAAGGTCCTCGAGGTGTTTTATTATTGGAAGATATGGAATCCCGTATATTAGCAAAAAATTATACTGCCATAGACAAGGCCTTTAGATTAGAACATAAGAGTATAGAGGATGAGCTCGAGAAGCATTATAATGCTCTGGCAAAAAAAATATTCAAATTAACTCCACTAGACTGGGGTTTTGTAGAATTGAATTTTGAAAGTCGTAATAATAGTTCTTCAGTAGAACTTTCAATTTATCGGGCTGATAATAACACCTTAATTTCACGGTATGTAGAAGACAATAATGATGAACCTGTTATTATTTCAGAAATTATGTCTGATTTAAAGCATGAGGTTTTAGATATGATAGAAACTTTTAAATTCTACAATCAAAATCCATTCTCTAGTATGGTTTATACTTTAACTTCTGAAGGTCAGTTGTCTTTAGATTTTTCTTATGATAACAAATGATTTGTATTAATTATTGATGTTTATATTAGTCATATGTATTTAGTATAGGGTAATTTTATATTAGATATAGTTTCTGTGTATGCTAAGAAAATATCGTTAATTAGAACCACCCGTAAAACGGGTGGTTTGCTCACGGGCTATAAGCCTGTAGTAATAGGCCAGCGTCTAAAGGCGCTGGCTTTCACTTCGTTCAAGCCGTATAGTCATTGACTCATAACGGGCCCCGTAAAGGGGATATGTATTACTTGCTACCATTAAAAGGGTCCTCATATTCTTTTACACTAAGTTTATCTTTCATTTGGTCATGTA
>NZ_CAJLUB010000031.1 GCF_905209685.1 uncultured Veillonella sp. | reverse complement strand
TCAGTAAAGAGCCACAGGTGCCGGAATGTTACAAAGACTATTTTTCAGAGGCAGCAGCTTATCTGGAGAAAACGATGGAATTATGTCAGATGGCAATAGCGGGAACTTTGCAGCAGCGCAGTCTGGAGAGTTGTAAGGGAGATCAGGAGTTTTTGTATCATCATATGCTTCCGGCCTATTATGCGGAGAGTTATGCAAATCCAGCCTATGCAGTTACTGTTTTTGGAGAAAAAGAAGGAGAACTGCTTAGTTTTCTGCGGGCAGAGCTGGATGTGGCGATTGCTTATGCCTTTGAGGGAAAACTGGCAGAACTGACTTTACTGATAGAACTTTTTGTACAGGTGTACAATTGTTTTGAAGAGGAAGATGTACAGGAAGCAAAACAGACGATTTACTGGTATTTCCATGATTACAGTGAAGTCTTTGTGGAGAATCAGATCCGGGAAATGATCGACCCGGTGGATAGTCTGTACAAAAAGATTATTATGAAAGCAGATCTGTCGGATCTCAGTTATCTGTATCAATATGGTTTTTATATCGGAGAAAACGAACTCGGTATTGCAGCATTTTTAAATGAACTTTCAGATAAACAAAGGGCTAAAACAATTCGAGATCTAAAGATACTTGAACTATATGGCAATCGTTTAAGAGAGCCTCAGTCTAAACATTTAGAAGATGGTATTTATGAGTTACGAACGAAGCAAGGCTCCAATATTTCGAGAATATTGTATTTCTTTTTTGTGGGAAAGCGAATTGTTCTAACAAATGGTTTTGTTAAAAAGTCTATGAAAACACCGAAGAGCGCTATTGAATTAGCTATAAAATATAAGAACGATTATATCGAGAGGTATACATAATATGGAAACGTTAGATCAATATTTAGAGAAACAATTGAAAAATCCTAAGTTTAAAAAAGAGTGGGATGCATTAGATGATGAGTATCAAATTATTCAGAATATAGTTGAAGCACGATTGGCAGCTCATATGACGCAAATGCAGTTATCCGAATTAACAGGTATTACTCAGTCTGATATTAGTAAGATTGAAAATGGCAATGGTAATCCATCTTTAAAAACATTACAGAAAATAGCTCATGCTTTTGGGAAGAAACTAAAGATTGAATTTGTATAAATACTTTCACAGAGTCCGAACATTGTTGTATAATGTTAGTGAATTATTTAGACTTTCATATGGAGGATATAGATATGGCAACAAGTATGGTTATCGGCACTCAATGGGGTGACGAGGGTAAAGGTAAAATCGTTGACTGGATCGCGGAACGTGCAGACGTTGTAGTGCGCAGTCAAGGTGGTAATAATGCAGGTCATACTGTTGTGGTAGATGACAAAGCATTTGCTCTTCGACTTTTACCAAGCGGCATTTTGTACGATAACAAACAAAATATCGTTGGTACTGGTGTTGTAATCGACCCTAAAGTATTGTTACAAGAAATCGAAGGCCTTGAAAAACAAGGTAAATCTGCAAAATCCCTTCATATTTCTGACCGTGCGCATGTTATCATGCCATATCATATCGCTTTAGATAATGCAGAGGAAGCATCCAAAGGTGATGCTAAAATCGGTACTACTAAAAATGGTATCGGTCCTTGCTACGCTGATAAAATTAACCGTATTGGCATCCGTATCTGCGACTTATATGACCTTGAAACATTCAAACAAAAATTAGCATATAATGTAGAATTCAAAAACAAAATGCTTACTAAGGTGTATGATGCTGAACCTGTTAACTATGATGAAATCTTAGCGGATTACATCAAATACGCTGAAGCGTTGAAACCATATGTAACAGATACTAACATCGCTGTTCTTAAAGCAGTTAAAGAGGACAAAAAGGTATTGTTCGAAGGCGCTCAAGCTACTATGCTTGACCTTGACCATGGTACATATCCATTCGTAACATCCTCTCATCCAATCGCTGGTGGTGCTTCCACAGGCGCTGGTATTGGTCCAAACTACTTGAAAAATATCTTCGGTGTTGTAAAAGCGTATGCAACACGCGTTGGTGCAGGCCCATTCCCTACAGAGCTTCTTGATGAAACTGGCGATAACCTTCGTGAACTTGGTCATGAGTTCGGTACTGTAACTGGTCGTCCTCGTCGTTGCGGTTGGTTAGACCTTATGGTTGTAAAATATGCTGCAGGTCTTAACAGCTTAGATTATCTCGCTATTACACGCTTGGATATCCTTGATTCCTTCAAAGAATTGAAAATCTGCGTAGGTTACAAATTGAATGGTAAAGATGTAGAAGGCTTCCCAGCTAACTTGAAAGATCTTGAAGCATGCGAAGCAGTGTACGAAACATTGCCAGGTTGGGAAACAGATATTTCTGGTATCCGTAAATACGAAGATCTTCCTGAAAATGCTCGCAAATATGTAGAACGTATTGCAGAAGTAACAGGTGTACCTTTGGGTATCGTATCCGTAGGCCCTAACCGTAACCAAACTATCGACTTGGTAAACGTATTCTAAGCTATACCAATTTGATATAATAGGATTGCTCTAGGGTAGACTGGAATTTATCATTATAAATTCTATGGTTTTTCTACTATGCAATCGATTTATAGAATTATACAGATAAGGCCCCTTCATGAGGGGTCTTTTGTATTGAAAGTCATTAGAACACAAAATCGGTATAGTTTATATCTAATCCTTTCGATTGCTAATATAGTGCGGTATATCGAAGTATGCTATATGGTTATTAGAAAATCGCTATATCGAAAATTCTATAGAAAATAATTGTGCAAAATCATTATATATACATTTTTATGTATAACTAAATAAATCTATGAGATGAAAATTTATTTAAAATATTCATAGCAAATAGCTTATAGTGTGCTGAAATTAGTTTATAATGTGGTAAAATTTACTCATATATAATTATTTGGTATTCATAATAAATTATTAAGATACAAATATAAAGAAAAAAATAGATTTACATTAAGAAATAGTATATAATAGTATCAATAAGTAGATTGACATTTTTTGATACGGATTTGAGGAGTTAAAGATATGGTTGAAGTTTCTTATGAACGTTTAGCGACGATTTTTAAGGCATTAAGCGATGAAACAAGATTACACATCATCGACATGTTGTCTTGCAATGAATTATGTGCAGCTGATATTTTAGCTAGCTTCAATTTATCCCAATCTACGTTGAGCTACCATATGAAAATCTTAATTGATGCAGGTGTAGTTAACTCTCAACGTAATGGCTTATGGACACGTTACTCCATTAACGAAGCTACATTTGGCGACATTCTAGAAATCATCCCTCAATTATATAAATCTAAGGATGAGTGCATTTGTGCGCAAATTAAATACTGCCGTATTTCTGAGCACGAAAAAGAAGCGTAACAATGAGACGTTGGATTATGCATGTTGATATGGATGCATTCTTCGCGTCCATCGAACAACTGGATCATCCAGACTATAAAGGCCACCCCGTTATCGTGGGTGGTCTTTCTTCACGTGGCGTTGTTGCTACTTGTTCCTATGAGGCTCGTAAATTTGGGGTTCATTCTGCCATGCCTATCTCGAGGGCTAAGAAATTATGTCCTGATGGAATTTATGTGTATCCGCGTATGGACCGCTACAAAGAGGTATCGCATCAGATTTTTTCTATTATGAAAGAATTTACTCCCTACATTGAGCCATTGTCTATCGATGAGGCCTTTCTTGAGGTAAGTGGTATGTCTACCATGTATAGTGGGCCTAAAGCGTTAGGTCGTGCCATCAAGGACCGTGTATATGAGAAGACCGGGCTCATCATCTCGGCGGGATTAGCACCTAATAAATTTTTAGCTAAACTAGCCTCTGATTTAGACAAGCCAGATGGCCTTGTAGTCATTCCTTATGGTCGTGAAAAAGAGATTTTGGCTCCATTGCCTATTAAACGGATTTGGGGCGTAGGCCCTCATACGGAAAAACGGCTGAAAGCAGGAGGCTTCCACTTGATGCGTCACATTCAAGCCTTGCCAGATGAAGGGAGTCTCATTCCCATTGTAGGCAATCAGGCGCGACGCATATGGGAGCTAGCGAATGGTATTGATGAACGGCCTGTAGAAACAGATCGTAAAATACAATCCATCGGAGCCGAAGAAACCTACGAAGAGGATCTTGTCGATGGCAGTGCTATTGAACTCGAGTTCAGATATTTCGCCAATCGTTTGTCAAAGCGGTTACGGAAACGCAATTTGTTAGGGCATACCGTGTCGATTAAGGTGCGCTATGATGATTTTACCACCGTATCGCGACAGAAACGATTAGATACACCATCAGACCATGAGCATGTGTTTTTTGAAACAGCACTGCTCTTGTGGAACAAGCTTATGCAAGATAAGACGAGCAAGAAGCCTAAAGGTAGTCGTTCTAGCTATGCTGGGGCTAACTATGGTAGTTCTAATGGTGTTACCTTCATGGAGCCACCAGGCCCTATACGCTTGTTAGGTCTTACCGTAAGTGGTCTAGATGAAGAGGTACCGATGCAGGATAGCCTTTTTGAGTCGCCTCGGAATGAAAACGAAAATAAGCTGGCTGGTGTGTTAGACTCCTTAGAATCTAAGTTCGGTGAGACTGCAGTTATGAGCGGTGCTCTATGGCAGCGCTTTCACGGAGAAAATGGGGCGCGTAGAAAGAGATCAGAACTTAAGGCCGCAGTAGATGCACAATCTACTAACGAGGATGTATAATTCCATATAATAGACTCATAAACTTTATATTGAATACTTTCGCTAATATAAATGTTCATGTTACAATATGGATATAGTGTTTAGAAATTACCGCAAGAGAGGTATAGATATGAGTTTATTTCGTGTAGCCATCCATTATGGCATCAACAGCAACGGCTTCTTGTCCTATGATACAGAAGCAAAAACAGTATCCGTAGAGTTACCTGAACAAGAGTGGGTAGATAAGGTTATCGCTTACTTGAACGATGAACATGCTATCGAGCATGCTACAGGTCTTGATACATATGAACGGTTAACTGTAAAACCATTAGAGTCTTTAGACAATTTCAAATTAGCTTTAACACGCATGTGGGAAGCCATCGATGTACAAGTCGACTGGAGCCGTCCAGCGTAAATAAAATGATACCCCTTCATAGGCCTATTGGTACTATGAAGGGGTTCTCTTATTGTTGCTATGAGATAATGCTATTGTTATGAGATGATGGCGGCATAGCATACTGTAATGTATCAGAAACTAAGGAACTCGATGTATGAAAAAGATAATGATATCCCTTGGATTGCTCATAGTGTTAATCGCTGGATTAATGATGACCTTTTCGCGAGGTTCAGCTGAGAGCCCTACCTTTATGCGTGAAGCATTACCTAAACAGGACGGATTTGCTTCTGTAGGCAATGGGACTACTGGTGGTGCTAATGCTACAGAACAGAATGTGTTTAAAGTAACAAATAAAAAAGAATTTGTATCAGCTCTTAAGAATAGGAAAAATACTACACCTAAGATTGTATTAGTCTATGGAACTATAGATTTTGATACCGATGATAATGGTAAACCATTGACTATGAAAGACTACATGGTCGATGGCTATGACTTTCAACAATATTTAGAAACTCATAAGCCGCAAAGCACAGCGCCTAAGAGTTTAAAAGATGAGCAAGAAGCAAAGCGTAAGGCATCACAAAAGAATCAAAGTAAGTCTATTACGGTTCATGTACCGTCTAATACAAGCATCATTGGCATGGACAATGCGAAATTAAAGGGTGTAAATTTGGTTCTTGATTCGGATAATGTAATCATACGAAATATACAGTTTGAATCTCCTTATGACTATTTCCCTTCTTGGGATCCTAATGATGGACCAGAGGGCAATTGGAATTCTCAGTATGACAGTATTTCTATAAAAGGTGGTACACACATTTGGATTGATCATTCTTCCTTCCAAGATGGCCCCGAAACAGTAGAAAAATACTTTGGTCGTAAATATGAGCATAGAGATGGATTGGTTGATATTACCAATGAAGCTGACTATATAACGATTTCTTATTCGACGTTTGAAAACCACAATAAAACTATGTTAATTGGTAGTAGTGATTCAAAAATTTCAGATGAAGGAAAATTACATGTAACTTTGCATCATAATTATTTCCATGATGTAGTACAACGCTTACCAAGAGTACGATTTGGCCAGGTTCATGTGTATAATAATTACTTTGCGTCAGATACTACAAATGGTGAATATGCTTATGCTTACGCACTAGGTGTTGGGAAAAACTCCCAAATCTATGCTGAAAACAATGTGGCGGATATAGTAGGTAAAGACTATACATCATTTGTGAAAGTCTTTGGAGGAAAACAACTTACTACAGTTAATAATATGTTTAACGGACAAATCATTGATACATTTAATGATACGTTAACACCTGTAGATTGGAAACCTGAACTGTTTACTAAAATAGATCCTGTAAATGAAGTAAAAGAAAATGTATTACGTAATGCGGGGGCAAATAATATTAATAGATGATATATTCTAGTTATATGTACAGATAGCGTATGTAAGTGTTTACGCCTAATAATGATGCAAATAGCCTATAGGATTGATTTCCTATAGGCTTTTCTCATGTACTGTTTCTATATGAGAGCATGTATACAAGATTTTGTATTGCATAATCGCCATTTATATGTTACGATTTAATCGTAATAATAAATAATGATTATTAATTGATAATATTTATTGTTTTTTATGTAATAATATGTTTCATACAATTTTTAAGGTCGCATATTATTACTTATTTTTATTCTAAGTAGGAGTTTGTAACATGAGTGATGAAAAGAAATTAACAACAGCCTTTGGCGCTCCTGTACCAGATAATCGCAACTCTGCTACAGCAGGTAAACGTGGTCCTGTATTGATGCAAGATGTTTGGCTCATGGAGAAATTAGCTCATTTTGAGCGCGAAGTGATTCCTGAACGCCGCATGCATGCTAAAGGATCCGGTGCATTTGGTACTTTCACAGTCACTAACGATATTACAAAATATACGAAAGCAAAAATTTTCTCTGAAGTAGGCAAGCAAACGCCGTTATTCGTGCGTTTCTCTACCGTTGCCGGTGAGCGTGGTGCGGCCGATGCAGAACGCGACATTCGTGGCTTTGCCGTAAAATTCTATACAGAAGAAGGAAACTGGGACCTCGTAGGTAACAATACACCTGTATTCTTTATCCGCGATCCATTGCAATTCCCTGATTTGAACCGCGCTGTAAAACGTAATCCACAAACAAACCTTCGCGATGCGACAGCAAACTGGGACTTCTGGTCTAGCTTGCCAGAAGCAATTCACCAAGTAACAATCGTTATGAGTGACCGTGGTATTCCTAAATCCTACCGCACAATGCATGGTTTTGGTAGCCATACATATAGTCTAATTAATGAAAACGATGAACGTGTATGGGTTAAATTCCATTGGGTTTGTCAACAGCCGATTGAAAATCTTTCCGACGCTGAGGCGGCTAATGTGATAGCTAGTGACCGTGAAAGCCACCAACGTGACCTCTTTGAGGCTATTGAAAGAGGCGATTTTCCTAAATGGAAATTATGCATCCAAGTGATGACCGAAGAACAAGCTAATAACATGCCATACAACCCATTCGACTTAACAAAGGTATGGTATCATGACGAATTCCCATTGATTGAAGTTGGTGTGATGGAACTTAACCGCAACCCAGAAAATTATTTCCAAGATGTAGAACAAGCTGCATTTGCTCCAACAACTATCATTCCCGGCATATCTTTCTCTCCTGATAGAATGCTTCAAGGTCGTTTGTTCTCTTATGCCGATGCGCAACGCTATCGTCTGGGGGCAAATTATTATCAAATCCCTGTTAATGCCGCTAAATGCCCTGTAAACATCTACCATCGTGATGGACAAGGCCGTGTAGATGGTAACCATGGCTCTACTATTGGCTATGCTCCTAATAGCTTCGGTGAATGGGCTGAACAACCACAATTCAAAAACCCTGGTCTAGACGTATCTGGTGCAGCATACCAATACGACTTCTACGAAGATGACTCTGACTTCTACACACAACCAGGTAAATTGTTCCGTCTCATGAGCCCTGAAAAACAGCAAATCTTGTTTGAAAACACAGCAGCAGCTATGGATGGTGTACCTGATTTCATTAAAGAACGCCATGCAAAACATTGCTACCAATGTGATCCAGCTTATGGTGAAGGCGTAGCTAAAGCCTTGGGCATGAACATCGATTTCAGCGATGTAAAATAAATTAATAGATCTCTCTAACTAATAAATCCCTTACAAAACTCTCTTATATTTACATAAATAACCCCTTAAAAGAACATAAAACAATCCTATAAACTTGCACACATTATATAACTATTTATGTAAATGATATTCTATCTAAACAACATAAACGACTAAAAGAACTTCCTTAAACTAAAACGAAGCCCCTCCTTGCTATGTAGTTCATAGTAAGGTGGGGCTTTTGTCGTGGTGAGTGTATTTAAATATTGTTAATCAAATTTTTTATTAGTTAGGTCCTGATACATAAGCTTAGCGATTTCATACTGTGGATCGCCGGCTTGTAGTTGGTGTGATGGTAGTTTAAATACAGCTTCAGCTCTTTCCTCTTTCTTGATATCGATACCCTTTGCATCTTCAGAACGACTTATGGAAATGGTATGTGTTGTTGGATTTATGAAGTACGCATTTACATCGATGCTGAAAGCTTTGTTTTCGTCTTTTCTCATGAGTACACGTAGAATCATAGCTGAAATAGCAGTGGTGCCATCTTTTTCACCTAATAGCTGTTTAGATGTGTAGTCCACATAATCTGCATAGACATAAATATCGCCAGGTTTTGCCTTGTCATAATCTTGTGTATAGGCCTCTACTAAACGCAAATCGAGTTGTCTACCAAATGGTCTAGAGAACATTTCACTTTGTAATACGCGTGTTTCACTAACAGGTGGATAGGACGGTATTGGTGTTAAACCTTTTAGCATATCTGTGCGTGTTTCGTCTTTTCTTTTAGCCTGACGTTCTGCAGTGACCTTGTCTAAGCGTTTACGCTCTTTTAACATGGCCTTTTCTTGTTCTTCTTTAGTTTTGTAAGTTTTTACGGATACAACACGGTTACCAGACATAGTCACTGTTGAATAGATAGGCTTATCTTTAGTAGGTTTTCCCTTAGAAGCATCAAGCGTAGATTGTATCATAGCAGGTGTTGCGCTCTCGATAGATTTTTTTAACTCTGGAATATTAGAATAATCCATATCAACCACTGCAGTATCTGTGCTTTCACTTGGCTGTACTGGTGTAGCCCCGTACGCAGATGATATAGCCAATACAGCAAATAGTGAACTGGTAATAATCGATCGTTTACATAGTTTCATTACATATACCTCTTTTTTATAAGAACTCTCTAATACTATCAACAGCTGTATTATAGCATAGTTATAGTGTAGATAGATTTAAAATATACAGATAGAATATAAATTTATAGAGGACTTTCGTATACCTATGTAGAATTACATTGTGTATTGTATGTATACAGAGAGCCAATGTGGATAGGAGGCAATTATGAAACGTAGTAGTTTAGCATGGTATATAGCGGTGGCTTGTTTTGGCGGTAGCCTTTGCGTAGGTTCTGTGGTACAGGCGGATTCTCCGACGACAGTGAAAGCAAATCCTGTAGTTCCTACAGCGATGGTAGCGCAGGTTCAATCAACCCAATCGATTAATAGTACAGCGGCTACAAATACGGTAGCTAATACGGTAGCCGCTAATAGTGAGGCCACAAAAGCTGCAGTACCGCTAGATGAGCAGGCAGCGTTGAAGCAAAAACAGCAGTACCAAGCCGAAACAGAAACAATGGGGCTCTTATGGATGCGCACCTCTGCAGAGTACAGAGCACTAGCGTATCAAGGGTACAATGTGGCGCTAAACCTTGTTAAGATGGCCGTTACTGATCCATCTCATCAAAGAAAACCTCTTGCTATCGTTCTTGATGCTGATGAAACAGTAGTGGATAATACTAAACTGATGGGTGAAAGTGTTGCTAATGGCAATGGTCGCTTCGATGCTCCTTGGTGGCGTCAAGCTGTGCATCAAGGTAAATCGCAAGCCATGCCTGGTGCTGTTGAGTTCCTAAATGAAGTACATAAACAAGGTGTTGAAATATTCTACGTTTCAAACCGCTATGCACCTGTTAACTATGATGCAACAGTACAAAACTTTAAGGAGCTAGGATTCCCATCCGTCGATAAAGAACATGTATTACTATTCGAAAAAGACTCTGATAAACAACCTCGCTTCGATATGATTGCTAAAAAATATTATGTCGTTCTATACATGGGTGATAATGCCGGTGACTTCCCAATTGGTACAAAAGGTAAGACCTTAGCTGAAAGAAACGCTATCATCGATGAACATAAAGAAGACTTTGGTACTACCTTTGTTGTATTTCCAAATCCTGCCTACGGATCCTGGGTTAGTGCATTAGCGAAAGGCTACCAAAACCTCAGCCCAGAAGAACAAAAACAAGTGAATAACCAATACCTACAACAATAAGGACGCCTTGCGTATACTTTATTAAAAACGATATAATAAAGTATACATGCGTCTATAGCTCAGTAGGATAGAGCAGCAGTTTCCTAAACTGCGTGTCACTGGTTCGATTCCGGTTAGGCGCACCAGTATAGAAAAGAAGGTATACGGCTTTTATAAGCTGTATACCTTCTTTTTTGTATTATCTTGCATTTCTTATGAGCTGGAATTATAATATTAGAGTAATATTCATATTTTATTCATGTTAAAGCATGGATAGTGCATAGAGAAGTGGATTCAGGTTTCATCAGATAACTTTGAATCTTTTTTTGAGTTATTGTTTTTGTTGTCTTAAAAGGGGTACAACCTATGAAAAAAGAATTGCTTTTAACGGCTATGATTACCGCCAGTGTTACTACAACAGCGTTTGCCGCATCTAATTTAGATATTAGCGCTGCAACTGCTGCGCCATTAAATATGCAAAATTCTATTGCATATGGTGGGGATAATAAAGTTGAGCAGGATATGTTCTCCCCTGTAAAAAATATATTGCTTGGTGGAGACAAGAATACAGTTCGATCTTCCGCTAATGATACGATCACCTCTGGTACTAATAATACTGTATCTGGCCCAGGCAGTATCGTATCAGGTTGGTATAATAAAAACTCTGCTACTCACAGCTTGGTAGTAGGTACTAGCAATACTGTTGGCGGTACTAATAATATCGCAGGTGGTTTTAACCATATTAATAATGACAATGCAATTAACTCTTTATTAATTGGTAACCGTAATAGTATTGATGGTCAGAACTCTGTAGCTTTGGGCATGAATAACACCATTAAAGGCAATAATGCTTTGGTAGGTGGTACTGGTGCCAAGGTCCAAGGTAATAATGCAATCGCCTTTGGTGATAGTGCGAAAGCAACATACAACGATGCGTATGCAATCGGTCGTAAAGCGGAAGCAACTGCTCAAAATACTGTTGCTATCGGTAACAATGCAAAGGCCAATAACAATATGGGTACAGCGATTGGTTATAATGCAAGAGCAAAAAATGATTATGCTACAGCAGTGGGTTATAGCTCCACAGGTTCTGGTAATCAATCTTCTGCGTTTGGTTTTAATGCAGAAGCAACGGCTATGAATACGACTGCAGTTGGTTCTTATGCAAATGCTAGCGGTGCGTACTCCACAGCGTTAGGCTTTAAAACAGTGGCTTCTAATGAAGATGCTGTAGCATTAGGTAATTATTCAACTAGTGCTGGTAAAAGTGCCTTTGCTGCTGGTACATTAGCAAATGCAGCAGAAAAGGATTCCTTAGCAATCGGCCATAGTGCAACTACAACAAAGGAAAACGGCATTGCTATCGGTACAAATGCGATGGCTGCTACAGATAATAGCATTGCCTTAGGTGCTAAGTCTGTTACGGCTACAGCAGTGTCTACTAACTCTGGTGTTATCGGCGGCAGAACTTATAACTTTGCTGGTGGAAATGCGGTTGGTACATTGAGCATTGGTGATAGTGGAGCAGAACGTACGATTACAAATGTAGCAGCAGGCCGTGTATCTGCTACATCTACTGATGCAGTCAATGGGTCCCAATTACATGCCATTAAAGACGTAGTAGATAATCATGAAAACCGTATCACTACCATAGAAGGCGATATTAATACGTTAAATAATCGTATTATTAATGGCGGCGCCAATAGCTTAAATGAAGCTAAATCCTACACTGATCAACAAGTATCTAGCGTAGCGGCGGCTTCTGCAGCACTAGCTGGCTTGCATCCATTAGATTTCGATAAACATGATAAATGGTCCTATTCCGTTGGCTTTGGTAACTATAAAAATGCTAATGCAGCGGCGCTAGGTGCGTTCTATCGCCCTAATAAAAACACAATGTTTAATGCTGCCACTACCGTTGGTAACGGTCGTAATTCTATTAGCTTAGGTGCTAATTTCAAATTTGGTAAAAGCTCTGAAGAGGTAACTACTGAAGATGCAGCACAACTTAAGAAAGATATGAAAGACCTATCTGAAAAATATAATGAGTTAGAACGAAAATATACTGAATTGGCAGCTAAATTAGAATCTAAATAATAGAATCAAAACTCCTACAAGGTTTCTCTTGTAGGAGTTTTTTTATCCTATGCTTTTATTATAAGTATTCCTTAATAATGATATAATTAAGATACATATTCAATTACATATTCCGTTAAACATTAAATGTAAGTGACAGTATATAGTGGAGAGTAGTATATGAGCTTTTACAATTGGATTCAAGAAAAACTATTTGATGAATACGAAGAATGGCGCTTGAAGAGCCCTGGTTCTAATGGAAACGGTTTTAATATAGTCGGAATAGATAATACTTTACAGGCTATGCATGATGGATTTTATATGTATATGGAGCTTTACCCACCTCATGCCATCGATGGATGTACAGCCATGAAAGCGCGTGTAGGAAAAACATCAGATGCAGTAGATTTATTCTTAGATATAGATGGCAAGACCTATCGTATGGCTGATGTAAGTTATCCTGACGCAGTGAAGATGATGCGGGCTTTTATGAAAAAACGCAGAGTACCTGATTGTAGCTTGTGTGTAGAAGCAGCGTATCTAGATATCGATCAGATGCAATCTACATTTAAAGAGTTAGCAACGTTGTTGCTAGGCGATGCTAAACAAGCTAAATCGTTTATGACCAAGGTTAAGTTGCGCTCCTTGGAAGAATTAGAAGATAGCTGGTGGAACCTCTATGAGAAACTAGTCTCTAAAGGATATGCCGTAGAGTTAGACTGTAGATGTGAACTAGAGGATTTTATTTATTATGTACAGAAGTTAATATGTAATAAGTCTTTAGATACTAGAGAAAATCTAACTATTGATACAGCAGCATTAGATGAAGATCAAGTTATTATGGACTGGTGTGCTAGTCTTAATTCTACGTGGGAAAACTATACGTTAGCAGGCATGGACACAGGAACCGATAGCTTTGTACTTATGGTGCTTTCAAATGAGGAATTTAAAACAGCCAAAGAACTAGCGAAAGAATTATTACATAGAATCGATGTAGCTGAGCGATTATGATGATGTTAGGCTATAGACTAGTTATATATTTGCTTGTATGTGAGATAAATAGGAGAGAGTCATATGAGTATTGTACGTCTACCAGAATATGAAGCAGAGTTTGAATCGGAAGAGTTTGAAATTTATGCATTACCACGCAGTGATGCGAATGGGGCTAGTCCTTATTTAGAGAAGTACCATAGACCACTGGTGGACACCGATGCTATCCTAGATACTCGAACTGGTATGCTTGACCGTAGCGAAGGCATTTTGACGTGGATTATTGAGGGCCTTGACGATAGATGGGGTTATTCTTTTGAGCCCCATGGCGTTTACAAATTGTTGGTTAAGAAAGCAAAGCCTTTAGAGGACTTGGGCTATATGCGTCCTTCTTGGAATAATCGCTATTATGTGCTTGAGGTGTTAGAGGAACATGCTAAACATAGTGAGTTAGAGGCCTTGTCGGCTTATTTGAAAACTCCTAAATACCTTCATACTGATAGGGGTGATTTCCTGTTAAATCGAGAGTATCAATATTACACAGCCAGAATTGATGATTATGCATTCACCCTTGATGTGGATGAGGGTTCTGATGAAAGCTGTACCGTAGCATTGGCTACTTTCAATACAATCGATAATTTCAAAGCATTTGAACAACGAATTAGTACCTATATTAGTGAGACCTTGTTAGAACTCGCTAATTATTGGCTCGACAATGACGACCAAGATCCGATTACGTCAGACGTATTTGCTAAGCGTATTACGATGGGAGAATTGGCGTTTCGCAATGATGGCACCATAGAGGTCTATTATGACGATGACGATATCTTCTGGGGGCACTGCATCATAGCTCATATTGATGCAGATGGAAATCCTACTGATGCGGATATTGCAGGATGATTAACTAATGGAGCGTCCTGATGAGAAAATCGGAATTAATGACTTTATGGAATGTTGAAAGCTGGTCTGAAGAACCGTATGGCGTTTACTTTGTATCTCGCAGATTGGGAACTAATCGTATAGAGAATGAAGGACAAGTCTTTCAAAAACTTAATATTAGTTGCACTAATTATACTGAGGCTGAGGTGCTTTCACTACCAATGTGGAAACAATTATATGTTCAATTAGATAAATTAGATCAACTAGCACAGGAACTCATACAACAGGAAATACCGCAAGAAGAGTCTATTGTACTAACCTTAACCGATATTATGCTAGATAAGTCAGGTTGTTACGATGCATTTGCACTAGGCTATGATGTGGGAGAATCCCCAGCAGGACATCTATATGTTTTGGTTTCTTTTGATGAAAACTTTACGGTTCAACAAGATGTGATTTATGAAACCTTATAGAGTTGTACTAAATTGGTGACACGGGTGTTGTAGACTATCTAAAAAATAAGTGATATGCAGGAGAGATTATGGAAGATATGTATACATTAGTTAAAGATTTCTTTAGTCATGATATGGATTTAGATGATTTATTTAATTCTGAGGCTATTATTTGGATTGACTGGCGCGAGGATGACGAAGATGTGGTTCGTTATTTCAATGATATGATGGATGAGCCTATCGATATTCAAACTGTTAGTAATGGCAAGCTCTATGGTGACGATATTGTGTTACAAAAGGGCGATAATGAACTCTTAATTCCTTACGGTGATGAGAAAGATCGGGATGTAACTATCAAATACTTCAACGACTTCGTTCAGCCTGATTATGAGGTGCGTTGGTTTACTGAAAGCCTTGGAAATGATACGCTTGGATTTACTGTGCTTTCAGGGGCAGAATGGGCCAAATTAAACGATGAATTTGGGGCAGATACAGTTCGTTACTATTTTGAACCTATTAATCTTGAAAGTAACATGTTTAATCTTGATATGGACGAAGTATTTGCACTACTGGCATTACGAGAGTCCTAGAGGAGATTCATATGGCAATTGACGGTGTGAAAATCATAGATAGTGATGATGGCCATGATATTTATAATGCCA
>NZ_CAJLUB010000030.1 GCF_905209685.1 uncultured Veillonella sp. | reverse complement strand
GATTTCTCATGTCTGTAACTGATGAAGAACAGTTGCAGTTAATATATAAAAAGGCTTACGAAGTGAAGGCGAAATATGTAAAGCCTGTAGCGTACTATCGTGGCCTCATCGAGTTCTCGAACCGATGCATCAAAAACTGTAATTACTGCGGTATCCGTCGTGAAAATGACAAGACGGAACGCTTTGATATGAACCGTGAAGATATCATCAAGATGGCACAATGGGCGTACGACCATGAATATGGTTCTATTACGCTCCAATCTGGAGAACGTTGTGATGATGCCTTTGTGGATTATGTGGTGGATTTAATTCGCGATATTAAAGCCATTGGCGATGGTTCCCTTGGCATTACGATGTGCGTAGGGGAACAAAGCGAAGAGGCGTACCGCCGCATGCGTGAAGCCGGTGCTAGTCGCTACTTATTGCGCATTGAAACAACAAATAAAGAGCTATATCATAAAATTCATCCTCAAGATGAACTACACTCCTTTGAAACGCGCGTTGAATGCTTACGTAGCTTGCGCCGCGTAGGTTTCCAAGTAGGTACAGGCGTCATGATTGGTTTGCCTGGTCAAACGGAAGAAGACCTTGTAAATGATATCTTGTTCTACCGCGATATGGATATCGATATGATTGGCATGGGTCCGTATGTGGTGCATCATGATACGCCGCTAGGCCAAGAGGCATTGGCAATGGGCATCGATGACGAAGCAGGTAAATTGCGCCGTATTCAATTGGGCCTAAAGATGATTGCGTTGACACGTTTATTTTTGAAAGACGTAAATATTGCTGCCACAACAGCGCTACAAGCGCTTGATAAACTAGGCCGTGAAAAAGGCCTTGCTGCGGGTGCTAATATTTTGATGCCTATCATTACCATTCCTGAACACCGTGCAAAATACTTGCTGTACGATAACAAACCTTGCGTAGATGATAATGCAGACAAATGTAAAGACTGCTTAACGCGCCGCGTAATGTCCATCGGTGATACCGTAGGCTGGAAGCAAAATGGTGACTCCAAACATTATGGTAAACGTACGGGAGAGTTTTAGTTTTTAGAGAGTTTCAGTTTGTATATGAGGTTGTATTATGGAGACAAAATGGTATTCTGATTTTTGGCGGTTATTTGCGAGTCCTTTTAAAGGCGGTATTGATCAAGTTGTACAGTCCGGTACATTGAAAAAAGGTTTCTGGGGCACTGTATTCTTGTGGGCTATTCCATATATTATATTGGCTTTATTTGGGACTATGTTAATTCCATTTCTCCCTCATAATGAATTTACTGGTTTAACCTATTTAATCGGTATCGGTGCAAGTTTTATATTTGTTTTTGCATGGCTTATCAGCATCGGTTGGTCCTTTGTGATGGTGGCCATCGGTTCCTATGTATATAACTGGGTTATCACTAAAATGGGTGGTACCGACAATGTACAAGCTATTATGAAAGTTAGTTGGTATCTACAAGGATATGGCGTACTATTATTTAGTATTGGATATATGATAGTCTTGCTTTTTATGGGTATCTTAGGCCTTGCATTTGATAGTAGTGCCATTGCTGGGGTTATCTATTTTGTAGGAACCTTAGTGTTATTTATTATATCCATTTGGGTATCCTTAGAACTTATGGCAAGACAGGTCATGCTTACTAAAATGAAAGTTTTCATTGCCTGTATCATTACGTCCATTATTTTTGTTCTTATCTGGGCAATCTTCATGGCACTTCTTGGTGGCTGTGCCTCTTTAGTTGGTAGATAATATTGATATATAAATTAATATTAATAAAGAGTCCTCTTTTTTTGATAAATTTTTTCGGAAAAAGAGGACTTTTCTATTTGGGTGTCGAAATGTATTAGCAAAAGCCGTAATTTGCCATTAAGGAGGCGATTCCGATGAAAGAGTACAGTAGTGATAAAATTAGAAACGTTGCTGTTGTTTCCCACGATGGTGCAGGTAAAACAGCTCTTGTTGAATCCTTGTTGTTAACCTCTGGTGCGGTTGATTTCGTAGGTAAAGGCCAAGACAATAAACATATTATGGACTTTGAACCTGAAGAAATTAAACGTAACGTAACAATCCAATTGGGCATGGCTCCATGTGAATGGCATGACCACAAGGTTAACTTCGTAGATACTCCAGGCTATAACGAATTCCATGGCGAAGTTCGTGCCGCTTTGCGTGCGTGCGATGGTATGTTGATGGTACTATCCGCCACATCTGGTGTAGAAACTGACACAGTTCGCGCATGGGATTATGCAGTGGAATTACAAATGCCACGTATGGCATTTATCAATAAAATGGATGTTGATGGTGCCGATTTCTTCGGTACTATTGAAAGAATGCGGGAATTATTTGGCAAAGGCATTATGCCATTGCAGATTCCTATCGGTGAAGGCGCCAACTTTGAAGGCGTCGTAGACGTAGCAAAAATGACTGCGTTTACTTACAAGGACGGCCAACCAACAGAGATTGCTGTACCAGCTCACCTTATCGAAAAGGCTCAAGAAATTCGGGAAATGACCGTAGAAGCCGCGGCTGAAGGTAGCGATGAATTGTTGGAAAAATATTTAGAAGGCGAAGAACTATCTTTAGAGGAAATTCGCCAAGGCTTGCGTGAAGGGATGATTAGTGGCCGTGTGTGCCCAATCATGTGTGGCAGTGCCACATCTCGTATTGGCCTAGATCAAGTATTGGATCGTATGATTCGTTACATGCCGGATGCAACTAAAAAAGTGATGACCGCAACTGATGCGGAAACCGGCGAACAATGTGTAGTACATGTAGATAAGCCTTTAACTGCATTCGTATTTAAAACATTGTTAGACCCATTCGCAGGCAAACAAAGCTTTGTACGTATCTTCTCTGGTGAACTCAAAGAAGGAGATCGCCTCTTTGATGTAAATCAAGGCGTAGAAGAAAAATGGGGCAAGATGGTTACCCTTATTGGGAAGCAACAAATCCCTGTATCCTCAGCTAAAGCTGGCGATATCGTAGTGATACCGAAATTGGCTAATGCTAAAACTGGCGATACATTAACTGCTCCTGACTTTAAAGTAACATACGACGCTATCCGTTTCCCTCAACCTCTATACACAGTAGCATTAGAACCTGTGAAAAAAGGTGAGGAGGAAAAATTAGCTGGTGCTGTTCTTAAGGTAGCAGAAGAAGATCCTACTTGCGTAGTAGTGAAAAATGCTGAGGCCCGTCAACTACAAATCGATTGTATGGGCGAGGTTCATCTCGAGCATATCCTCAACAAAATGGATCGTAAATATGGCGTACAAGCTAAACTTGTGACTCCATATATTCCATACCGCGAAACAATTAAAGGCTCCGCTGAAACCGAGTCTAAATATAAGAAACAAAGTGGCGGTCATGGTCAATATGGTCACGTTAAGATTCAAGTGGACCCATTATACGATGGAAGCGAATTTGCATTCGTAGACAAAATCTTTGGTGGTGCTGTACCTAAACAATACATACCAGCAGTGGAAAAGGGTGCCAAAGAAACCCTAGATAAAGGCTTAATTGCGGGATATCCTATGATTGGCGTGCAAGTGACACTCTTGGATGGATCTTACCATAGCGTAGACTCCTCAGAGTTAGCATTTAAAGTAGCTACGTCACAAGCTATCAAGGATGTAATTCCTAAGGCGAAACCAGTCCTATTAGAACCAATCTATGAAGTTAACGTGTTTGCACCAGATGCTTTCATGGGCGACATCATGGGTGATTTGAATAGCCGTCGAGGTCGTGTATTAGGCATGGAACAAAGTGAAAGAACAGGTATTTCTGTTGTTAAAGCACAAGTACCATTGGCTGAAATGGCCGACTATGTAACTGCATTGCGCTCTATCACTCAAGGACAAGGCGTATTTAACCGTCAGTTCTATACTTATGAAGAGGTTCCACATAAGCAAGCGGAAGAAATTATCGCTGCTCGTAAGACTCAAGAATAAAGTTAAGAACATGTCCACGTACTGTATCAATTACAGTTAGAATCACTACAACTGAATAGATAATTGCATATCGTAACAACTTAATAGCATAACAATTGACGTAAGTCATAAATTTGAATAGTATTTTACAGGAGTCCTCCATATATGTAGCGTATGGAGGGCTTTTACTATATTTGAAATAGATTAGGATAGACTTAATCGATAACGGAGAATATTGAGACCTAATCATTGGTATGTATAGATGCAGTGGAAATAATAGAATTGCTAGTCCTTTATGTATATATGTGCTAACATTAAGATAATATAATTGCTTATGTATCGGGTGTTATTTCCAGATATCGGGAAAGGATCGCATATGTTTTTTTCTAGCATTACTGCAGATTATACAAAAATGGGTTATCCTAAAGCCATCGTACGAGCTTTAGATTTCTTAAAAAATACAGATTTGAAAGCATTGCCAGGCGGCCGTCATGCCATTGAAGGTGACATGATGTATGCCAATGTAGACGATGTGGAAACCAAGCTGTTTGAAACTACAAAACCTGAGTCTCATCGCAACTATGTAGATATTCAATTCATGGTAGATGGGGAAGAAAATATGGGCTTTTTTGTAGATAAAGGTCTCGTAAAGCCTGTGGAGTCTTATCCAGATCGTGATTGCTATTTCTATCCTAATGAAGCTGTTGATGAAGGACACATCCACTGTCCAGAAGGGTATTATACAGTATTCTTCCCATCTGATATCCATAGACCACTATTAGCTGTTAATGATAAGCCTATTAAAATTCGCAAGGTTGTTGTAAAAGTACATGTAGACCTCTTAGACGAGTAATCCTATGAAGCGATATGAAATTATAGGTGTCTTACTAACCCTATTAGGAGCTGTTTTATGGGGCGTATCAGGTACTTCAGTACAGTTCTTAAGTAACTTTAGGAATATGAACTTGGAATGGCTTGTCACCATGCGATTAATTACAGCAGGACTATTGACTGTTATCTATGCATGGTTTAAATATGGCAATTCTATCTTCCATGTCTTTCGTAGTTTGAAAGATACGGTAGGGCTTATCGTTTTTGGCGTATTTGGCATGGCTTTATGCCAATATACATACTTTAAATCCATTGCTTTAGCTGGGGCCGGTATTGCGACGGTGCTTCAATACTTGGCGCCATCAATGATTATTATTTATATGCTTGCCCGTTATGGTAAAAGGCCCTCTAAAGGGGAAATTATTTCCGTTATACTGGCCTTGGTAGGTACGATTTGTTTGATGGGGAATGATGGCTTTTCTATGGAGCGATTCCCACTGGCCGTGCTTGTATGGGGACTTCTATCTGCTGTAGGGGTCGCTGTATATAGTGTTTCTCCCGTAGATTTACTATATAAATATGGAACCTTGCCGATTGTAGGATTCGGTATGCTTCTCAGTGGTATTGTTGCTGCTATTTTATTTCATCAGCCAAATTCGTATGCTATGTGGGATGTATGGACTGTTATTGGCTGTTTCAATGTTGTCTTTTTGGGGACAATTGTATCCTTTAATGCTTATTTAGAAGGTGTTAAGAGAATAGGTGCAGTGCCAGGATCAATCCTGTCATCTATTGAACCGATTTCGGCAGCTTTCTTTGGATGGGCTTTGTTAGGCAACCAATTTAGTGCATTAGGGCTAATTGGCATGGCCATGATCATTGCTACAGTTATTATAATTGCTCTAGAAAAACGTACATAGTTTGAGGTCTCTTTGCTGAATATTGCGGTTTAGAGGCCTCTTTGTTATGATTATACATAATGTGAAAGTAGTTGTGATAGGAGGTTGTATGGAGAAAAAACAATGGAAAGGTATGGCCCTTGCCATTTTAGGTGCTCTATTTTGGGGGCTTTCAGGCACATCTGTACAATTCCTAGAAAATGCAAAGCATATCAATGTGGAGTGGCTACTAGAAGCGCGTTTGCTCATAGCAGGTATATTGACGATAGGACTTGCTTATATAAGGGATGGTAAGCGTATTTTCTCTATCTTTACAGAACCTAAGGATATAGGGAAATTATTAGTATTTGGTATTTTAGGTATTGCTTTATCTCAGTACTCATACTTCAAGGCCATTGCCATTTCAGGCGTCGGTATTGCTACGGTCCTTCAATATGTTGCGCCTACGCTGATCATTATCTATTTGTTTTTGAGATACTTTAAAAAGCCATCTATACCAGAGTTTTTCTGTATTGTATTAGCCTTGGTGGGAACACTCTGTATCGTCATGCAAGAAGGGCTAGATGTTTCGAACTTTAATGTGCTTGCTTTATTCTGGGGGCTTGTATCGGCAGCTAGTATCTGTGTATATACATTGCAACCTATTGAGCTATTAAAGAAATATGGCACCACATCCATTGTGGGCTTTGCCATGTTTATCTGTGGTATTTTATCTTTAGCTATGTTTCAACAAGTAGAATCGGAAGCCCTCTGGGATGGCATGACCTGGTTAGGACTATTCGCCATCATCATACTTGGTACAGTCGTATCCTTTAATGCTTATATGGAAGGGGTTAGACTCATTGGTGCTATACAAGGCTCTATACTTTCATCATTAGAACCAATCTCAGCAGCGATCTTTGGATGGGTATTGCTAGGGAATCATTTTACGCTGGTCGGTATTTTTGGCATGATTTGCATCATTGCAACCGTATTCATTATCGCCTGGGATCGACACCGTCAAATTAAACGAGAAGTACTAGAAAAACTGAATAAAGTAGAAATGAAATAAACAAACGAAAACACATATACCATGAGGTATATGTGTTTTTTGTAATCAAATATTATATTTTTTCTAATATTTTTTCAAATAATAGTTCTAGTTTCTGTAAGTCGCCATGTACGGTTCCGTCCATATAGGTATTATATACAGTATCATCTTCAGAAACACGAATTTGAGCTTTATACCCCTTTGATAATGCTAATACTCGAATAACTTCACGTTGTGTGCGACCATTACCTTCCCTAAATGGATGAAAGAAATTTAGGCAATCTAAGATTTTAGCTAAGTTCTTAATTATACTTTCTTTTGTATTGGTTCTTAGCCAATTTGTAGTTCCTTCCTTCTGTTTGTAACATAATTTTTTAATTCTAGAACTGATTCAGTTGTAGGAGTGAAGTCTTCAATCATAGATGAACCTACGGCATACCAAACTGCATCAAAGTCCTCATAATTATCAAATTGTACATCTAAAATGGTGAGTTTTTCTTTATTAACATTTAATGTCATAGGCACCTTCTTTGTTACTATTATTATATCATAGCTAGTCTCTTTATATTGTATACATGACCTATTTGGTTGACTATTTACTTATCTATTCATATAGTTAATATATAAGTACTAATTAATTTTTAGGAGGTTCCTATGTCTGTAAAAGATTTCGTACAACAACGCCGCGATGATTTTATCGCTATGCGTCGAGATTTTCATATGTATCCAGAGCCAGCTTGGCTCGAATATCGTTCTGCCGCTAAAGTAGCTGAAAAGCTAATTGCTTTGGGTTATGATGTGGCACTCGGTGCAGAAGTGCTTGATTTAGATTCTCGTATGGGCTTGCCTAGCGAGGATGTTATGAAAGCAGCAATGGCTCGTGCTATGGATGAAGGTGCTGATCCTGAACTAGTAGAGAAGATGGGCTATGGTAAAACAGCTATTGTGGCAACTATGAAGTTTAGTGATGATGGTCCTGTAGTAGCGTTCCGTACAGATATGGATTCCAATGATGTAATCGAATCTAAAGCATCTAACCATATTCCTGCTAAGAATGGTTTCCGTTCCCGCCATGAGAAGGCTATGCATGCTTGTGGTCATGATACACATATGACAATGGGCCTTGGCCTTGCTGAATATATTGCTACACATAAGGATGGCTTGAAGGGTACTATTAAACTAATCTTCCAACCAGCAGAGGAAGGCGTACGTGGTGCTAAAGCGATGGTAGAGGCTGGCGTAGTAGATGATGTTGACTTGATGTTCGGCATGCATATCGGATTTAATGAACAGTTATCTAATTGCTTTGCTTGTAGTGATCATGGCTTTTTAGCGACTACAAAACTTGATGCTGTATTCCATGGTTATTCTTCCCATGCAGGTGGTTCTCCTGAAAAGGCTCAAAATGCCATGCTTGCAGGCTGTACAGCTGTTATTAATTTACAAGCCATTGCTCGCCATAGTGGGGGTGCATCTCGCATGAATGTAGGCGTTTTTGAAAGTGGTACAGGTCGCAATGTTACTCCTGATGTAGCAACACTTAAATTAGAAACTCGTGGTGCTACTACAGAGATCAATGATTATATGATTGAACGCACTAAGACCATTATTAAAGGTGCTGCAGAAATGCATGATTGTACCTTTGAGATTACAAAACAAGGTGAAACACCAGCAGGCCGTATTAGCGATGATTTAGCTCGCGAAGTACAATCTATTATTGAACCATTAGGTATCTTTAAAGAAGTACCATTCGATTATAGCGGCGGTGGTAGTGAAGACTGCGCTTACTTCTTGAACCGTGTAATCGATCGTGGTGGTCGAGCAACATATATGGTATTGGGCTCTGCCATTAAAGCACCTCATCATAATCCATTATTTGATATCGATGAAGAAGACATGCTAAACGGTATTGTTGCATTAGGTACAATTGCAACTCACTATTTAAAATAAGACATATTGATTGAGATATTGTGATGCATACATCTAAACTATAGGTACATAACTATATAGATGTATACATCGAAATATGTATAGTGTGCTATATATTAGATGTAATATGAGTATTAGATTGTGAGGTGTTATATGATTCAACGAGAGCGTTTAGCTAAAGATTTTGAGGCTATGGCACAGTTGACTGCGCCTGGAGAAGGCATTAATCGTCTAGCTTTCACCGACGCAGACTGGAAGGGACGCCAATATATCATTGACCGTATGACTGATGCGGGCTTGACTGTTGAAATGGATGATTTCGGTAATGTTATGGGGTATAAAGTTGGTAAAAACCCAGAGTTACCGATTGTTATGGTTGGCTCTCATACGGACAGCGTACCGAATGGGGGCAACTATGATGGTGTTGTGGGCGTATTGTCTGCTATCGAAGCGGTTCGCAGTATGACAAATGATGGTTTTGAACATGACCATACCATTGCAGTGGTGGACTTTATGTGTGAAGAGTCTAGTCGCTTTGGAGCTGCTACATTAGGTAGTAAGGCTATGCGTGGTGAATTGACATTGCAAGATTTACAACGCTTAGTAGATAAACAAGGTGTGTCCTTGTATGATGCGTTGAAAGGTCGTAATTTAAATCCCGATGCTATTGAGCATATGGAATATAAACAACCTGTAAAGTCTTTCATTGAAATACATATCGAACAGGGGAAGGTGCTAGAGCACGAAGCAAAACCCATCGGTGTTGTAACGGGGATTGCCGCACCAGAGCGGTTCTATGTAACCATTCGTGGCAATGCGGATCATAGTGGTGCAACACCAATGAATTTGCGTCATGATGCGTTATGTGGGGCTTCAAAAATCATCCTCGGCATTGAGGAGATTGCATCCATGCAAGAGGAGCCTCCAGTGGTGGGCACAGTCGGTGTTGTTGAGGTAACACCGGGTGCGATGAACGTTATCCCTGGGGCGGTTAAACTGGGCGTTGATATTCGCAGTATTTCTAAGGTGGCCCGTGATTCTGTAGTTACTCTCATTAAGGAATTTATTGATGTTATTGCAGAGAAACGAGGCTTATCCTATACGATTGAGCCTATTGCACAGGATCATCCTGTAGCGATGCATCCAGCTATGATTCGAGAAATTGAAGAGGCTGTTAAGTCTGTAGGTGTAGACTATATGACCATGCCAAGCGGTGCTGGTCATGATGCTATGCACTGGGCCGATGATGTTCCAACGGGAATGATTTTTATCCCATGCCGCGAAGGTATTAGTCATAATCCAGCTGAATTTGCGGAAATGGATGACATCGTTACAGGCGCTAAGGTATTGGATACAGTGCTTAGAAAACTTAGTTTAGAAACTACAAAACTTGTGTAAGTAGAGATATCCGTTGATATCAGATTGTGTAAAAGTGTATTTCAAATTTAAGATGTAATAGAGTATTGTTAGCCGTTTTAAGTTGAAAGTACACGGATTGGAGAGAATATGGTTATTGCTGGTATTGTTATCGTAGTGGCGACGTTTATTGCCATTATTAAACAGTTTGAAACACGGCTCGTTTTATTGCTATCGGGCTTATTAATGTGCTTTATTGGTGGGCAACTTGGTGCTGGTACGACAGCCTTTGTAAAAGAACTTACAAATCCAGGTCTTGTACCAACCATTTGTACAGTACTTGGTTTTAGTTATGTTATGGAATATACAAAATGTACAGAGCACATGGTATATTTCATCTCTGCAGGCCTTAAAAAGATGACTAAAATCATCATCCCTGGTGCTGTTATTATTACGTTCTTGATCAACATTGCGTTGCCTACTGCAGCAGGCTGTGCAGCTGCTGTGGGCGCATTGCTAATTCCTGCATTGATTCGCTCTGGTGTGCATCCTGCCATGGCAGGCTCTGCTATTTTCTTAGGAACTTGGGGTAGTGCATTGAGCCCAGGCCTTATGTTTAACCCACAAGTAGCACAACTAGCCGGTGAAGACGTAATGACCGTTATTGCTAGCTTCTCTATGCAAGCTATAATCGGCATTGTAGTAGCGGCGATCTTGCTCAATATCGTAGCTATCGTTAAGAAGGAACATACAGGGTATGTATTGAAAGAGGCTAACGAAGAAGAAGGCAAAGAATTCAAGGTAAATTACTTATATGCCATCATCCCAATCATTCCGCTTGTATTACTCGTACTTGGTAGTAAACAAGTAGCAGTGATTCCAGAGATTTCCGTTCCTGTGTCCATGTTAATTGGTACGGCGATTGGTATTATTGCAGTACGACCTAATGTAACAGATGCAGTTAAGAAATTCTTCCGTGGTACTGGCGATGGCATGTGCGATGTAGTTGGTCTTATGGCTGCAGCAGCGTGCTTTACAGCAGGTATGCAATACATCGGCCTTACAAGTGCACTCATTGATGGCATGAAGAACTCTCAACAAATTGCTCAAATCGGTGCTGCCTTTGGTCCATTCTTATTAGCTGTTATTTCTGGTTCTGGTAATGCAGCAGCCCTTGCGTTTAACGGTGCGGTAACACCTCATGCAGCTGACTTTGGCTATGGCATTATGCAACTGGGCTCCATGGCCCAATTAGGTGCTGGTATCGGTCGTAGTATGAGTCCAGTAGCAGGTGCAGGTATCATCATTGCCGGCCTTGCTGGTATCAATCCTATGGAAATGGCAAAACGTAATGCTGTACCATGTATTATTGCTACAGTAGTTATTATGCTATTGTTACTATAATTAGATAACATGTAGTTGTGCAACTATAATGATATAAAGTTAAACAGCTTAAAGCTTTTAAATTTAAAATGCATAAGAAAAGAACCCCATTATGATTAACATCATGAAGGGGTTCTCTTTATATTGTAGAGTTATGTGGTTCTATTTATATTGTAAATTTCTATTATTTAAGTTTGAAGCCAATCCATAGAGCGGAAATAATAAATAAGCCACCGCTAACCCAGAATAGGGTAGTAAAGCCTAGCCATGCCATAAGGCTAGCACCACCAACAGACCCTAAGAAATAGCCGAAAAATAAACAAGACTGATTATAGGAAAATACTTGGCCTGTAAATTCTCGAGGTGTTTTGGAAGATAGGTAGGTGTTTAAAGCAGGAAGCATACCGCCTAACCCAAAGCCTTGTAGGAATCTGATGATGGCAAGTTGATATACATCGGAAACATAGGCTTGAGGGATATTTAAAACCCCTACATAGATAAGAGAGACTACTAACACTTTACGGGGGCCAATTTTATCGACCAATTTACCTAGTGGAGAGCTACTCATAAGTTGAGCAATACCCATAGCGGAGAATACGGCACCTGCAATAAATGCGAGATTTTCTGTGTCGCTAGGAACGATTCCTTTAATATATACGGAGATAACAGGTTGTAAGGACATAATACATATTGCGTAGATAAAGGAGGCTACACATAATGCGACAATGCTATTAAATTCTGGTATTTGCTCTTTTAACTTGCGGATGGAAAGTTTTTCAGGATTAGGCTTTGGTACATAATTTTCATGGATGAATATAGTAGCTAGCACACCGGCTAAGCCCATGAGGGCACCGACGATGATAAAGTCATTGCGAATACCTACTGTATCTGCAATGTAGCCACCTAATAGAGGTCCAAGGAGCGAGCCTGCTAGGTTAGCCGATGCCAATAGACCTAAGGCCCAACCTGTTCGCTCAATAGGGGTTTCAGAAGCAATTAAGGTAATTGATGCGGAGTAAAATCCACTTACAAGACCTTGGATTAAACGAATTAGTACGACTCCCTCAGGGGTTGTTTGAAAGGCAATCAAAGCATTACATAAGGCCATGCCAAAGCTAGATCGTATTAATGTAATTTTACGACCTTTTTTGTCAGCAACACGACCCCAAAATGGAGCAGCCAAGCAAACGATTATGTAAGTTGCACCGGTTGCTAAACCAGACCATAAGGACATTGCTTCTGGTGTTTGGACGCCTAAATCATGAAAGTATAAAGGCAGAATTGGAGCTAGCTGACTTACACCAAAGGCTGTACAGAATACACAGACTAAACTGATGTATACCGTTCGTTTCCACGTTTCCAATGTATCCCTCCTTTCTTAGTCATAGTATGTTCTTGATAAAATAATACTCTTATTTTTGTTTTATTTCATCCCAATCACTTAAATCCGGTAGTTTGTTGCTTGTTATAGATTCCTGAATCCAGTAGTTAATGGAGGTTAAGTTGCAAGATTCTCGTTCGAAGACATATTCGTTGTCCTCGTCTACAGTGGCATAGAGTTGAATGCGTAAGTTTTTACCTTTTTTGCGCTCGATATAATAGCTAATGCATTGATCATCAATGCTAGAAGGGCGAACCGAAATCATATCATACTTACCATTCGCTACGCCTTCTAAGGCATCCTTAATCATTTGATTTGAAAATTCATATTGATTGAGGTAGAAAATATCGTTGTCGCAAGTTAATACGTATTCCCGAGGAGGCGTAGTGTTTTTGTACTCTTTCTCCCAACTTTCATCAATAACAGGCAAGGTAGCATGATCATAGAATTCCTTAATTAAAGCGAGACCTTCAGGAATGGACATCTCCTTGAAGTATCGTATTTCGTATACCGTAGGCTCCAAGGTTTCATCGCGTTCCGTTGGATTGTCAATATAGCCATATAGATAGATGGTACAAGCATTTTTATCTTCATTGTGGAACATAACGATGCTGTACACATCGTGAATAACGTTTCCTATGGATTGGCGATTATCATAGATGATAAAGCTGAGATATTTTTGTGTATCCCATTCCCGTTGAATGAAATTCCAGTCGTATTTATTCGTGCGCCAACCAGTTGTAGAGTCCTCAAAGATTTCTAAGACGTCAACAGAGTTTTGCGGCCAAGCAGGTGGCATAGGATTGCACGTTGTAGAAGATTGTGTGACACCTTCTTTGTACTGATAATGTCCGTTAACGAGTTCAAAGGCGTCTAATCGTTCAGATGCTTCGTCAGGAATTACCAACGGTTCACCAGTACCAAAACAATTATCGTTTCTTGTGTTGAGACGGTTGATGCTTTCACGAGCATGCTCGTAGAAGGTAACGGCTAGGTCTAACTCCGGCTTTTTGGTAATGGCACCAGTTTCGTAGCAATAGCCCGCTGCCAGTTGCCATAGATGGTCCGCATAGTCATAACTGCCGTATCTATCGTAACATTTGCTAGACTGATCAACGCACTCTACGGCGGTTTCTATGGCAGGGGTATTACCTTTTTTGAACGTAAATACATAAGCGAGATATGGCCAAAGGCTATCGAGACTGTAAATAGCTGGATGTTGCAATAAGTGAGCAATGCGAGACCAGTCTTGGGATTGCCCATCGATGTTCAATGTACGAAGAATGATGGCTTGCATTGTAACATAAGCGTGGTCATTAAAGTCTAAATAATCTGGGCTTATAGCGGCACGTTCATAGTATTTGAGGGCCTTTTGAATATCTTGAGGGATTCTTTTGTGAGACTCACCTAGTTTCGCATAATATTCAGCAGCTTCACGCAAGCACAGGCCATTATTCATGGCTGCGCCGCGCTCAAAATACTCGAGAGCTCGTTCATGCTCTCCACGCGACTTACATATATCGCCTGCTAAATACATCATGAGTGGCAAACCTGCTTCAGCGCCTTCAAAAATAACGTGTTCCTCCATTGCCTTATTACCTTTCTCGGCATAGGTGATGCGAAGGTTACGGTACGCAATGACAAGACCTGCATCAGCAGATTTACGCAACCATTGCTGCGCAATAGCTGTTACCTTATTTGCTAATTTACGTTGATCTTGTTGTATAAATAAAGATTTCAAGAAACGGGCAACACCAGATGGTTCAACTTCATTAACTATCTTTTGTGCAGATGGCAAGAGGCGGTAATCCTCCCATTGGAATACATTGGCAATGGCGTAGGCACAGTAGGAACAACCCTTTTGAGCGCCTTCATAGACGCGCTGGAATGCTTCGTCCTTTGTCATAGGCAGCTCTTTTTCAATGGTTGGTGTAAGGGCACCTGAGGTACGCATAGCCTGTAAAATAGCAATGGCACTGCCTTTGCGGATAGCCCTATGTAAGTAGCTATACGCCTTAGTATCATCCTCAGGGAAACCTGCTTCAATCCATGTGAACTGAGGACCAGAATAGACGCGCGCCAAAATAGCGTACACATCGCCGATACCTGGAATCTCTTGCCCTTCCTCGTCCAATTTCACAAGGGCATCGAGCTCAGCCTTACCCTCCCAAGCGATATCTTTATTGCATTGGTGGAATATTTTATTGAAAGACTGTTGTATTTGATCAGTAAAATAAAAACTCATGCTCTCTCCTTGGCATAATAATCAGTAAAACCTGATAACATATGTAGTTTCAGTATACTATTAGTATTTAAGGGAACACAATATAAACCTTCTAAATTTATGGACTGCTTGAGAGACAATATATTCAATTTTAATTATTTATATTAGAATAGATAGAAAACTGGATATGATATAACAATAAAAGGGATGTATATGTAGCTCTTTATTGATTATGTTTACATGGCTTTAATTTGAAGATATCCTTCGGTATGAGAGAGAAGAGAGATTTATTTTAATGTGGTTAGATAATGAGATTTCACTATTTAAACAAAATATAGAAATGCTGCGAGTGAATCAACGTATAGGCCGATTGGCTTTTTATGGGCTGTGCTTGGTTTAATGGGAAGCAAATTTTTAGCGTACCTTCTATTTGTGGTATTGATAGGATTTATTCAAGATGGTTTGTTTCAAGGCAGTACATATTTGTCATATATTTATTTTGGATGTTTGCAGATTATACATATAGTAGTAACTATTTTTTTACTCAAACGTAGATTGAATGACTGTGGTTCATCCTTGTGGTATATGATTTTAGTACCCATAGCATACCTAAGTTTGTGGGTATATTGGGGTATGAGTTTTAGTTGGGAATCTATATCCGAAACCTTTATAAATGCAGGCTTTCATTGGGACGGATTTTTATGGCAGTATTTTATCTTGGCTTGCTTTGCGTTGCCACTTAGTGTGCCAGATTCTAATGAGTATGGTTTAGATGAAGGACGAGATAGGTATAATAACTATATTATTACCTATACTCGAAGTTCCACGATTACTAAAGATACAAATAATAGTAAATTTGACTATATTTGTAGCTGTATATGGGATGTTTTATTTGCTAAAATCTTTGATGTTAAGGGCAGGACTCCTGTATCAGTCTTTTGGGGCGGTCTTGTAGGAGCTCGCATTTTTATGGACATTATTATGAATATGGCTATAGCCGTAGTATCGTTAATTGTTCAGTGTGGTATATCTCTTTATATACCACGTTGGGGATTTATGGCGATCCTGATATGGCCAGCTTTAGCGATGATTACACTAGGTATACGTAGACTTCATGATTCTCTATTAAGCGGTTTATGGATAATTGGGCTTGGCATTCCGTATATCAATATTTTTGTCAGTTATCATCTTTTGTTTAAAAAATCTTGGCATATTGAAAGTTAAGAATTTTTCTTGACTTTCATTCTATAGAAACATTATAATCAGATTATAATTTTATAC
>NZ_CAJLUB010000029.1 GCF_905209685.1 uncultured Veillonella sp. | reverse complement strand
AAAAGTAAATAGATTAGAGGTTCCTAATAGTCACCTAGGTGACCAATAGGAACCTCTTTCGTTTTGTAATTAGTTCGGGGGATTTAACAGTATCTTTTATGCAGACCTCGTTTGCCGTATATTTTTAAGATTATAGCAATAATTGTATTTAATACAAATAGAAGCGCAAAGCATACTAAGGCTGTAGTATATCCATATCCTGCTTCGTGAAAGTATGACACGAGCATGGGACCAACGATGCCTGCTAATCCCCAAGCGGTTAGAATGCGGCCATGAATAGTGGAGAGTTGGCGTATGCCATAGAGGTCTGCAAGATATGCTGGCATACAGGCGAATCCGCCGCCATAGCAGGTGATAATGAGAAGAATTAAAACTTGGAATGTTAGAGCATTATTGGTTTCGGCAAGTACGTAGAATGCGATGATTTGTAGAATAAAGAATAGTATATAAGTTTGTGCTCGGCCAAAGTAGTCGGAGATAGTAGACCACGCAATGCGACCTCCACCATTGAAGATACCGATGATACCAACTAGTGATGCAGCTGCTGCAGGTGTCATACCAATGGTTTCTTGTGCCATAGGGGACGCTAAGGATAGAAGACCTATACCACAGGTAATATTAATAAAGAAAATCCACCAAAGGGCACCAAATTGCCAAGTTTTCATAGCATCGTTGGCTAGCATGCCATGATTATGAACGTACATAGTGGATTTATCTTTCGGAGTTCGAGGTGGTTGTTTTGGTTGAGGTGCTTTCAAATAGAGAGAAGAGGCGCTCATAACCACTAGATAGATTATGCCGAGGATAATGAAGTTATTTACTAATCCAACTTGAGCTACGAGGAATTGCATAAGTGGTCCTGCAATGAGTGAAGCAAATCCAAAGCCCATAATGGCTAATCCTGTGGCAAATCCTGGGCGATTTGGAAAGTATTTTACGAGCGTAGAAACTGGTGTTATATAACCAATACCTAGTCCGATACCACCGATGATACCATAGAAGAGATAAAGTAAGGTAAGATTATGTATGCTAAGTGCATAGGCTGTTCCTAATAGTCCTGCCACCCAGAATAACATTGAAAGAAGTCCGCTTTTCTTGGGACCTATTTTTTCTGCAAAAGATCCTAAAAAGCCTGCAGACAGTCCAAGCATCAGGATAGCTAGGGAGAAGGTCCATGTTGTTTGAGACATAGTAAAGCCCATATCTGTCATGATAGGTCGTGTAAGCACGCTCCATGCATACACACTACCGATGGATATATGCAGACCAATGGCTGCTAGAGCAATAAGCCAGCGATTTCTCATAAGAAAACTCCTTTCATATAGGTGAGATGATTAAAACTTTGTACAGTATTATTTGCTACAAGAAAATAAAAAAAGACCGCCTGAACAAAAGCTTGCCCAGACGGTCGGCTATCACACGATGTGTGCTACTGTGCATGTAGTCAATTCTACGAATCCGTCAGCCCAGTAGTAATATATTACAAATATAGCAATTAAGAGGATATCTTGTCGATGATATAAGTCACTATCGTATACACCATAAACATTTATAATTGAAAATAGGGAAAGGAATCCTTCGATTCCTTTCCCTGTTTAGATATGATATAATTTATATCAAAGTGAGGCATAAATGGTTTGGTCGCCAGACTTCGCTTCTAAGTTTTAATATTGAAGAAACGGTCTGACTTCACAGTCGGGCCTTTTTTCATGTCTTCAATCATCATTTTCATGAATATCTTTTTATTATGTTACAATACAGTTAATATTAGTGTTCAATGGGGGATGTGTGTATGAAACGTTATATTACACTACTTAGTCTAGGATTGTGTTTAGCCGTACCAATGCTTTCACAAGCTAGCGATATAAATCCTGTTATGCATGTTACGAATGTACATAATGGTCAATATGATGCGGCATTAGATGCTATTACAGATACAAAGTTTTATGGACCGTATCAATTCCGAGTATTAAAGAATGCTATCGAAACACAGGGTGAAACAAAGGACATTGATGGTAGGGCGTTTAGAACCTCTGATGGAGTATTTATGCATGTAAAGGCTAGATCTATTGATAAAAGTAGTGCATCCTTAGATAAAGAGGTTAAGAAGATTATTGAAGATAGAACGGTTCCTGAACCTACAGTTAAGATGGTATTGCCTGTTAAGCATGATGTAATAGAGGTCAATAATGATGGCGTGCGTAGTTTGCTAGCCGAATTTATGTATGGCTGGCCATTACATAATAGGACGGATATGGTATTAGTTACTGATTATGAAGATACTCGTTACTATTATAATTTGCAGTTTTATAGAGACAAGCTACCTGAAGGTATTCGCATTGAGCAGTTGCGCCAAATGATTATGGATGCGCAGTTCAGTTATAAATAAGTGATATCTAATTAGCACAATATAGTTATAAATAAAAGAGGTTCCTAATGGTCACAGTAGTGACTTATAGGAACCTCTTTTGTCGGGCAAGTAATTTACATGAATTTGTTATAAGGTTATATTACTTATAAGTGTGTTTTTTGATTCGTGGTGGTTTTATATGTTTTACAATTACGATAGATATAGCAATTGTAAAAGCTATCAAAAAGGATTCTTTTGCGAAGCTAATGGCAATAGTTTCTTGTCCCATTAGCATATAATAAATGGATCGATAAAAGCTGAGCCCTGGTAGTAAAGGGAATAAGCTAGTCATTAGGAAAACTATAGCAGGGCATTTCCGTTTAACAGCCAATATTCTTGATGCTATGGCGATGATAAAACCACTGATGAATATGGAGAGCATAACATTAGACTGTAGTGAAGATAATGTTAAGAACAAGAACCATGAGATGAATCCTAATATTGTACAATCGATAAAATGTTGTTTAGCTACACGGAATAAGATTGCAAATGCTGTCGTACCAATACCAGCCATTATACTACGCATAAACATAGAGGTTAAGGAATTAGTATCTAAATTAGAGGTATAAAGAGGAATCATTTGTGTGTTGAAGAGTAGTGATTGTACTACTGCGACCCCTACAGCCATTGAAATACAGGTAAGTAACGCGCCCATCATAAGGGTTATTCCTGTATTATAGTTATTCTGGCTATACTCTCTAATAGCATTGACGAAAGGAACTCCGGGAACAATGTCAATCATGGCTCCTAGTAATATAACTGATAGGTTGGAGCCTAATTCAAAGTGGATAAAGAGATTACCCAATAAGGCTATTAGAATACTACCTAAAATGGTAATCAATACATCAGAGCTAAGTATGCGTTTGATGGTACACATATAGACGCCTAATATTAAGCCTATAATACCTGCAATTATAGAGTCTGTTATTGAACTACCAATTGCATAGCTAAAGCCCGAAGCTCCTAACGTATAAGCTACTAATCTCCAAAAAAAAGAATAGTCTGACATGGTATCAATTTGATTAAGTTCACTTTCAATCTCCTCAATAGTAATATTTTTTTGTGTGATACGTCGGGAGAGAGCATTAACAGATTCAATTTTACTGAGGTTAATATCGACTTCAGGAACGTTACAAATACGAGTAATTTCAGTTCCATCAGCTTTCTTAGCAGTTGCAAAAATACCTCTATTGGATACGTAGGCTTCTAAATCTTTAAAATTCATAGCTCGTGCTATGTAGTTCATAGTATCCTCTGTACGACTGATTTCGGCGCCACTGCTAAGTAGTATTTTCCCAGCTTTTAGTATAATTTCTAATTCCACACCTGTCATTATTTCCTCGTTATTCATTTTACTTCATTGTTATTTATATTGGACTTTTTGATAGGTCTACCTTTAGAAGATTCAGTTGATTTTGATTCTTCCTGTTGTTCTTGTAGAATATTGATATTTTGATGTATAACTTCTTCGTCTATTGAGAGATGCTCTTCTACATAGTCTTTTAGCTCTTGAACTGTTTCCGTATTTGAAAGTATTTCTTTTGCTTCATTATGAATATCTTCTTTAAGAGATTTTGTATCTGCTTGACTAATATCACCTAATGTATGGAATAGTTCGCGTTCTTTTTCTGAAAGATTTTTGTGAGGACTATGTTTTTTTAATGATAAATGGAGCATCTTTCTTCGGAAGAGTTTTTCCATAATGATATCTTTACGATCACGGAGCCAGCCATAAATAAGAATAATTAGGAGTAATAGTCCCATATAACCGAGAATTGGGTAGAGGATACTAATCAAATCTTTAAAACCAAAGAAACTACATATATATCCTATGATTACTACAGAAATAATAACAATTCTCATTCTTTTTGTGCTGCCGTTGGCAAAACGTCTAGCAATAGAATAAAAAAGAGAGAATGCTGTATTAAAAATAAGTGAAAAGACTGTGATTGCATATATATATGCTAGCCAAGGATGAATTTGATTGGCAATAGCAAGAATCGGCAAATCTGCATCTTTTACTGTATCTAGATTTGCAAAAATAGAGATAGCAGCTATAAAAACAACTAATCCGACTAATAGGCCACCACGAGTGCCACCTTTTTCAGCAATACCAATACGAACAACAGAACCACCTAAAATAAAGGCCATAGAAACAGCTGTCATAGCACATAGAGAATAATAATTAATGACAGAAAACCATACATTGCTTGTGGCTGGTTTGATTGTGTGGGCTATAGCCTCTAATGTAGTCCAATCATGACTTTTACCAATAAAAGAGTAGCCTGTAATGATGAATATCATTACAATCATAATAGGTGTAAAAACACCTAGAACACTGGTAATTTTATCAAAGTCCATAAATGATACGGTTATGATTAAAAGTGAGCAAATTAATCCGCCAACCCAAAAAGGAAGTCCAAATTGTTGTTCTAAGTTTGATCCTGCACCGGCTATCATAACGAAGCCCATAATAAAACTACCAGCGATTAGTACAAAATCAAGTATTCTTGTAATAATAGGATGGGAAATCTGTGTAAAAACTTCTTCATGATTGTCTGCACGATAGTAGCTCCCCAAAGAAAGCATGATTTTACCAAATGCGGCATTTAATAGACCTAGTAATAGAACACCAATAAGACCTATTTGGCCAAAACTTATAAAATATTGTAGAAGATCTTGTCCACTCGAGAGTCCTGCACCTACAATAACACCTATGTAGGCAAATGCAATTTTCCATGATTGTTGCATTATATTTTCCTCCTTTCAAATACATAACTTAGTATACAAAATAATATTATATCATACTAATGATTCAATTGATGGAAATCTTACTGCCAATCTCTATAAGATTAGCTAAGAATGGAGCTATTTATAGGCCTTAAGTTCAATACACTAACTATTGAATTGACGGCGTGTACATGTGAAAGTACTGCCTCATAAATGTAATATATATCACATTTTTAAGGCAATAGATTAAGGATAGTATTTATGCGTAAAAAATATAATGTGAAAATTGAAATAGATTAGAAAGAATAAAAGAAAAACCGCGAAAAATGAGAAATCTAATATTTTAATTCCCATTTTTGAGCGGTTTTAAGGTGCAAATCGTTTATTTTATATGAATTTGTTATAGATTAATGATTATAATTTAGGATGTTATTTATTTAAGTTTGCTACAATACTTAAAATATCTTCTGCTTTACGGGCAATATGTGTTACGCCTAATTCTTGGTGGAGAGATTCTTCTCTAAATCCCCAGGTAACACCGATACAGAGTAGACCAGAGTTTTTCGCAGTAGCTACGTCAACTTCAGAGTCACCTACATAAATAGATTCTTCTGGTGTAGAATCTAGTTCTTTTAAGGCTTGGAGTACCATGTCTGGTGCTGGTTTACGTTGTAATCCTGGTCTTTCACCAATAGCAACAGGTAAGCGATCGCCAAAATATTCTTTATTTAAAGGTGTAACACCTTCTTGAATTTTATTAGATACAATGGCTAATTTATAGCCTTTTTCACGCAATGCATCTAGCATATCTAAGATGCCAGGATATGGTGCTGTAGTATCTTTTAGATGTTCTCCATAGTAGATTTTGAACTCCTCAATATATGGTTCTAATTCATGATCTGATACTGTACTAGGCAAGCATTGACGCATCAAGTACGTTACTGCATTACCAAGTGCTGCCTTAACCTCTGCTAGAGACTTTTCAGGGAAGTTATGTGTACGTAGTACATGATTTACAGCATTTGCTAAATCTGTAGCCGTATCGAGCAATGTGCCGTCGCAATCAAAAACGATGGTTGTATATTTCATGGGGACCTCCAATACGAAATCTATATACTTTATAAGTATATGATAAATATGGAGAAAATCAAGAGAATAGCCGTATTTGTTACTATAATTGTGTTACAATAGTAGCAGTAATTATTACAGCGTATAGGAGGCGTAGTATGACTGAAATACAAGCTCTTTTATTGATAAAATCTATTCTTGAATCCGCAGATATTCACGGCATTGAAAATATTCTAGCCGAGGATTGCGAATACATGTCCACAGGGCGTGGTATTATTGGCCGCAATCGTAATGAAAGTATTGAGTTTTTATCCTCTATGACTGAGTCTATTAAGGCAGATAATGTGCCTGTTACGTGCAAGGTGATGCATATTACCGATGTGTACGAGGAGGATGCGCTATTCCATGAAGGCCGTCATGGTTTGACTGTTTCTTATGAAAGCGGCGATAACTATGTGTACATGATTTTTGTAGATGTAAATGATGAGGGGCTCGTAGACCGCATTGTATCTAGTCAGGAAAACTATAGTATTGAGTATGATGATCTTCATTTTGGCGATGATGAAAGCGAGTATGCTTTTATTTCTGCACCAACTACGGTAAAGGATTGGATTACAGCCCTCAGCATGTGGCTTGAAACAGCGAATGTCGATGTGGATGATTTTTATCAGTACATCGATGAAGACACACGTGTTGTATTCCAAAAAGGCGATGCTGAATCCATCACCCTTGAAAGTGGCCTTGATGTAGAAGATTACTTTGATCAGCTCATGAACCAACACTTTGATGCGGTACCTCATATCATTCGCGATGAAGAAGATGGCCTTATTTTAACCTATGGTCCTATGAGTGCCATTGCAACCCTCAATGAAGAAGGCGGACTAGCGCTTATTAGTATCTATATTGACACACGTGACGAAGATGAAGCCACTGATGAAGTTGGCTATATTGAAGAAGAACTAAGCAAAACAACAACTCTTGAAGAAGATTTATTTTAATTAACTCTATCAGTAAAATGTACTATACTTAGTCTAAATATATATGGTTAGCGAGATACTACCAGTTAAAAGTATTATGTTTAGTCTAACTACATATGATTAATGAGATACTACCAGTTAAAAGAATTATGTTTAGTCTAACTACATATGGTTAATGAGATACTACCAGTTAAAAGAATTATGTTTAGTCTAACTATATATGATTAATGAGATACTACCAGTTAAAAGTATTATATTTAGTCTAGAAATGCAAAAAACTACCAGTTAATTTCACGTTGTAGTAGATCGATCTCCTGTTATTGAAAATCGGTTTACAAAACAACATGACAACTGGTAGTTTTAAATTTAATTAGAAATAATTATTTTTAACTGGTAGTATCTCAAAAAGGGTATATATGAGATGCCTGAAATTATTTTTAACTGGTAGTATTTACATTTCATCATGGTCTTTAATGAGACCAGCTTTTTTCTTTTTCCAATAGGAGTAGTAGAATGGCAAGATCACGATACAACCGCCTAGACCCCATAGTAATTGGTTGGTTTGAGCTTGAGCGAGCATCCATAGGGATGTGCCGATAGCAATAACTGGGATTAAATAGCCACCAGGAATTGTGTAAGACCGAGCTTTGTCTGCCCATTTACGACGGAAGATAATAACAGCCAAACATGTTGGTAGGTATTGTGTAAAACGAGATACTGCACTGATGGCTGCTAGTGTAGTAAAGGATCCAGACCATGCAAGTAATACACTGGCAATAGCAGTAACAATAGCTGCAACATATGGTGCATTGTAACGATTACGTTTAGCTAGAGCACTTGGTAACATACCGTCTTCAGCCATAGAGGTAGCCACTCGAGGTGCATAGTAAGCCTCCGCAAAGTTGATACCACCCATAGAAATCAGTGTTCCTACTAATACAACGTACATACCGATAGGACCTACAATTACGTTAAAAGCATCTTGAACTGGTGCTTTTGTATTAGCCAAGTCAGAGCCGAGTACACCGATAGATACGGCGAGGATTGCCATATATAGAACGGACACGAGAAGCATACACATGATAATAGCACGTGGTAAATTCTTCTTAGGGTTTTTCATATCCTCTGCAGCAATGGCAATAACTTCAAATCCTGTATAGGCAAAGAATAGAAGAACTGCTGCTTGAGCAAATGATCCATCCACATAAGTATCTTGTGGGAAGACTGGCGTAAAGTTAGCTCCATTTATAAAGAAAATGCCAATTGCAATGAATAGGGCAAGAGGAACTAACTTAGAAATAGTGATTAAGTTGTTAACGAATTTTGATACGTTAACACCAAAGATATTTACAATGGTAAGACCTACAATCAAGATAAATGAAATAACATCTTTTGCAAAATCACCACTTAACGCCGGTACTGCGGCACCTAATGCTGTAGCAAAGCCAACGGCCATGGCCGCCCAAGCAATAACGGTTACAATCCATTTTAGAACGCCTACTTCAAAGGCCCAAAAGTCACCTAATGCATGTTTTGCATATAGGTAAGGTCCGCCATTACGTGTAAATAAGCTTGCCGCTTCAGCAAAGCAAAGGGCGATACAGCCTGCAATAACGGCATCAAATAATAGGACGCCTAAACTAGCGGAACCAATGATAGAATATGCTTTGTTTGGTAGTAGGAAAATACCTGTCCCTACAATACCATTGATGCCTAGGAGTACAATACTCCAAAAGCCAAATTTTCCTGTTTCTTTCATACTAAAACCTTCCTACTATTTAGTTATATTTTCTCGAGCTGCTGTTACAAAGGCAGCAAATAAGCGTTTTGCATTCTCATCTGTTTCAGACATCATTTCTGGATGGAATTGACAAGCTACTAACCAAGGATAGGAGGAGTCTTCTAAACCTTCTACAGTACCATCCTTAGCTCTTGCTACTACTTGTAAACCTTTACCAACATGTTTTACTGTTTGATGATGGTGAGAATTTGTAATCCATGTGGAGCGACCAATAGCACTAGCAAGCTTAGATTCAAACTCGATATCTACTGTATGTGTACCTAATGCAGGGGTTTGATTTTGTGAATGTTTTATCGTACAGTTTTCGTCATACTTTAAATCTTGGTATAGAGAACCACCACGATATACATTTAAAATTTGAATGCCTCGGCAAATACAAAAGATAGGAATTTGTTTTTCTTCCGCTGCTTTCAATAATGCAAAATCGAATTGATCTCGTTCAGGGAATACATCGCCTAGACCTTGCAATGGTTCCTCACCGTAATTCAGTGGAGATACGTCATGGCCACCAGATAATAATAAGGCGTCAAGTTTTGCAACCGTTTCACGGGCTACGTCGAGATTTTTTGTAAATGGAATGATAACTGGAATGCCACCAGCCTCTTCGATAGAGCGTGGATAATCATGGTTTACATAAGAACGTAATAAATCTACGTAGGCACCGCCGTTATCTCGTAAGATATTGCCAGATACACCAATGAATGGTTTTGTCATAATATCACCTCATATGTGTAAAAATTTGTACAATTAGTATAGTTTAAGTATATCAAATATTCGTGAATAAATAATACTATTATTGTAATTAATTATAAAACTTATACATTCTAAAATATGTTAACATTGTTACATTTTATAAAATTCATATTAGTTTTATAGGGATAATTATATTCGGTTTTATAGGGATAATTATATTCGTATATGTTTTGTTAAAAACATGGTATGATAGATTACGAATAAACTGTACGGGAGGTTTACTATGGTTTTTCTTACATCCTTACAGAGCATCATACCTATTGTATTGCTGATCTCGCTAGGATATATATTAAAAGGGCGAGGGATGTTTCATCCCATATTTAGTGGTAATCTATCTAGATTTATCATGTCTGTTGCGTTACCAGCCGGTGTATTTGTATCGGTATTGCATCATCTACATACATCGGATTTATGGGACCTTCGATATGGGATGCTAGCCGTTACATTAACCTATGTAATTGCATATATCGTTGCTTTTATCATGATGAAAGCACTAAAAGTACCTCGAGGTAGGCGTGGTATTTTCATAAATATGGTAGTTAATGATAACTGCTTATTTATAGGATTGCCAGTGCAAATCGCCCTCTTTGGTCAAGATGCGCTACCATATTTCTTGTTATATTATATCGGTAACACTATTTCAGTATGGATGGTAGGGGTATTCCTTATAGAGTTAGATCCACTGCCTAATGCTGAATTAGGTTTTGATAATAGTAAAACTGATGGTATAAGTAATAGCACAGTAGATACAGAAACAAAGCGTAAGAAGTTTAAATTTGATTTGAAGAAGTTATTACCTCCACCATTGTTAGGGTTCTTTGTAGCATTGATATTCTTATTCTTTAAAATTCCTTTAGCACCAATTTTACATACTACATTGAATTACTTAGGAGATATGGTAACCCCATTATCCTTGATTTATATTGGTATTGTACTTCATGATGCGGGGTTAAAAAGTATGAGTCTCAATAAAGATTCCATTGGTGGTATTATCGGTCGTTTTGTAATATCACCGATTATCATGTTCTGTGTCATTCTGGGCTTGCAATATGGCGCAGGTATCGTCCTAGAACCAATAGCAATCATTACCTTTGTTGTACAATCGGCGGGTCCCGTTATTGCAGTATTACCAATCGTAGCCAATGAATCGAAATCTGACTTGTCATTTGCTACAGGACTTGTCATGATTAGTACAATACTATTTGTGGTAGCTATACCAATTATTATGGAAATCCTAACTATGATAGGCATAACAGCATAAACTAAAAGGTCTGACTAATATAGTCAGACCTTTTTTTCCTATATTTTTTCTACACAAGTGAAATTGATAAAATATAAACTAAGTGTTAAAATTATAAACAAATGTATGTGTTTAAGGAGAGAGATATGATGCTAAGACGTTTGTTATTGTTGAGTTGTATTGGGTTTATAGGGACTATAGGCGTATCTCAGGCCATTGATGTTAATATTCCTGGGGCTCGCCCAGATATTGGGAAAGAAGCGTATCAAGAATATCGTATTCAAGGAGAAGTTGCTAAGAAGGTTGATGACTTCCAAGAGTCTGAGGTTAAAAAATGGGCACAACATGAGCCAAATTATGATAATGAAAAATTAGGTGATGATATTTATGTAGTACAAGAATTGACTAGAGCAATACATCATTCTAGGAGTGTATATATTATTACAGAAAATGGGGCTGATATTAAATTTACAGGCTCAAAAGAAAGTATAGTAGGTTGGTCTATTGATCCTAAACATATGTCTAAGTCTTCCATTAAGAGTGTGGGAGGAACTATTAATGCCGTATCTGATTTTAGATATGAAACAAGACAACAGCCTAAAGGTTCTAAATGGGAAGATACAAATATAGAGTATACTGATTTAAATAAATCTCTTTTACAGAATACTTTGAATGAGAGATTAGAAAAGCGAAAAGACTCAGTTCGATTTGTAGATGGTGATGTATTTACTTATCCTGGACTTGAAAAAGCAACGTGGGATGTAATAGGCTTTGATGATCATTTGGTTGTGGGGACAATCAATTTTACATTACCTAAAACACCTAATCTTTCTTATCATATTGGTCAATCTCTTAATAAAGATATTATAAAAAATTATATTAAAGATGATACGCAACGTTCCATCTCAGATACAATGGGACCTTTGGCTAATTTTGTTTTACCTTCTATTAAGCCGGCTAGTGATGTGTTAGCATATACTGATCCTGTTCATTTGGGACCTTATACATTTAGGGTATTAAAAAATAGTAAATTCAAGAAACATGAGGTTATAGGCCCAGCTGAATATGATGTTTATATGTCTGGACGTATTAAAGCTGTATTTGGTAAGCAACCATTTATAGAAGGTGCTAGTGTTGAAAAACAAAATATTTTATATAGTTACTTAAGAACTGTTGTTAAAAAATATGGTTTAAAAGGTCATAAGCGATTACAATATGCTACAGTTTGGAACAATGGTATTCCAGCTTTATACTTTGAAGCTAACAAGGAAAATGCAACACTATTTGGTATGGTTTTGTATGATAATCAGTATGTTTATACGTATTATTTACACAAACCTGATGATGTTCACGTAAGTAACTATAAATTGCGAGATGTTATTCAATATGTAGCTGCTAAACATAGTAAAGCTTGGAATGATAAAGCTTTTGTGGGAATCGGCATTTCACCTGTAATGTTAGATGTGATACAAACAAATCCTACTATTAGGGATATTGTGAAAGATAAAAAAGCACATAATGATAAGAAGTAATACTATAAAAAGATAGCGTAAAGTGAGTGGCATAAAAAAGAGGTTTAACACATATGTGTTAAACCTCTTTAAGTTATTATCTAAAGAATCTACCTATGAGTGGCATGCTTGCGCCATCATTTTTATTAAGTCCTTTTAAAAGAACCATGATAATAACGTAGAGCAATAAGCCTTCGATACCTGTGAGTATGAAGTTAACCCACATTGGTAAGATATCTGTTAAGTAGTGGTAACTCATAAAGATGAGTATACCCATGACACCGGCACTGACCACATTTTTCCATAGAAGGGAAATATCGAGGAAGTAGCCTGTGTATTTTTTGATGTAAATCAAGTTGAGTAACGCTGCAAAGCCAATATCAGCAACGGTTGCCCAAGCGGCACCGCCGATACCAAGCCATGGGATGGCCGTTAGTGTCCAGTTCAGGATGACTTTGATTACTAACGCAATACCCATATTAATTACAGGAATACGCGGTTTGTTAAGACCTTGTAAGATACCTGTTGTTACTTGGTGTACACCGAGGAAGAAGATAGAGAACGCAGTGATTTGCGTAGCTAATTCTGCCTTAGGTGCATTATAAATCAAGGTAACTGTTGGGGCAGCAAGTACATATAATAGTACCGTAAATGGTACAGTAGCCATAAATGTTAATCTCATGGAGCCCGAGGTACGTTCATAAATACCTTGATGATCGCGTTTTGCAAAGGCATGAGAGATAGCTGGTACAATGCTTGTTGCAAGGGCTGCTGTAATGATGGTAGCCAAGTTGATGAGCGGAACTGCCATACCTGTAAGATAACCGAACAGTTCTGTTACTTCATTCATCGGGAAACCAGCATCTAAGAGTCGACGTGGTACGATGAGCAAATCGAGGTTAGCTGTTAATGGCAACATGATACTTGCTAAGGAAATTGGAATGGACAATGTTAAGAGTCGTGACAAAATTTCTTTAGCTGATTCACGAGGACCATCGTAGCTTTCACCAGTACTACTTGCCTTAGGCAATTTATAGTAATAGTACAAGAGCACTAGAAAGGCACCAAAGGCACCGACACCAGCACCTAAGCTAGCACCACCTGCAGCAGCCGGTAGACCATAAGGCAACAAGATAGCTGCAGCACCGAGCATGACGATAACACGTAACAGTTGTTCTACGATTTGGCTGACCGCCGTTGGCGTCATCATTTCATAGCCTTGGATATACCCGCGGAAGCAGGAAATCCACGTTACAAAGAATACTGCCGGAGCGAGCGCGATGATAGAGTAGTAGGCACGGCTTTCAGCAATGAGACCACTAGAGATCAACCAATCTGCACCAAAGTACATGGCAAGGCTGGCGATAAAGCCTGTAATGGTTAACATTGTAAAAGATATATTGAATACTCTCTTAGCACCACCAAAGTCGTGTAAGGCTAATCGTTCTGCCGTCAAAATAGAGATGGCAATCGGCACACCTGCGCTCGAAATTTGTAATAGTAACAAATAGATAGGAAAGGCCATCTGGTAGATCCCGATGCCTTCCCCGCCCAAGATACGGGAGAGAAGAATCCAGTTGATACTACCGATGGCTTTCACTACGAAACCGGCAATGGTTAAGATTAAGGTTCCTTTTACAAATCCGCTAGCCATAGATTATAGTTTGTGAGAAGAACCTAATACATCTTTAATTTTGTGAGCTACCATGCCTTTAATAGCGTCACGAGCAGGTCCTAAATATTTACGAGGATCAAATTCGGATGGATTTTGTGCCAAGTATTCGCGTACAGATGCAGTCATAGCAAGGCGAAGGTCTGTATCTATGTTGATTTTGCAAACCGCCATTTGCGCTGCTTTGCGAAGCATTTCTTCAGGTACGCCTTGTGCGCCAGGGATATTGCCACCAAATTCGTTACATTTTGCTACGAATTCAGGCAATACGGAGGAAGCACCATGCAATACGATAGGGAAGTTAGGCAATAATTTACCAACTTTTTCTAAACGTTCAAAGTCGAGGTATGGGGTGCCTTTGAATTTGTAAGCACCGTGGCTTGTACCGATAGCGATAGCCAAGGAATCAACGCCTGTTAATGCTACGAATTCAGCAGCTTGTTCAGGGTCTGTGAAGCGAGCGTCTGCATCGGATACGTTAACGTCATCTTCAACGCCAGCCAAACGACCAAGTTCTGCTTCTACTACAACACCGTGCGCATGAGCGTATTCAACAACTTGTTTTGTGATTTTTACGTTTTCTTCAAAATCATGGTGAGAAGCGTCAATCATAACAGATGTAAAACCGCCGTCTACACAATCTTTACAGATTTCAAAAGAATCACCGTGGTCAAGGTGAAGAGCGATTGGTAAATTGCTATCTTCTAATGCTGCTTCTACTAGTTTTACAAGATAAATATGTTTAGCATATTTACGAGCACCTGCAGATACTTGCAAAATAAGAGGGGATTGTTCCTCTTTTGCTGCATCGACGATACCTTGTACGATTTCCATATTGTTAACGTTGAAAGCACCTACTGCATAGCCGCCTTCATAAGCTTTTTTGAACATTTCCGTAGTCGTTACTAATGGCATGTTGTCCTCCTTGGCTTTATAGCCGATTGTATGTATTTTGAAAGTATTGTCATCAACTTATGATGATACATATCTATTCATTGTTAGTATATCAAGAAACGATATAAAGCACCACAATTTTATAAGGTTTTCTAGATGAATCTGTTAGAGATATAGTAAATCTTTCATATCCGTTGGCATAGGGGCCCGTAGTTCTATATACTCCTGTGTCATAGGATGGGTGAAAGCTAGGTACCCAGCGTGTAATGCTTGCCGACGGATATAATCTAAATGACCGCCATATAAATCATCACCAGCTAAAGGAAAACCTAAATGGGATAGATGTACACGAATCTGATGGGTTCGGCCCGTATGGAGTACACATTGCACATGAGTCAGAACCTGTTGCGTGCTCATATTTATATCCACTTGTACAGGCGGGGAAACTATGTGGCGTGTCAATACCGTCACATCTGTACGAGCCGGTTTGCCGATTAATGTGCAACTTCGTTCGATGATGCTACCAGGTTTACGTCCGATGGGATAATTAATGGTTAGCGATTGACTTGGCATAGTGCCTTCAACGATGGCGTCGTAGACCTTTTGAAATTTTGTGCGTTGCTTATCAAAGGCATGCTGTACCACCGATGTTTTAGCGATGATGACGATGCCCGATGTGTCCTTATCGAGTCGATGGACCGGGTGAAAGTCATGAGCTTGTTCGGTTTCGTCATAATAATAGAGAACGCCATTTGCCAATGTTCCATCGCGCACCGTTGAGGTAGGGTGCATAAGAACACCGGCGCCTTTATTTACAGCGAGAATGTAATCGTCTTCGTATACGATTTCCAGATTCATTTGAGTGCGTGAAAATTCTTGTTCAGGTGCTAATTTCATAAGCAGATGATCACCGCCATGAACAAGGGTATCCCATGTAGCTGGTTGTCCGTTAATGGTGATGATGCCATCATTTTTTAGACGCCGGCGCATGCGCTGTGAAATATGCTGTTGTTTTATGATGTGATTCATAGATTGCGTGTGTACATTAGCATCTACAATCAAGTCGATTATGGTTGCTGTTTTCATAGGTCCTATTATAGCAAAAAAATAATGAATGAAGTATTTTTCATAATTTATTGTATATATATATGCCTATATAGTATAATTTATATTAATAATTATTTATATATTTTTTATATGTA
>NZ_CAJLUB010000028.1 GCF_905209685.1 uncultured Veillonella sp. | reverse complement strand
TAGCGGGTGGTTTAATGATTCGCGACTACGTCGCGAACCAGTCTAAAGACAATAACAAAAAAGGACTATACGAGATATCTCGTATAGTCCTTTTAATTTAGTTGTAAAATCTGCCTGCTAGAACCAGTCTGAATTCACCACCATCAATAACTTACATTCTATGCAAGTTTACCATTGCGTTTACGATTTCTAATTTGTTCTTCTTCAGCACGAGCTTTCAAAGAAAGATCTTTTTCAGTCCCTACATAACGGCCATAGAGTAAGTAGTAAGCGACGAATGCAAGAAGCGCTACTACAACGGTTACGTGGAACATACTTGTATACCCTACTACCTCTTTAATAGCACCTAAGATATATGGCCCAAAACCAAGGCCCATGTCTAAGGCAATGAAGTACGTCGATGTGGCAACACCAATGCGGTGAACCGGAACGATTTTAACAGTTACTGCTTGACCGTTTGACATAAATGTACCGTAACCAAGACCAACAAACACAGCAGATAAGAGTATAAGCCATGTAGAGTGAGCAATGGACAATAAGAAAATGCCAAGTGCTAAAGATATGAAGCAAGGGTAAAGAACGAAGTTTTCCCCTTTCATATCAAATACAATACCAAGTAATGGTCTTGTTATTGTAATAACTACAGCATATACAACAAAGAAGAATGTACCTGCTAAGATAAGATTTAAATCTTTTGTATAGGCTGCCATAAAACCGATAACACCAGAGTATGCAAAACCTACTAGTATAGAAACAAGACTAATAGAGTTCATACGTGGTTCGATATAATCGGAAATTTTAATGCCTTTATGTTCTTCAGAATCAATATCGAGCTTAGGTTCATCAAATTTCATGATAACTGAACCAATACCACAAAGGATGATAAGAGCAACACAGAAGGCGATGATGAAGTCATAGCCAAGGCTATGAAGCATTAAAATCCCCAAGAATGGACCTACCGCAGCGGCAAGAGATGTAGATAAACCATAGTAGTTAATCCCTTCACCACGACGTGACATAGGAATAATAGCGGCTACGATCGTACTTGTAGCAGTCGATGTAATACCGTACGCAAAACCATTTAAGAAACGTACACTGTCGAGCATCAATAAATTAGGTGTATAGAAGTACATGGCTGTTGAAACCAAATAAATTAACAAACCAAGGTACAACATCTTACGACAGCCTAAGATGCTGATAAAACGTCCTGCTAACAAACGAGCAACAACGGTACCAATAATATAAATACCAACGGCCAAGCCAGCTTGACTTGCTGTAGCATGAAGATTATCCTTTGCTACTACCGCAATAATAACGATTAATAAGTAATAAATCAAAAATACTAAGAAATTAATCAAAGTATCGAGGACAAAGGATCTTGTCCATAAGGCCTCTTTAGCCTTATCCATAATATCAACTCCATTTTCTTAAACTATTGTCAACCATTTGCGACAACGATTAATTATAAACCTCTCATTCTAGAAATCAAGAACTAAAATGTTATACAGCTCATTACTTTTATTTATAACAAGATATGTGTAATCAATCATAATATAGATATATCCATTTTTATAACTCACATTAATTTTTGATAATAAAAACACCTTTGATCGTTTATATTATATCCCCGAAGATACGATATAACATCAAAGGTGTTATTTATAACTATTTAGTTAATGACTTTTCTATATAGCTGATACATCTATATGCTTTACATATCTACCTATATTATTTCGTTTTTAATCCACACGCCTTAAAGAAGTTTTTATAAGCTTCAGCCTTTTTAGCAAGACTCAAAGGATACGCACGAGATGTAGATGGTAATCGCGTTAACGTCAATTCACGTCCGTTAAACACAAAGGGAATTGTCTCCCCTGTTTTAGGCAATTTAACCTTTTCTGGTAAAAGACTCAACAAAATTTCCGTAGCCTTACCACCTGTGGTACCGATATGTTTACAGTCGGGAATTTGGTCCAAAACCTCTGCCAATGGTACAGGTTCAACAACCTTAAGAAATGCATCTGATGCATTCCCCTTTTCGCGTATAGCTTTTAATACAGTAGGACAAGAAGCAATCCTTGTTTCAGATAAGAACGCTTTAATCTTATCCGCATCAAAGGCTTTTTCCTCCCCTTTTCTAAAGTGTTCCTTGTCGTCAAAGAATACTAAGCCATACACGCGCCACATATCATTTTGAAAGTTAGGATAATGAAATTCCATAGATCGCTTTTCGGAAGTTGGTGGGAATGTCCCCATCATCATCACCGTCGTATTCTTTGGTAAGAACGGTGGAAATGGTCTAGTTTCAATTGTTTCTGCCACAGAGCATCAACCCCTTTCACAATCTAGTATGAACTCAACTTTCAGCATAATATATGAACTATATCACAAAACTAAATTCTATTAGATACTAGGTAAAACACTAAAAATATTAATAAAACGATAAAGAAATAAGTAAACTACTAGTCCTTATTGACCGATTGGTTGAGATACTAATGTATTAATATGATCAAAGCCTACTGGTGTAGGAGATACGAGATACAAGCATACAACAGCAGCTACAGCAAAGCCAATCGCTAAGTAGGAGAAGCTGCCATGACGTGGAAACTCATACATACCAAAGAGACGAATACCAATAGCCGCACCAATAGCGGTGATCAAGGATGGTATAGAGAAGATATTGTAGAAACCAAATACCACCATAAGACCAGCGTAGCCACCAACTACGGTAATCATCGGTAACATACGGTCCATTGGATTTGGAATGGAACGTGTAAGCGCTGCTGGATAATAAGAGGCTTCTACACCAAACATACCCAAGAACAAGTTGAAGTCAGCCCAAATTGTTTCCCATGCACCTCTAAAGGCATCTCGATGATTGCCTACGTACCAAGCAAAGCCTGTAATAATTAAGATGGCTAAACCAGCGCAGATGAAATAGTATTCACTAGGGATTTTAGGGCCCGCATAAGCACCTACAGCAGTTACAACAGCACTTAAAACGGATGTAACAATAACGCGATGCAAGCGAGGTCGTTTATTTTCAGGAATGCGTTTATACACTGTGGCCAACAGCTCTAATACAAAGCAAGCCATAAAGACTGCAATGCCCGCAGCCGGTGCAAAGAAGGCCGTAACAATGGTCAAAATAAACGGAATACATAAGCGCCATTTAGGGAATAATACAAGATCTTTATAGTCTAAACGAACATCTTGTGTTTCCATTGTAAAGTTGTTGTACACTACAAAAAGTAGCATAAAGGCGATAACATCAATCGCGTTAGCGCCCCAAATCAATAGCGTTGGTACGATAATCATCGACAAGGCTACCCCAGATACACGGGACAAACCAGCGGCCGCTATGCCAAGTAAAAAAAACGGTATTAAAGCAGATATAATTTCAAGCATAATATTCCTCCCATCATTGTATAAATTTAAGTATATAGTATCTACCTCACTACATCAAGGAGAGATATATTTTTTCATGGCTAACCGTTTTCGTACGGCAGAAGCAGAGCACCCCATCATCTGTGCAATTTTAGCAACACCATACCCTTGAGCACGTAAGTTTTTTATTCTATTTTCGTCTAATTCTAATATATTTGAACGAATTTCTATACCTTGCTCCCGTAAATACATAGCCACCGTGGACCCTCGTATACCGTAAGCTAAACCTATATCATCTGTACTCATATGATGATGAATATACAAGTAAGCCATCTCGTCCACCTTTCGAGATGTTTTTGCTTTAAGCGTTGTACACATTCCCATATGACGCAACACATGATGTACTTTCCATCGGGATATGCCATACATACGTGCAATAGAGTCTGACGTATTTCCACTTTTATAGGCCCTACAAATACGTACTGGATCGATAGCTACATTCTTAGTCGAACGCTGACATGCCAATCCGTATTCTTTCATCCGACTTGCCATCGTCGTAATCGATACATCATAACGCTTTGCTAAAGAATGTAATGACCACTTACCTGACTCATATAGAGCTTGTACATGAACCATATTTATATCCTTCTTCAACGGCCTTCGCTCAATATCATATGCCTTCATACGCCGCATAATAGTATCCACACTACACTGGAAATACTCTGCCACCTCGCGAACACTCCACTGTTTCTCTACATATAATTGTTCCAGTAACTGTTTAGGTATAACGCGCACATTACGATACATACTATCACCTTTCCTTGTAGACGAACTCCTTTCCCTATTATTGTGAAAGTTCCATCAAAAAAAGACAATAAAAAAGAGGTTCCTAATAGTCACATAGGTGACCAATAGGAACCTCTTTCCATATGTAATTATATGCACCACATAGGATATGTGCCGTTATAATTGCTATACAACATCTATCCGCAAATAACGATGATCATGAATCACCAATAATCCAGTAGACGTTATGACCAATATTTTGATAGCCATATTTTCTAATGACTAATAAACGTATTGGCTACCCCAACTTAACGATATCTGCGTTCAAGAGCCTTAGGCTTACTCAAGATAATAGACCATTTCATGCCTTCTTTTAGAGCATGATTTGATATACGTTTATGACTTGATGTATGAACACTGGTCGAAGTGATTGGCGAAGTCGTTACCATATTCGTATCAAGGAGTACCTTTCCTTCTTTAGAAGCCTTATCTCGCTTGAATTCTGCCAATCGTTCACTTAAGGTTGGCCCTGTAACAGACTCTCTACTTAAACGAGTTGTACTCGTACTAAAGCCAGTTGATTTACTTGAAGTTTTCTTGGATGAAACATGAGTACCTTGTTGCGTTGTAGACGCTTCATCGTAATGATGCTCGGAAGCTAAAACTGTTTGAGCTTTATCATTACTTGGATGCTCTTCAACATGTGTTTCAGATGTCTCCGAATCATCATATTGAAACAGTCTTCCCCCCTTCGGTCTTAAGGGCGCCTCAGGATGCTGATTTTCAATCGGTCTATTTTTAAATATTTCTCGATAGAAATCATCATCATACAACAAGTCCTCAGGCGAAGGTTCTACAGGCTTTTTCTCTATAGAGATACCATATTCACGTTCCATATCCTCCCAAGTCTGGCCAGAACTCGAACTTTCATAGTTATCATAGTCATCAGACTCTTCTCTATTCTTACTTTTTATAATGGAAAAAGCAATATACGCGATGATACCTAGAACAAATATAGGGTTATGCGAAAAGATGGATAGCACAGAAGACAAAATAGAGTCCATAGCTACTCCTATTCACTATCTGCTAAGTTTTCACGCATTTTAGTGTCTGCAATAATATTATTCATATTGTAGTAATCCATAACGCCAAGATTACCGTTTCTGAAAGCTTCTGCCAATGCTTTAGGTACTTCAGCTTGCGCTTCCACAACCTTAGCTTGCATGTCTTGTGTTTTAGCACGCATTTCTTGTTCTGTCGCAACAGCCATAGCACGGCGTTCTTCGGCACGAGCTTGAGCGATTTTCTTATCCGCTTCCGCTTGGTCAGTTTGCAATTGAGCACCGATGTTACGTCCTACGTCTACGTCCGCAATATCAATGGACAAGATTTCAAATGCAGTACCCGCATCAAGGCCTTTACCCAATACAGTACGAGAGATGTGATCTGGATTTTCTAATACGTCTGTATGCTCTTCAGAGGAACCTACAGTTGTTACGATGCCTTCACCAACGCGGGCGATAATCGTAGCTTCACCAGCACCACCAACGAGGCGGTCAATATTAGCACGTACAGTTACACGAGCACGAACCTTGAGTTCGATACCATTTTTTGCTACTGCAGAGATAATTGGTGTTTCAATCACCTTAGGATTAACGGACATTTGAACTGCTTCCAATACATCACGACCTGCAAGATCGATAGCTGCAGAACGTTCGAATGTCAAAGGAATAGATGCGCGTTCAGCGGCGATCAAAGCATCTACAACGCGGTCAACGTCACCACCTGCAAGGTAATGTGCTTCAAGCTGATTTACATTAACATCAAGACCTGCTTTATTTGCTTTAATCAAAGGCATTACAATTTGAGATGGATTTACACGACGTAAGCGCATACCTACGAGTGTAAAGATACCAACATTAACGCCTGCTGCAAGAGCAGATACCCAAAGGCCTAATGGCACAACATACAAGAACACCATAATCCCAATCAGTAGAATGGGAATCAAGATTAAAATACCTACATCCATAATAACCTCCATTATATACGACGATGTGGTGAAAGCTTAATCGCGCTTTCTAACTATATTGCGGCCGCCCACAACACGAAGCACCACAATAGGTGAACCGGCATCGATGAAGTCCCCTTCGGTTACAACATCCACCAAATTACCATCAATTTTAGCAATACCTGCAGGGCGTAGTGTAGTATGAGCTACGCCTTCTTTACCGACTAAGTCATCTAATACATCATTAGATACATAACCAGCTTTTGTCGTAGATCGTTGCCCTAAGGTAAACAATTTGCCTATCCAAGTCTTTTCAAAGTGATTAAAGAACACGATGATAAGGACAATCAACAAGGCTGTTAATCCTAGTACGGCATATAGCGCCACCGTACCTTCTCCAAGGGCTACATACACCCCCCAAAGGAATGTACAATAACCGATGAGTCCCAAAATACCACCTGGAACAACGAGTTCTACAGCCATTAGGGCAATCCCTATAGCCATCCATACTAAAAACTCCATAGGCCCTCCTCTCTTCAATTAATTTTATACAACTTATATCTCCATTATACAATATAAAGAATAAATTATAAAGATAACCCTTATCATATAAATCTATTTCATATCAAATCTATTTCCTAATACCTCATTTTATATCAAATACTCTTGCTTTATAGATTTATTCAATTAAAATATGATACATATAAGCACATAAAAACGACTACTTTCACAGGAGCATACCTGATTCAGTAGTCGTTATGTATAAATTATATTAGTTTAAAGCTTTACTATTGTCAGTTATCATCGTAAGATGCTATTTCATCAATAGATTTGACAGTAATTATACTTCTGTTTTTTTCAATTGGTCATTACCAACGCCTGTTTTTTGAAGGAGCAATAAGATGATACTCATTGCCATGCCTACTACAGTCGCAAGGCCCATGCCTTTCAATACAACAGGACCTACAGCAAGTTCAGCACCACTAAGGCCTACCACAAGGATAACAGATGTTAAGATCATGTTTACAGGATTTGTATAATCTACCTTGCGTTCTACAAGCATACGCAAACCGGATGCAGCAATGATACCGAACAAGAGAATGGATACACCGCCCATAACTGGTACTGGGATAGCATGGATAAGAGCAGCTACTTTACCTACAAAGGAGATAATCATAGCAAGAACAGCAGCACCGCCGATAACCCATACACTGAAGCAACGGGTGATAGCGAGTACACCGATGTTTTCACCGTATGTCGTATTTGGTGTAGCACCAAAGAAACCAGATAAAATATTCGCAAGACCATCACCGAGCAAAGAACGTTGTAAGCCTGGTTCTTTCATCAAGTCTTTGGATACGATGTTACTAGTTACAACCAAGTGACCTACATGTTCTGCAAATACTACAAAGAGTGCTGGCATAATCATGATGATTGCATTGATATCAAATACAGGCATGCCATAGAACTGCGGTAAGGAGAACCAAGGTGCAGCCTCTACGCTAGAGAAATCAACAACACCCATAAAGGCGGATAATATATAGCCGGAAACAACGCCAATCAAAACAGGGATAACTGCTAAGAAACCACGGAACACAACAGTACCAAGCAAGGTAACAACTAAGGAAAACATAGAAATAAATACAGCTTGGCTGTGGCTCATGCCCAAATCTTGATTACCAATAAGGCCAGACATGCTCATCGCTACTGGTGCCAATTCCAAACCAATAATAGCAACGATAGCACCCATGGCAGCCGGTGGAAATAACTTATCAATCCAACGCGTACCAATATAGCGAACTAGAACAGATAAAATCACAAAGGATAAACCAAATACAACGAAGGCACCTTTAGCTGCCTCATAACCGAGGCCTGCCGATAACACACCAGCTACAGGAGCAATGAAAGCAAAGCTAGAACCGAGGTATGCAGGGATTTTACCTTTACATACGAATAGGTATAACAATGTGCCAATACCATTCATAAATAAAGCTGTTGCAGGATCTACTTTTAATAAATATGGTACTAATACAGTAGAGCCAAACATAGCAAATAAATGTTGGAAACTAAGTGGCAACATACGCCCCCAAGATGGGCGCTCTTGAATATCAATATAATCCTTCATTTTTTCCTCTCACCACAATAAGAACACTAGGTTCCAACGCCATACCCGGTGAGATATAGCATTGGAATTCACACATATATGTTACTCTTATGAAACATAAGAATTACACATCAATTTTTAGGTCTCGGACGTCTACGCGTTGGCCTTCTAGGCTCTCTAGGTCTAAACGGACCAGGCATTTCAGTCTTGTCTGTTTCTTGAGTCGCCTTAGGTTTGAAGCGACTTTGTGTCTCTTCACGCAAGGATGGTAAATCCTCAGCCGTACCAACTTGTTTTACACCTTCTACATTACGGCGACCAACACTAGCTAACAAGCCTATGGCCATAAAGTTCATTAACAATGAAGAACCACCATAACTAATAAATGGCAAAGGCACACCTGTTACCGGCATAATACCGCAAACCATGGCAATATTAAATAATGCTTGTCCACTGATGAGCAAGGTTATACCCATAGCTAACCATCTGCCAAATTCATCACGAGATTTATTAGCAATGCGGAAACCAAAGTATGTAAAGGCTGCTACCAAGAGAACGACAAAGACAGCACCGACAAAGCCCATTTCTTGAGCCCATACAGCAAATGCAAAATCTGTATGAGCCTCTGGCAAGTAAAAGTACTTAGATGTACCTTGCATAAAGCCTTCCCCAAGAATACCACCAGAACCTACGGCCAAAAGACCTTGTACAGTTTGATAGCCCATATCTTGAGCATGAGGCCAAGGATCGAACCAGGACTGAATCCGTTCCCAACGATATGGCGACATACGAGCTGCAATGAAGCCTATCACACCAGCTACGGCAAAGGCACCACCAAAGAATCGCCCATCAAAGCCTGCTAAGTAAATTAGTATGAATGAGAACCCAAAGATTAGTACAGTAGTCCCCATATCTGGTTGCAAGATGGTTAGAACTGCAAAGATGATAGGCCAAACTAACATTGGCAACATATAACCTACCCGTTCTCCCACATAACCTTGTAAATTCGTTAATGGATTATTATATCTCGCTTTTCCCCATTTTCTCATAGTACTCAACTTAGCCGATGTCCATATTATGGCCGCTAACTTGGCAAATTCCGAAGGCTGTATTGATACGGGACCGATAACAATCCACCGGCGAGCACCATTGATGACAGAGCCAGCCACTAGGACTAACACCATACCTATGAGTGTTACAATCATGATGCGTTGCAACATATGTGGCTTTTGTAGTTGTCTATAATCATACCGATATAACACTACACCTATTGCCATTGAAAACAATAGGAACCCCATATGTTTTGTAAAGTAGCCTAAGAGCCCTGTATTTTCGTAAATAGAGCTAATATAGGTGGCACTGAAGATATTCACACTACCTATAATCGTAATGAGTACTATAGGTAAGAGCATACCTTGTAAATCATTTTTAAAGAGTGAGCCCCACCGACTATCCCCCTTATTCGGTGTTTCCATCTTAAGCCTCCTTTTGTACTTTTGGCTTAATTGCTTCTAAGCGGAAAATAGGTTGCCCTTTAGCACTGAACTTCTCTTCATACTCAGTTTTTACATTTGGAAGATCTGTACTATGTAAGTCATAGGTTACATTCTTAAGTTCCCATCCACATTCTTTGAATTCTTCAAGAGAGAACATAAATAAACCTTCATTATCAGTTTTAAAGTGAACCTCGCCACCATCTTTTAAAAGGCGGGCATAACGATCGAGGAATGTATGGTATGTGAGGCGACGCTTAGCATGTTTTGCCTTAGGCCATGGATCACAGAAGTTGATATAGAAACGATCTACTTCTCCAGGCGCTACAACCTCTTCAATGCCAGCGATATCAAAGAGAGATACCTTAGCATTATCACGCTCTGCTTCAAAAATCTTTTGAGCCGCATAATAAATTACGCCAATTTGCACTTCAAAACCTACAAAGTTAGCATCTGGATACGCTTCAGACATGCCTGCAATAAAACGTCCCTTCCCTGTTCCTAGTTCCATATATAATGGACGCTCAGGATGGGCAAATAACTCACGCCATTTGCCCTTGTACTGTTCTTGACCAGACAAAATGATATGAGAGTCATATTCGTGGATAGCTTCATCAATCCACGGTTTTCTACGAAGGCGCATACTTTCTCCTTACATCTATATTAATCATTAATTATATCTATTATTACAGGTCATATACCTATCTTATTAATTATAGAAAAGGGGGAGTTAAACGTCAATTACATTTCCCTTATCGACCATACAAAAAAGACCTACTTCTTTGGAAGTAGGTCTTTATATTCTTAGAAAATCAAAGATTCAAGATTTTCAATTTGATATTTGCTGAGGCCTAGCTCAGATAAACTCTTTTCAGATGCAGCGAATAGATTATTTTTACCTACACGCGTACCTAAAGCTGCGGCAGCGACCAATTCACGGTCCAACTTACCAAGGCGAGAGCGATTACGATTTTGCGGTTTTGGTTTCTTCATACGGAACGTATTGTATTGAACCGCTTCTTTTGTATCCTCATTTTTAGCCTTAGCCAAAGCAGCCCCATTAGTGCCATTCCCCAATAAAGCACTAAGTCCAGTTTGCTTTGGAACCATTTTTTCGTAATCAGCGCCAAACTCAGGACGCTCCTCACGTAATTGATCAAATGTAGCTAATGCTGCATTCATTTGCTTTAAACCAGCAGCAGAGTAAAGTTGACGAATCGCAATACTCACCTCTTGCGGTGTCAACGTACCTCGCTCAATAGCAGAGGCGATTGTACTTTTCAATGCACCTTGATCACCGGATGCTGTATAGCGACCAATATCAACCAAGTCTTTTTGACGTGCATTGAGTTCTTTAGGCGTATATATGTTTATCTCAGATATAGACGGTGCCTGCTTAGAAGGCTGTTCTCCCGCCCCATTAGCCTCAGACATATAGCCACCGGCGACGATGGCCACGGCTAATGTTAAGGTTAATACTTTTTTCAACGTCTTACAATCTCCCTTTTCATTAATACTTACTTATATAATACTGTGATATTTTTGTACATTAACAACAAACTTGTTCTACTGTAATACATACTGTAGATAATATTATATAATACTTCATCTAATTTTTATAGTCCTATTCGAAAAAAATCTATAATCTTTTAACAAATTTTATATTTTTATAAAATATAAAACAAAAAGTAATGCAGTAGAAACAGGGCAAAACCATATTTCTACTGCATTTGTAGATAAAATTATTTATTTAATATTTTATCAAACTAAACGGATAAAATTTGTTTAGCATCCGCCACAATCTGATCTAAAGAAACGCCATTTTCTCGTAATAATTCTGTTGCATCATAACGATCGTGGAATTCTTTAGCAATACCATAGTTTTTAACGCGCACATCAGATGGACCATAGAAACTAGCGATACGTTGCCCCCAACCGCCTTCAACTACACCATCTTCTAAAGTAAATACTACAGTATGATTTACTTTCAACTCTTCTAATAATTCTTCATCAAGACCAGAAGCAAATTTAGGATTTACTACAGTTGCATTAATGCCTACTTTAGCCAATTCATCAGCTACTTGATTAGCGAGATGATAGAAATTACCTAAGCCTAATAAAGCAATACCTTCGCCACGACGAGTCACTTCAGATTTATTTAAGAGGCTATAATCCGTTGTATCTGCAACACCTGTGCTAGTAAACTCACCAACAGGAACACGAATTGCTACCGGATGCTCATGTTGATGCACGGCATACTCTGTCATAGCCAACAACTCTTCATTATTGGTAGGTGCTAAGTATACTAAATTAGGAATACTTGTAAGCATAGGTATATCAAAGAATCCCAAATGAGTGACATCGTTCATGCCATATACAGAGGCCTGGTGATTCATAATAACGGCACTATTATTATTGACGCAAAGATCTTGTACTAATTGGTCATAGGTACGTTGTAAAAATGTACTATACACATTAAATACTGGTTTACCGCCATTTTTAGCAATACCCGAACTCATAGCGATAGCATGCTCTTCTGCAATGCCTACGTCAATATATTGTTTGCCAGCCTCTTTGCGCCGTTCGGAATTAAATCCAAGTCCACCTGGTGTACCTGCAATAATAGCTACCACTGTTGGATCTACTTTGATTTGCTCCATCAAGTAGTTCGCAATCGTACCAACATACGTTGGCCCATTATCTTTCGTTTTTAGCTTACCTGTTTCTAAGTCAAATGGCATAGTCCAGTGGAACTTTTCTTTATTTTGCTCTGCAATGGCATAGCCCTTACCTTTTTGAGTAACAATATGTAACACAATTGGATGATCAATGTCTTTCACATCCTTAAACACATCAATTAATGTTTCTAAATCATTGCCATCTGCTACAAAACGATAATCTAAACCTAAAGACTTGAAAATATTGTTGGAGCTTTTACCATTAGTTTCACGTAATTCTCGAAGACCACGGTATAAACCACCATGATTTTCTGCAATGGATTGGTCATTATCATTGACAATAATAATCATATTGCTATCTAACGTGGCTGCATAATCAAGGCCTTCAAAGGCTTCACCACCAGACAAAGAACCATCGCCAATAATAGCGATAATATTTTCAGAGTCCCCTTTTAAATTACGAGCTGTTGCTAAACCAGACGCTAAAGAAATAGATGTGGAGGTATGACCAATGTTGAAGAAATCGTGCTCACTTTCAGTAGGATCTGTATAGCCTGTTACATCATCGTAATGATTATGATCTAAAAATGCTAAGGCACGACCTGTAACCATCTTGTGCACATAAGACTGATGAGACACATCATATACAATCTTATCTACAGGTGAGTTAAATACATAGTGCAAAGCCATAATCATTTCAGCTGCACCCATAGGAGGGCCAACATGACCGCCCTGTTCAGATACCTTTGTCATGAGGGCTTGACGAGCTTGTGCAGTTAGATCTGTTAATTCAGCAAGGGATAAGCCTTTTAAATCGGCTGGAGATTTCATATCAATTAAATTCATAAGTTTCCTTCCTATTTGTTTTGTGTTACTAACCGTGCTATACTGTATGTCCAGCATGTAACAAATATAGAACTTAAACTTAAGTTTAAGTCAAGCAAAAACATAAAATTTAAATCTACCCTCTAATCATATACATAGATTATATACTAAATATATTACTCCTGAAACTAAATCCATTTACAAATTTAATATGAACCCAAAAGGAGGTCCTATGACATATACTGTTGGCGAAATCGCAAAAAAATTAAATGTGGCACCTTCTACTTTACGCTATTACGACAAAGAAGGCCTATTGCCATTTGTCGAACGTTCTAGCGGAGGCATCCGTGTCTTCCATGACGAAGATATGGATTGGTTAGAATTGATTGAATGCATGAAGCACACAGGCATGCCCATTAAAGAAATAAAGCATTTTATCGACTACTGCGTCGAAGGTGATAGTCGCATTAATGAAAGATTATCTATTATTAGAAATCAACGAGATCGCGTATTACTAGAAATCGAACATCTACAAGCACGCTTGTCCATGCTAGAATTTAAAACATGGTTTTACGAACAAGCTAAGGCTAATGGAACTACTAGCTTTTATGAAAGCTTAACACCTGATGACGTTCCTGTGGAGTATCATAAATACTTTGAACGCAAATGGCGCGCTGATAAAGAAGCCGCCGAAAATGGTGAAGCACCTAAAAAATATAAAGCTGTATAACAAAGAGGAGCTATCCAACGGATAGCTCCTCTTTTACATTACATAATGATTATAGAACCACTAAGATTAGCAACGCTAAAAGGCTCTAAGGTTTATTTATTGGGACTTTCAAATATAGTTTTATACCCATCATCAGTAACAGCAACGATTTGTTCAATCTCCTCTGTAGGATCATCTATAAACGTAAAGCTTTCACCGGCATCAAAGGATGCACTCGTACCACAGGAGGAACTCAAATCGCGTGGCACCGGACGAAGTTCTATATTTGTTACCCCTTCAGGAGCCTCTCGTTTAAAACGAATGGCTCCAAAGTGAGAGTAAAACGTAGCAATATATTTCATAGTCACTCATTTCTAACTCAAGCATTGGCACGTTTTGTATTAACTACAGCAATAATAAGTGCCACTACAAAACCAACACCTACAGCAATTTCACCATTTAATGTAGGGCCTGCACCAGAGGCAGCTAAGCCAAAATTATGAGCGAATGCAGCACCTGCTGCAAGACCGAGCACCGTTACAGCAGAATCAGAGTTACCTTCGCCAGTCATGATCAATTGACGCAATGGGCAGCCACCAAGCAATACACTACAGAAACCTGCAAGTGCCATACCTAGGAAGTTCCACAAGCCATCTGTATGTGCAATCGGTTGGTTTTCAAAGCCAAGATGGAAATTACCAAAGCTAATATTTACAACAAATACACCAATGAGAACAGCTAAATAGCCAAAGATAAGGATAGATTTTTTGAACAAGAATAAATCGCGGAAACCACCAACGGTACAAAGACGGCTAACTTGAGATAAGCCACCTACCACGAGGCCTGCCGCCAATGAAATTAACCAAGGTGCATGCATAGCACCAGGACCTTTTTGACTAAAGAAGATAAATGCTGGAGCCGCTACTACTAAAACTAGCAAACCAACTTGGATAGCAGGCATCATAGCGGACTCTAACTTGCTCAATGCATAGGTACGCTGTAAAGAATAACCTTTTTTCAAGAATATAGTACCAAAGCCGATACCACCAGCAAAACCAGCAATGCCGAACAACGCATTTAAGTCACCGCCGCCAAGTCTTAAAATCATACGAATCGGACAGCCGAGGAACATCAAAGCACCAATCATAACAAAGAAGCCGAGAATAAATCGAATAATTGGAGAAGAACCACCTTTGCTTTGGTGTTCACCACGAATCATAGACAATACATAAGCCCCTAAAATAAGACCGATAATTTCTGGGCGAATGTACTGTACTGGTGCGGCACGATGTAGGCCTAGACCACCGACAGTATCGCGAACAAAGCAAGCAATACAGAAGCCCATATTGCCCGGATTGCCAGCTAGTACGAGGAAGCCTGCAATAGCGCCAATAATAAGGCCTGCAATAATTAAATTTCGTTTTTCATGAGACCCACTCATAATAAACTCCTTTCAAACAAACTACACCACAAATATATGAGTATATACTCCCACCCTATCAAGCATACGACTCATGATATAATAACCATAAATACACCTTGTTATTCATGGAGATTACCTATGGACTATATCTATTTAGATAATGCAAGTACCACGTTCCCTAAAGCACCTAATGTGGCTAATGCCATGGCAAACTATATAACGAACTACGGTATTAATATTAACCGTGGCTCCTATGCTCTCGCCTACGATGTAGAGGATATTATCTATACAACAAGACAACGACTAAATACCTTATTCAACGGCCATGATCCATCGCATGTCATCTTTACGCAAAATGTGACGATGAGCTTAAATATGGTCATCAAGGGCCTATTGAAAGCAGGTGATCATGTACTCGTTAGCTCTATAGAGCACAATGCAGTTATGAGACCTCTTACCCAACTACTGGATAAGGGCATTACCTTTGATATTATTCCTTGTGATGTTACAGGCTCTATTGAAAAAGATGCCATTAAGTCTCTTATCCGTCCAAATACAGTGGCTATTATTACCAACCACGCATCTAATGTATGTGGTACCATACAGCCTATTGAATCAATAGGTGCTATCTGCAAGGCTCATAATCTACATTTCATTGTAGACGCAGCCCAAACAGCTGGTGTTATCCCTATTGATGTGAAAGCATATCATATAGATGCACTTTGCTTTACGGGTCATAAAGGCTTATTGGGACCACAAGGTATTGGTGGCATTATTTTAACCAAAGAAATGGCTCAAATCTTAACACCTCTTATCGCCGGCGGTACAGGCAGCTTTTCACATTTAGAAACGATGCCTACTAACATGCCCGACGCCTTTGAAGCAGGCACGTTAAATCTACCTGGCATTATCGGCCTCAATGAAGGAGTTTCCTACATCGAATCGATCGGCATGGAGAATATCCACAACCACGAACTAGCTTTGACAAAAGCCTTTCTCGAAGGTTTACACTCAATAACTGGAGTTAACATCATCGGCAAACAAGATATCCAAGATAGAACAGCCGTCGTATCCATCACAATTGATGATATGGATGCTGCCAGTATTGCATA
>NZ_CAJLUB010000027.1 GCF_905209685.1 uncultured Veillonella sp. | reverse complement strand
GAAATTCCAAACTGGATCATGCAAGGCTATGGCACAATGGCTATGGAAACAGCAGAACAGTTAGAAGCTGCAAACTGCAAGGTACCAACTCATGTAGTGGTACAAGCTGGTGTAGGTTCTTTAGCAGGTTCTGTAGTAGGCTACTTTACTAATTTATATAGCAATGCAGCTAAGAAGCCTAAATTAGTAGTTGTAGAAGCTCAAGCAGCAGCTTGCTTATACAAAGGGGCTGTAGCTGATGATGGTAATCCTCGTATCGTTGAGGGTGATTTAGATACAATCATGGCAGGTTTAGCTTGTGGCGAACCAAATACAGTTTCTTGGGATATTTTAAGAAACCATGCGGATGTATTCGTATCTGCTCCTGATTGGGTAGCAAGACTTGGAATGCGCGTTGGTGGGGCACCAATTAAAGGTGACACACCAATTACGACCGGTGAATCTGGTGCAGTTCCATTAGGTCTTGTAACGGCAATTATGACAATGCCAGAATATGAAGACTTACGCAAGGAATTAGAATTAGATGCGTCTTCAAAGGTGCTCTGCTTCTCCACTGAAGGTGATACAGACCCTGAAAGATATAAAAACATTATGTGGTACGGTGAAGATCGTTAGGAGGCATTAATTATGGATTTACAAGCAATTAAACAAGCAGCAGCAACTTATGGACCAGCGATGACCAAGTTCTTACGTGAAATCGTAGCATTCCCTGGTGAAAGTGCAGAAGAAAAAGAACACGTTCAACGCATTGAAAAAGAAATGAAAGATCTTGGCTTTGACGAAGTTGAAGTAGACCCAATGGGTAACATTCTTGGTTACATGGGTACTGGTAAAACCCTAATTGCCTTCGACGCTCATATCGATACTGTAGGTATTGGTAATCGCGATAACTGGAACTTCGATCCTTATGAAGGTTTCGAAGATGAAACTAAAATCGGTGGTCGTGGTGTATCCGACCAATTAGGTGGTATCGTATCCGCTGTATACGGTGCTAAAATCATGAAAGACTTAGGTCTTTTAAGTGATAAATATCGCGTACTTGTTGTAGGTACAGTTCAAGAAGAAGACTGCGATGGCCTTTGCTGGGAATACATGATTAAAGAACGTAATATTCGTCCTGAATTCGTAGTATCCACTGAACCAACTGACGGTGGTATCTACCGTGGTCAACGTGGCCGTATGGAAATCCGCGTAGACGTACAAGGCGTATCTTGCCATGGTTCCGCTCCTGAACGCGGTGACAACGCAATCTACAAGATGGCTGACATCCTTCAAGATATCCGTGAATTGAATGCTAACTCTGCTGATGAAAGCACAAAAATTAAAGGTCTTGTTAAAATGCTTGACCCTAAATTCAATCCTGACCACTACGAAGAAGCTCGCTTCTTAGGTCGCGGTACTGTAACTACTTCCCAAATCTTCTACACTTCCCCAAGCCGTTGTGCAGTAGCTGACTCTTGCTCCGTTTCCTTAGACCGTCGTATGACAGCTGGTGAAACATGGCAATCCTGCTTGGCTGAAATCGAAGCTTTACCACATGTTAAAGAATATGGTGCAAAAGTATCCATGTACGAATATGCTCGTCCATCCTGGACTGGTTTAACATATCCAATCGAATGCTACTTCCCAACTTGGGTAATTCCTAAAGATCACAAAGTAACAGAAGCTTTGGAAGAAGCATACACTAGCTTGTATGGTAACGAACGTATCGGCGCTGAAGACACAGTTGAAATGCGTAAAGCTCGCCCATTGACTGATAAATGGACATTCTCCACTAATGGCGTATCCATCATGGGTCGTAATGGTATCCCTTGCATCGGCTTCGGTCCTGGCGCAGAAGCACAAGCACATGCTCCTAACGAAATCACATGGAAACAAGACCTTGTAACATGTGCAGCTGTATATGCATTATTACCATCCGTATACTGCAAAGACTAATATCATATACATTGAATTAGATCTATTTAAAATGGACATCATTAGAACATAGTTCATAACTACAAATTTAATACGGTACCTCACCATATGATGAGGTACCGAATAAAGTTAGATTCTAAGTAGCCCTTTAGGGAATTGAAAGAGAGGACTTACAGATGACAGACTTCAATAAAAGTATTGAAACTTTAAAAGGCTTAGACGTTAGCAAAATGTACGGCGAAGATTTCTTCCTTACATGGGAAAAATCTGAAGATGAATTAAAAGGTGTTTGGGCAGTAGCTGATGCGTTACGTGCTCTTAGAGAACGCAATATTTCCACTAAAGTATTCGACAGCGGCCTAGGCATTTCCTTATTCCGTGATAACTCCACAAGAACTCGCTTCTCCTTTGCTTCCGCTTGTAACCTTTTAGGTTTAGAAGTTCAAGACTTGGATGAAGGTAAATCCCAAATCGCTCACGGTGAAACAGTTCGTGAAACAGCTAACATGATTTCCTTCATGGCTGACGTTATCGGTATCCGCGATGATATGTACATCGGTAAAGGTAATGCTTACATGCATCAAGTATCCGATGCAGTAAAAGAAGGTCACGAAGATGGCGTATTAGAACAACGTCCTACACTTGTAAACTTACAATGCGATATCGATCATCCAACACAAATCATGGCTGATGCAGCTCATATTATCAAAGAATTTGGTGGTGTAGAAAACCTTAAAGGTAAAAAAATTGCTATGACTTGGGCGTACTCTCCATCTTATGGTAAACCTTTATCCGTACCTCAAGGTGCTATTGGTTTATTCACTCGTCTAGGTATGGAAGTTGTATTAGCACATCCAGAAGGCTACGAAGTAATGCCGGAAGTTGAAGAAATTGCTAAGAAACAAGCTGAAGAAAGCGGCGGTTCCTTCCGTAGAACTAACGACATGAAGGACGCTTTCAAAGATGCAGATATCGTATATCCTAAGAGCTGGGCTCCATTTGGTGCGATGGAAAAACGTACGAAACTATATGGCGAAAACGACCATGAAGGCATTAAAGCATTAGAAAAAGTTCTTCTTGAAGAAAATGGTAAACATAAAGATTGGGCATGTACTGAAGAGATGATGAGTCTCACTAAAGACGGTAAAGCTCTTTACTTACATTGCTTACCAGCAGATATTACAGGTGTAAGTTGTGAAGAAGGCGAAGTAGACGCAACAGTATTCGATCGCTATCGTATACCTCTTTATAAAGAAGCAAGCTACAAACCATATGTTATTGCAGCTATGATCTTCTTAAGCAAATTTAAGAATCCTGTAGAAACCTTAAAAGAATTAGAGCGGAAGGGAACTGACCGAGTTCAACCGTAAAGTAAAGTTTAGGGGCCATCCGTGATGATGGCTCCTTTTTATTCTAAATAGTTTGTTATGAGGCATAACATGAAAAAAAGAGTTGTAGTAGCATTAGGCGGGAATGCATTAGGTAATTCCCTTCCAGAACAAAAAATTGCCGTAAAAAGTACAGCTAAAACAATTATTGATTTAGTAGAAGCTAATTGTGATGTAGTAGTAACGCATGGCAATGGTCCTCAAATCGGTATGATCAACAATGCGATGGCTGCATTGACACGTGAAGTAAAAGGTCAACCAAATACACCATTGTCTGTATGTGTGGCTATGAGCCAAGCATATATTGGATATGACTTACAAAATGCGCTTCACGAAGAATTGTTAAATCGTGGTATTGAACATTTGCCAACCATGACAATGGTTACGCAAGTATTAGTTGATCAAAATGACCCTGGTTTTAAAAATCCTACAAAACCAATTGGTCACTTTATGACTAAAGAAGAAGCTGAATATGCAGAAAAAAATTACGATTATGTTGTAAAAGAAGATGCTGGCCGCGGTTATCGCCGTGTAGTAGCATCCCCAGCACCTAAAGAAATTATCGAAATCGAAGCGATTAAAGGCTTAGTAGGTAAACAATTAATCGTTGCTTGTGGCGGTGGCGGTATCCCTGTAACTAGAGAAGGTAATGAACTTCATGGTGCAGCAGCCGTTATTGATAAAGACTGGACTAGTAGCTTGTTAGCACAAGAAATTGATGCTGATGTACTTGTTATCTTAACAGCGGTTGAAAAAGTAGCCATTAATTTTGGTAAAGAAAATGAAAAGTGGCTTGATGAAATCACAGTTGCAGAAGCTAAAGAATATGCAGCAGCAGGTGAATTCGCAGAAGGTTCTATGAAACCAAAAGTAGAAGCTGCCATTGCATTTGCAGAATCTAAAAAAGGCCGTGTTTCCATTATCACATTATTAGAAAAATCTAAGGATGGTATAGCAGGAAAAACAGGTACGCGTATAGTATTATAATAATATATAGATTTATAAGTATGCATCCAACGATTCGTTGGGGAGGTGCCCTATGATTATATTAGGAAAAGGTACTGTAATTACTCGCGATACTGATAGACCTATCATTTATGATGGCGCTGTTGTTATTGACGGAACTCAGATTATTGATATTGGCGCATATGATGAATTATGCAAAACATATAAAGAGGCTGAAGTTATTGATGCTCATGGCGGTTTGATTATGCCAGGCTTTATTAATGCACATCATCATATTTATTCCGCTCTTGCACGAGGCTTATCCTTACCAGGTCCAGCACCAACAAACTTTGGTGAAATTTTAGAAGGCCTATGGTTCTATTTAGATAATAAGCTGACAGCTCCAGATGTGAAGGCAAGCGCATTACTTACATATTTAGGTTGTATCGAAAATGGTGTAACTACTATTTTTGACCACCATGCAAGTTATGGCGAAACAGTTAATAGCCTATCTATTATTGCAGATGTAGCAAAACAGTTTGGTGTTCGCTCTTGTTTGTGCTACGAAGTGTCTGACCGTAACGGTGTTGATCAGATGAAAGCCGCTGTTGCAGAAAATGTACGTTTTGGTAAAGAGGCTAAAAAAGATCCATCTAGACTCGCTGCTATGATGGGCTTACATGCATCCTTTACATTAAGTCCTGAAACATTAGATTATGTGAAAGCACAAAATGAAGACAAGTTAGGATATCACGTTCATGTTGCTGAAGGCCCAGAAGATGTGGCAGATAGTAAAGAAAAATATGGCATGACACCTGTAAGACGACTTGTAGAAGCTGGTATTTTAGGACCTAAGAGTATAGCTGGTCACTGCGTACACGTAACTGATCAAGATGTGGAATTATTAAAAGAATCTCAAGCTAAGGTTGTTCATAACCCTGAAAGTAACATGGGTAATGCAGTAGGCACAACAGATATCTTGAAGCTTTTAGGTGCAGGTATCACAGTTGGCCTTGGTACAGATGGCTATACAAATGACATGCTCGAATCCTACAAAGTTGCAAATTGTCTTGTAAAACATGAGCAACATAAACCATATGTAGGCTGGGGAGAAGTTCCTCATATGCTATTTGAAAACAACCGTAAAATGGCGAATGAATTCTTTGATACTACAGTAGGCATCCTTAAAAAAGGTGCTGCAGCTGACGTAATCGTTCTTGATTACGCAGCACCAACACCACTTGATGAAAATAACATCAATGGTCACTTATTATTCGGTGCTAATGGTATGTATGTGGTAACAACTATTAGTGATGGTGTACCACGTATGATTGACCGTAAATTACAAGGCATCGACAAAGCTGAAGTAATGAACGAAGTTTTAGCAACATCTAAAGGTTTATGGAAACGACTAAACCCATAACGCAAGCGCTTTAAAGGAGTGTGACATTATGAGTGACATTATGTATCCGGTAAGTTTCGGAAAATTGATGAACCACATTATGACTGAGTACAAGATGTATAATCGTATTTACAATGTAAATAAAATTCATCGTATCAATCATAAACAACGTTTACCAATGTTTGGTAAATCTATTGAAAATCCTGTAGGCCCAGCAGCAGGTCCTAATACACAGTTGGCACAAAACATTGTGGCATCTTATGTAGCAGGTGCTCGTTGCATCGAATTAAAAACTGTACAAATTATGTACGGCGAAGAACTAGGTATTCCTAGACCTTGTATCTACTCTGTAGACGAAACATACAACGTAGAATGGTCTTCTGAATATAGCTGTGATGAAGCTGCTGATGAATATATCAAAGCATGGTTCGCTTTAAAATTAATCTCTAAAGAATTAGGATTAGGCGATCCAGATGGTTTCCTATTCATCATGAGTGTTGGTTACAACTTGGCTGGTATTAAGAGCCCAATGGTTGATAAATTTATCAACACAATGCGCAGTGCATCTCAATCTCCTATGTGGGATACTTGTAAACAATGGTGCCTTGACCATGTAGATGAATTTGAACATATCGATGCTGATTATATCAACTCAATTAGTGATGAACTTTGCCAAGCAATTACATTGTCCACAATGCACGGTTGCCCAGCAGAAGAAATCGAATCGATTTGTTCTTACCTTATCAGTGAAAAAGGCCTTCATTTATACTTGAAATGCAATCCTACATTGTTAGGTCCAAAACGCATTAGAGAGTTATTAGATAATGCAGGCTTTGAATATATTGACTTTGAAAATCACCAATTCGAAGTTGACCTTCAATTTGATAAAGCTGTTCCAATGTTAGAACGTCTTATCGCTCTTGGTGAAAAACACAACAAGATCTTTGGCGTTAAATTGACAAATACATTCCCTGTACAAATTCACAACAATGAATTGCCAGGTGAGCAAATGTACATGTCTGGTAAATCCTTGTTACCTGTAACAATTGGGGTAGCTGAGCTCTTAAGTGCTCAATTCGGCGAACGCTTACCAATGTCTTACAGCGGTGGCGCTGTAAAACAAAATATCAAAGCTATCTTTGATTGTGGTATCTGGCCTGTAACAGTATGTACAATTCTTCTTCAAGGTGAAGGCTACAATACATTTAAAGGTTTAGCCGATGAAGTAGAATCTACTGATTACAACGCTGCTTTGAAAGTACATAAAGATCTAATCGCTAAACTTGCTAAAGATATTAGTGAAAATAAAATCTTCAAGAAGAGCGACGCAATGAAGAAAAAACGTGAAGCAATGCCATCCTTCCCAGGTACACGTAGTTCTGATTATCACTGCCGTGTAACATGTGGCTCTTGTGTTCGCGTATGTCCTAATAGATGTAATGAAGTCGTTACTGTAAATGATGCTAAATTGATTATCCATATTGATCAAAGCTGTAATGAATGTGGTAACTGTGCATGTCATTGCGTAGAACCTTGTCAACCATACAAGGATCGCATTACATTCTTCCACAATGCCGAAGCTTTAGCAGATAGTACAAATGATGGATTCTACATCACAGGCACTAGCTGTGGTTATCGCTTCAAAGGGGAAGAAGCCGTATGTGACATCGATGCATTACCTGAAGAATTGAAAGGAGTCGTACATGCCTTCTGTAAAGAGCATGTGTACTATGTATCATGATTATCATACAACAAGGGGACTTGGTCTTAACTGATCGAATCCTTACCGGAGATTTACTTATCGATGGCGACAAAATTGTCGCCATTGATGAACACCTTTCTGTTCCAGAAGGTGCTGAAGTTATTAATGCAAAAGGTTGCTATGTATTCCCTGGATTTATAGATCCTCATACACACTTTCAGATGACAAATGCCTTAGCGTCTACTGCGGATGATTTTGATAGTGGCACAAAGGCTGCTATCCTTGGCGGGACTACTTCAATTATCAATTTTGCTTCTCCTGAGGAAGGCTCCCTTTGTAAAGGCTTAGAAGTTCACAAGGAGCGTGCCGCAGGGCATTGCTCCTGTGACTACAAATTCCATATGGAGCTTGTAGAAATGAATGATACTGTGGCCAGTGAAATCCCAAAAGTGGTTGAAGCTGGTGTATCATCCTTTAAGGTATATTTAGCTTATGGCTTCCGTTTAACGGACCGTGAGATTTATGACGCTATTGAAGCTATAAAACCAACAGGCGCACTTGTAGGAGCTCACTGTGAAACTGGGGATCTCATCGATGCACTCGTAGCTGATAAGCGTAAGCGCGGTGAATTAGATGTAAGCAATCATCCACTCACAAGACCTGCCATGATTGAATCGGAAGCGATTAAGCGCTTTAGTACAATCGGTGCTGCATTAGACTATCCTGTACATATTGTTCATGTAAGTTCTAAAGAGGGCTTAGAAGAGGTTGTTCGGGAACGAAACTTAGGACATAAAGTGACTTGTGAAACTTGCCCACAATATTTGGTACTTGATGAATCACGATATACGTTGCCTGATTTTGAAGGTGTTAAATATGTGATGAGTCCACCGCTGAGAACGATACAAGATCAAATGGCATTAAAGGATGCATTAGTAAATGGTCTATTCCAAACGATTGGTTCTGATCATTGTAGCTTTACCTTTAATGATCAAAAATTAAAGAGTCGACATGATTTTACCCGTATTCCTGGAGGTATTCCAGGCGCAGAGGAACGGGGCATCATCGCTTATGATGTGTTGGTAAATCAATGCAATATGAGTGCTGTAGATTTTATGAAATTAGTTAGTGAAAACCCTGCCAAGCTTTACGGTATGTATCCGAAGAAGGGCACGTTAGCCGTTGGCAGCGATGGGGATATTACAATTGTTGATAAGCGCATTGAGCATGTGCTTTCAAAAGAGTCCGCCCATACAAAGGCTGACTATATACCTTATGAGGGCATATCCGTAACAGGTAAAGTTCGAGATGTAATCCTTAGAGGTCACCATGTGGTACAAGATGGATCCTTATTAGAATCATATCTTGGTGAATGTATTCCTTAATGAGAGGAGGGCTATATATGTACCGCTTTCAAGTGAATGGCACCCAACATGAGGTTCAAGAGGATCAACGTTTAATTGATTTCTTGAGAGCTGATTTGAAATTGACGGGCACTAAAGAAGGTTGTAGTGCTGGTGCTTGTGGTACGTGTACAGTAATTATAGACGGAAAAAAAGCAAAGGCTTGTGTAACTAAATTATCCCAATTAGATGGTAAATCAGTCGTAACAATTGAGGGCCTATCTGAACGGGAAAAAGCGGTATACACCTATGCTTTTGGTGAATGCGGAGCGGTGCAGTGTGGTTTCTGTATCCCAGGTATGATTATTAGTGCAAAAGTTTTGATTGATGAAAATAATGACCCTACACCTGACGATGTTAAAAAAGCTATTTTAGGTAATATCTGTCGTTGTACTGGTTATGTGAAAATCGAAGAAGGCATTATGCTGGCAGCAAAAATGTTCCGTGAGAACTTACCAGTTCCTGAAAAGGATACAAATGGTAATGTAGGTGCTCGTTTACACCGCGTTGATGCGGAGGAAAAAGCACTTGGTACTGGAAAATATGCTGACGATATCCATATGGATGGCATGATTTACGCAAAAGCGTTGCGTTCTAAATACCCTCGTGCTAGAGTCGATCGCGTTGATGTGTCTAAAGCACTTGCACATCCTAAGTGTGTAACGGCTTTGACTGCTAAAGATGTACCATTCAATAAGACTGGTCACTTAGTGCCAGACTGGGATGTACTCATCGCAGAAGGTGATAATACTCGCTATGTTGGCGATGCAATTGCATTAGTAGCAACTACAGAAAAGAAATATTTGGACGAAGTTCTTGCTCTCGTTGAAGTTGATTATACAGAGTTAGAGCCTGTAGTAGACCCATTAGAAGCATTGAAACCGGATGCACCTCAATTACATCCAAATGGAAATGTATTGACTCGCCAAACATTATCTCGTGGTGATGTAGATAAGGCTATTGCTGAGGCCGCATTTGTTGTAACAAATCACTATTCCACACCTCAAACAGATCATGCATTCATGGAACCTGAATGTGCTGTAGCATATCGTGAAGGCGATGTAATTCATTTACATTCCGGTAGCCAAAATGTTTACGATGATCGTCATGAAGTATCTCGTATGCTTGGCATTCCTGAGGAATCTGTAAAGGTTCATAGTATGCTTGTAGGTGGTGGCTTTGGTGGTAAAGAGGACATGAGCGTACAGCATCATGCATCTCTTGTAGCTTGGCTCACAGGCAAACCAACTAAGGTTCTCTTCTCCCGTCAAGAAAGTCTTAATATTCATCCTAAACGACATGCGATGGAAATGGATATTACTACTGCTTGTGACGCAGAAGGTAACTTGGTAGCAAGTAAGGTGAACATCGTATCTAACTGTGGTGCATATGCATCCTTAGGTGGTCCTGTACTTCAACGTGCAGGTACACACTCTTGTGGTCCTTACAAATTTGATAACTTTGCCTTTGATGGTGTTTGCGTTTACACAAATACAGTTCCTGGTGGTGCATTCCGCGGGTTCGGTGTAACACAAACTATCTTTGGTCAAGAACAAAACATTGATGAATTAGCTGCATTGGTAGGCATGGATCCTTGGGAATTCCGTTATAAAAACGTTGTTCGCCCTAGTGATTCCTTACCGAATGGTCAAATTTGTTCCGAAGAAACTGCATTAGCAGAATGTTTGGAAGCCGTAAAAGATGCGTATTATGCATCTGATCGTACAGGCCTTGCAGTATGCTTGAAAAATAGTGGTATCGGTGTAGGTTTACCTGATACTGGTCGCGTTATCTTAGAAGTACGTGATGGTAAAGTTCGTATCCGTACTGGTGCAGCATGTATCGGTCAAGGTATGGCGACTATGGCTACTCAAGTGCTTTGTGAAACAACTGGCTTAACAGCGGATAAAGTATTTGTGGAACGTCCAGATACGGTACGTACACCAGACTCTGGTACAACTACTGCATCCCGTCAAACAGTATTCACTGGTGAAGCAACGCGTCAAGCAAGTCTTCGCTTGAAAGAAATGTTAGAAACTAAGACCTTAGAAGAATTGAATGGTGTAGAAATTTATGAAGAGTTCCTTGGTGAAACTGATCCATTCAACTCCGATAAACCACATCCAAAAAATCACGTTGCTTACGGTTATGGTGCATGTGTAGCTAGAATTGGTGAAGATAATAAAGTTGCTGAACTACATGTAGCATACGATGTAGGTCGTGTTGTAAATCCTCAATCTTGTGCTGGGCAAGCCGAAGGCGGTGCTATCATGGGTATGGGCTATGCAGTTACAGAAGACTTCCCTTATAAAGATGGATATGTAACAGCTAAATATGGCACATTAGGTCTTCTTAGAGCCACACAATGTCCTCCAATTCATGTAAGCCTTATTGAAAAGGGGACACCAGAACAATATGCATATGGCGCTAAGGGTATTGGCGAAATCTCTAGTATCCCTATTGCACCAGCTATTGCAAATGCATATCGTCGTATCGACGGAGAACCACGTAGGTCCTTGCCGATTCAACATACAGGTTATAAAAAATAGAATATTTGCTTAATGGGTAGGGGCTACGGCCCCTGTCCATCAAGGTTCCCACGTGAAGTCTATGAGATTTTTAAACTCTATCAAGTACGATAGTATGACTATATTATTTACTAGTAACTAAAACGTAAGATATGAGGTGATTCTTATGAGTAAAGGTGTATCTGGTGTCAACCATGTAGATGGTATGCTGCCAATCCCGCAATTATTTGCTTATGGTTTACAGCACGTGTTAGCCATGTATGCTGGTGCCGTAGCGGTACCAATCATTATTGCGCAAGCCATGCATTTGCCAATTGAAGATTTAATTCGTTTGATCACAGCCGATTTGTTCACATGTGGTGTAGCTACATTGATTCAAACATTAGGCTTTGGTCCTGTTGGTGGTCGTATTCCTCTTATTCAAGGTGTAACATTTGCTTCTGTAGGTCCAATGATCCTGATTGGTCAACAGCATGATATTAATACCATTTATGGTGCTATTATCGTAGCCGGGCTGTTTACATTTGTTGTAGCACCATTCTTTAGCCGTTTGATTCGTCTATTCCCGCCTGTAGTAACAGGTACCATCATTACTATTATTGGTATTAACTTGATGCCAGTAGCGGTTAACTGGATGGGTGGCGGCGTAGGTAACAAAAACTTCGGCGATCCACTATACATAGCTCTTGGTGTAGCTACATTTATTCTCGTTATTTTGACATATCGATTTGGTAAAGGGTTCCTTGGTAATCTGGCTATTTTGGTAGGGCTTATCCTCGGTACTGCTCTAGCTATGATTTGTGGTATTACTGACTTCTCTGAAGTAGGTCGTTCTCAATGGATTTCCGTTGTAACACCATTCTACTTTGGCATGCCTACCTTTGATTTTGCATCTATTATTTCTATGATCATTGTAATGCTTGTAGTTATGGTAGAAACAACAGGTGATAGTATTGCGGTTGGTGAAATCGTAGACAAACCTATCGGCCAAAAAGAATTGGCTGCAGTGCTTCGCGCTGATGGTTTATCCACTTTAATTGGTGGTATCCTTAATAGCTTCCCTTACACTGCATTTGCTCAAAACGTTGGTCTTATTGCTGTAACACGTGTAAAAAGTCGCTTCGTTGTAGCCGCATCTGGTGTAATCTTGATTTTATTAGGTTTATTCCCTAAGTTAGCAGCTATTGTAGCTTGTATCCCAAATGCTGTATTAGGCGGTGCAGGTATCGCAATGTTTGGTATGATTATTGCCAGCGGTATTCGCTCCCTTGGTAAAGTTAACTTCGATGGTAACTACAACTTGATGCTCGTAGCAATTAGTATTGGGGTATCCATGATTCCATTGGCAGCGCCTCAATTCTATGCTCACTTCCCAGCTTGGGCACAAATTCTTTTGAAATCTGGTATCACAGCTGGTAGTATCGTAGCCGTTCTTTTGAATGTAGTATTCAATGGCTTCGGTTATAAAACAGTTAATGAACCTAACCGTGCAACACGTAAATATCGTCACTTCACACGATTCAAAGGTTATCCTAAACATTTCTATCAATAAGATATAGTTAAATTAATTAATTCTCATACGATTACATGTATTGTCTCTCACGGTAGAAACCTTGTTTATATAGGTAAAAAATCTATATACATGTTTTCGCTCTTTCCAAAAGGTCTCACTCTAGTTTTAGAGTGGGGCCTTTTTTTGTATGGAATCGTGTACTACTTTGGTATATAATTAAATAATATTATTGCAAAGGAGACGCATTATGAAAGACGAGCGATTTATAGTTACGTATCGAATAGAAGCAAGTTCGTATGAAGAGGCAAAGGCCATTGCCTGGGCTGTTCAGGTAGAACAAACCATAGAGTTTCCTTATGAGTTTGTAACGGATCCGTACATTAAAGGCACTATCACTGGCAGATTGGAGTCCTTAGAACCTATGAGTTCTGATTCTACATATGCCAATGTAGGGGTTATGCCTAATGTTACGATAAATCCGTCTCATTACTATGTGGCTCGTATTTCCTATCTTGTAGATACAACAGCGCTAGAAGCAACGCAATTCTTAAACGTAGTCTTTGGTAACTCATCGTTACAACCACATATTTGGGTAGTTGATATTGAACTCTGTCCAACTTTATATGATGTATTTAAAGGCCCTCAATTTGGCTTGCAAGGACTTCGTCAATTGGTTGAAACGCCAACGCGTCCTATGATTCAGGCCGTAGTAAAACCTATGGGAACACCGAATGAAGAGCTCGCTCGTATGTGCGGTGCTTATACACGTGGTGGGGCAGATGTTATTAAAGATGACCACGGTATTTCTAATCAGTCATTCTCTCAATTTAAAGATCGTGTACAACGATGTGCTGCCACGGTGCGTGAAATGAATGAAGCCCATGGTACACATACATTATATGCAGCTAATGTGTCTGGTGATGGTACAGACGTAATAGAGCGAGCTTATTTTGCAAAAGATGCAGGTGCTACAGCTCTTATGGTGGCTTCCGGTCTTGTGGGATTTGGATGGCTTCATAAATTAGCAAATGATGAAAAGTTAGGCTTACCAATCATTCATCATCCTGCTTACTCTGGTGGCTTTATGAGCCCTGGTGTATCTGGTATTGCCGACTATTTGCAATTGGGATTGTTACCACGTATCTTTGGTGCAGATATGCCTATCTTTGTATCCTATGGTGGACGTTTTACTTTCACCGAAGATCAATGTAAGAGAATTTCCTCTTATATTAAACATCCATTTGGATTGATGAAAGCAGCCTGTCCAGCACCGGGTGGTGGTGTAACCGATGCTCGTCTCAATGAACTGGTAGAATTATACGGTAATGATACGATGTTCCTTGTAGGGGGTGATATGTTCCGTAGAGGCCCAGATATCGAGTCTAATATGGCTTACTTTGTAGAGCGTTTGTCTGACTTATCTGAAAGCAAGTAATGATAGTTTACGGTTACATAACTTAATATAATAGTTATATCGAATAACTAAGTCACTGACTTTCACAAAAATATGTAAAGAATTATGATTTAGTATATGGAGTGTTTTGATGAGTGAATCCTCACCGTTGGAGGTCCATGTTCTTGCTAGTGGTAGCAAAGGCAATTGTACAGTAATAAAAAAAGGGAACTCCGTCATATTGCACGATGTGGGCATTAGTTGTCGACGTATCGTCAATGGTTTAAAAGAATTGCATATCGATATGGCACAGGTAGAGGGCATTTTTATCAGTCATGAACATAGTGATCATATTGCAGGTCTTCAACAATTGTTGAAACGTTTTGATATCCCTGTATATACGAAACAAGGGACGTGGCGTGAAATTCAAGATAAGTTAATTGTGCCAAAGAACCAATTAATCGAATTGACTAAGGGGAGCCTCTCTCTTGGCAATCTTGTAGTCGAGTCATTTGGCGTTAGTCATGATGCGGCTGATCCAATAGGTATTAATGTATTTGCTGGAAAAGATAAGGCTACTGTCGTTACCGATACGGGTGTAATTTCTGATAGTATCTTACATCGTATGGATGATACAACTCTGTTAGTGCTAGAAGCTAATTATGATCCTCATATGTTACGGTTTGGTCCTTATCAACCATTTTTAAAACAACGTGTTGCTAGCGATGAAGGCCATTTAAGCAATGAAATGGCTGCTCAAGCTTTGCTCATGATGAATCGACCTGATTTCATGCAAGTTATTTTGGCCCATCGTTCTGAAAATAACAATAATGCCGTCCTTGTTACGCAAACGATAGGACAGATGCTCGTAGATGGTGGCGTTCGCATTGGACCGGAAATGAAGTTGCAACATGGACAACCTAATGAAATTGTGTCTATGCAATCTGTAAAGAGGTAGAGTATGAGATTTTATGTAGTTTGTATTGGCAAGTTAAAAGACGCTTACTTGCGCGATGGGGTAGCAGAATTTGTAAAACGTATGCGTCCATACGGGGGCATTACGATTACAGAATTAAATGAAAGTAAAATTGGAGACAAACCAAGTGATGCAGATCGTAAACAAGTCGTTGCAGAAGAAGGGGAACGTTTATTAAAAGCTGTTCCAAAGAATGCTTATACAGTGTTGTTAGATGTGTACGGTAAAACGATGTCCTCTGAAGACTTGGCCAAAACAATAGCTAAACTAGAAGTCGATGGTATAAGTGATATGGCGTTCATCATTGGCGGTGCTTTTGGAGTAAGCGATGAGTTGCGCAAGTCCGTGAATTATAAATTATCCTTTAGTCCTATGACATTTACCCATCAAATGGTACGCTTATTACTAGTAGAGCAAATTTATAGAGCATCTAAAATTAATCGCAATGAACCATATCATTGGTGATGTAGTTAATTTAAATAGATTGTATCTCTTGAATAAATAATATAATTATGATGAGGGTAGATTGATTTAGTATCAGTATAAGAAATACTATTAGAATAGACTTACAAATTATTTATATAATGTTCTTATAAAAAAAGGAGTTTTATTATATTATGTCGAATAGTATAATAAAGCAAGATGTATTTGTAAGGAGGAATTCACTATGAAAATCCAAGAAGTAATGAATAAATACCCTGTTACTGTTGGCAAAGATGCGCCAATTTCTGATGTAGCTGATTTGTTGGTAAAATATAATTTAACAGCTGTTTCCGTAGTGGATGACAACAATAAATTATTAGGTATTATTTCTGAAGGCGATTTGCTTTACAAAAAAGTACGTCCTCATGTACCTCACTATGTAAATGTATTAGGCGCTAGTATCTATTACAATGGCATTGGCGAATATAATGCGCAATTCAAAAAATTGTTAGCATCTCACGTTCATGAGTTGATGACTGACGAAGTTATTACAACTACACCGGATAAAGATGTAGAGGAAATTGTATCTGTTATGCTTGATCAACATTTGAAAAATGTTCCTGTTGTAGATAAGGATTACCATTTGATTGGTATCTTGTCTCGTCGTGACATTATCAAATTGATTGCTAAAGATAACTAATTCGCATAATTATGTAGAACATAGAAAGACCACCCATTTCGGGGTGGTCTTTTAGTGTAAATTGAGAAGAATTGCATTGACTTTGCATTTATGTTATTATTAGGAGTGCATAATATACTACAGAAATTTGGGCGTATTGCCCTTCGAGGAGGACATATTTTAAATGAAAGCAACTGTAAATCCTGTTGATCAACACGTAGTAACGTTAACTATTGAAGTACCTGCAGCAGAAGTAGATAAAGGCATTAAGCAAGCTGTAAAACGCATTGCAAGTCAAGTAAACATTCCTGGCTTCCGTAAAGGTCATGCACCTCGCCGTATTTTGGAAATGAACTTCGGCAAAGACGCTATCATGGAAGAAGCATTCGAAGTATTGGCTAGCCAAAACTACAGTGCTGCACTTCGTGAAAACGATATCGTTCCTGTATCTGAACCAGAAATCGAACGCGAACAATTCGAAGAAGGTAAAGACTTGATTTTCAAAGCTACTGTAACTAAACGCCCTGAAGTTAAACTTGGCGACTACAAAGGCTTAGAAGCTGAAAAACAAGATGCTACAGTAACTGATGAACAAATCGAAGAACAATTGAACAACATCCGTGAACAACAAGCAAAAATGGTTGTTGCTGAAGAAGGCGCTACAATTCAAAAAGACGACTTCGCAGTAA
>NZ_CAJLUB010000026.1 GCF_905209685.1 uncultured Veillonella sp. | reverse complement strand
TAATAACATATGAAATTTAAACTGGAGGCTGTATGTCTTTATTTGAGTTAGAGAAGAGCATGTCTTTTGATGAATATATAGCGTCCTTTGATACAAAGCGTGTAGAAAAGGTGCGCGGTTTTGTGGATTGGCTTGCCCAGTATCAAGGTAGTCTCGTTCATAATCCTTGGGGCGAGATAAATCCCGATTTAGAGATCGTTACAGATGGTTTTGATGCGGCTCAAGTGCGTCGAGATAATTTGGTAGCCTATTTATTGCCTCGTTTAGGTCGCGCTAAGGTCTTTGTAGTGGCTGAGGCTGTAGGGTATCAAGGGGGACGATTTACAGGTATTGCTATTACTTGTGAGAGAATGCTATTAGATAAGCATAAAACCATTCGTGCGAAGGATGTCACGACTATTCGATTGGAACGCACTAGTTCTCCTACTAGCTCTTTATTAAAAGGAACACAGCAGAAGGATGGCTTTAATGAACCTACTGATACGGTGGTGTGGAGTGCTATCGTAGAAAAAGGTATCGACCCCTATGATACATTGTTGTGGAATATATTCCCTTTCCATCCACATAAGGATGGAAATCCATTGACGAACCGTACACCTACGGAGAGAGAACAACAATTAGGTTGGGAGTACACAAAACGCTTGTTAGATTTACATCTAGAGCTAGGCGGTGTAGAACCTCTTATGCTCGCAGTAGGGCAAAAGTCTGCTGATACAATGGGCAAATTTGGACTGTCTGCTATTGGCTTGCGCCACCCTGCAAACGGTGGGGCTAATCTCTATCGACAAGGGTTTGCAGAGGCTGTAGATACGTATTTAAGATAATATAGTTTGATAAGTTCTTACGTATTCAAGAGCTTGAGCTTTTAAGAGAACATTTTGGAGAGAGCTTTTAAGAGCATGTTTAGAGAGTTTTGGAGAGAAGTTTATGAAACGTTATTGTGATGCTTGCCGTCATTATTGTGATGAGGCGGCTATGTTTTGCCCTACCTGTGGGCAGTATACAGTGGCAACAGAGGTGGAGCGTATCGCGCCAGAAGGCGATGTAATCTATCCTTTCGCCCATTACCAAATGAGTTATAAGGATACATTCCTCTATGTAATGGGAAAAAAGTTTATGGATACGGATGGACGTGCCTCTCGTAGAGAGTTTTTCCAGTTTCTATTGTTGTGGCATATTGCTATTGTCGGCTTGCTAGCAGTATTTTATGGCTTAACAGCCATATTCCATACGGGTCCATATCTAATCGGATTAGCAGGTCTTATCGTTGCTATACTTAGTTTAGTTTCTTTGATGCCTTTGATTGCGCTATCTGTACGACGTCTCCATGATACGGGTAAAAGTAGTGCTACATTATTACTGTTTCTCATTCCCTTTGTAGGGCCACTGATCTTATTAGGCTTATTATGCTTAAAAGGTCAGCCTCAAGACAATCAATACGGTAGTGCATTGCAACATATCGTCATAGATAAGCGCTTGGCATCTATTATGAAAGCATCTCCTACGAGTAGTGCTTTAACAACACGTGTTCTTGTGGGGTTACTTGTTGTAGTAATCTGTGCATTTGGTGCATTTTTACGTGCGATGGGACCCGCTAATGAGGTATTCCCTGACGGATGGTTTACAAACTCCATCGTTGGTGAAGGTAGTGCAGAAGCATCGCGCGCTTCTGTACAGAATTATTTTGATGCCGTAAATAATAAGGACTATGACAAGGCTTTCACCTATATCATTAGCCAAGCTAGTACAAATCCAGTGGAGAAGCAAAAATGGCTAGAGTCCATGAAACAGGCTCCAAAGGTGGATGTAGTGTCCCTAGGTGTTACACGAGTGAGTCGCACAGGGGATTTGAAACGAATTGTCTTTGATGCAAATCTACAAACTACAAAGGTTGGCGCCGGTGTTGTAGAATCCACGCCGATGAAGCGCTATATTTCTGTCATTGAAGAGAATGGTGCTTGGCGTATAGAAGGCTTTTACAAAACTATGCCAGACGATGACAAATAGAATATGATATATCGAAATAGCGTTAACATGGGGGCTACCCTCTTTTGTTAACGCTATTTTTATGTTACAATAACAGTAACGTATGAAAGCGAGGCTTTCATCAAAATCGATCGGATTATATTGCAAAACCCATTAGATTGGAACGAAGAGAACGTACCCGTCGCGGCTGACATGTCTAATGACGGCAATATACTCATTTGCTATGGCAAATGGTCACAACAACACTAGGAACGGCAAAAATTGATAGCGCATTTTTGCGCCCATTTGACGAGACGCTAGTATTTTAGCGCCTTTTTCTTTGTGTGGCCTCCATAGCATAGATCAATTCAAGTGATAGGTGAGAAAAGAAACTATGTTAAATAAAATAATGAACAAAATTTTAGGAGGAACTGTGAATACAACAGATAATCAGGTTACTGCACAAGTGAAAGCAGAACCAACAGTAGCAAAACCTGCTACTCGTACAGCTGCGGCTGAAGGCGAACATAAACAGACTCGCCGCCGTACTAATACACGCCGCCCTGCTGGCGAGGGTCGTACTCGTCAACATGCAGCTGGTGAAGGTGAAGGCACAACACGCCAACGCCGTACAAATACTCGTACAAATGCAAATGGTGGTCGTACTAATACGACACGCCGTACAAATACACGTCGCAATGCTGAGCAAGGTGAAGGTCAAGAACGTACAGAACGTAAACCTCGTCAAACTCGTGCACCACGTGGTGAACGTAGTGAAAATACGCGTAATACGCGCTCTAACAATGGTCGCAATAGTCAAAACCGTAATAACAACCGTCCAAATAATCGCTCTACAAATCGCAACAATCAAGAGGCTCCTGTGGAATTAGTAGGTCGTACACCAAATGGCGCTAATAAGGGTAAATTCCAAATCATCCCTCTTGGCGGTCTTGGTGAAATCGGTAAAAACATGACCATCTTCCAATATGAGGACGAAATCATCGTTCTCGACTCTGGTCTTGCGTTCCCTAGCGAAGACATGCTTGGCGTAGATATCGTTATTCCTGATATGAGCTATATCATCGAGAATAAGGATCGCGTGAAAGCTGTCGTAATTACCCATGGTCACGAGGACCATATTGGTTCCTTGGCATACCTTATGAAAGAAATTAACTGCCCAGTATATGCAACAAATCTCGTTTGTGGTTTGATTGAAGGCAAGTTTAAAGAACATAAGGTATCTCCAAAATGTCTTCGTACTATTGCTGCAGGCGATGAAGTTCAAATTGGTCAAGTGAAGGTTGGTTTTATCCAAACAAACCACTCCATCCCTGACTCCTGTGCTGTGTACTTCGATACACCAATCGGTACTGTACTTCATACAGGGGACTTTAAAATCGACCAAACGCCAGTTGATGGCCGTTTGATGGATATGCACAAATTTGCTGAGCTCGGTAATAAAGGTGTATTGGCCTTGATGTCTGACTCTACAAACGTTGAAAAACCAGGTACTACAGGTTCTGAAAGTTCCGTAGGTCCTGCTATTAAACAAGCTGTAGGCGAAGCGAAAGGCCGCGTTGTATTGGCTACATTCGCATCTAACGTATCCCGTATTCAACAAGCTATTGATGCGGCAGTTATGTATAACCGTAAGGTTGTCGTTATGGGCCGCAGCATGGTAAATGTTACAGAAATCGCTCAAGAACGCGGTTACTTGAACATTCCACCAAATACAATCATCGACGTAGATGTAATGCACAACTACACGGATGATCAAATCATGATCTTAACAACAGGTTCTCAAGGCGAACCGATGGCAGGCTTGTCCCGTATGGCTACTAGCAATCACCGTACTGTAGAATTGGCGCCGAATGATACTGTTATCATCTCTGCTACACCAATTCCTGGTAACGAAGGTGCTGTAGGTAGAACAATCGATAACTTGCTTCGCTTAGGTTGTCATGTAGTATACGGTAAAGATCGTGGTATCCACGTATCTGGTCATGCGAGCCAAGAAGAGCTTAAAACAATGCTTAACCTTGTTCGTCCAGAATACTTCATCCCAGTTCATGGTGAGTACCGTATGTTGCGCCGTCATGGTGAACTCGGTGTTGCTATGGGCGTAGATCCTAAGAAAGTCCTTATCGGCGACAATGGTCAAATCTTTGAGTTCGATAAAGATGGTGGTCGTAAAGCCGGTCGTGTACAAGCTGGTGCTATCTTCGTAGATGGCCTTGGCGTTGGTGACGTAGGTAACATCGTAATCCGCGACCGTCAACAATTGGCTCAAGAAGGTATGGTTATCGTTGTAATGGCGATGGACAAAGCTTCTGGTACAATCGTAGCTGGTCCAGACCTCGTATCTCGTGGCTTCGTATACGTACGCGATGCAGAAGAACTTATGATTGCTGCAGAACACCGCGTAGACCAAGTCCTTGAAGAATGCGAAATGCAACGCATCAAAGATTGGACTACTATTAAGCAAAACGTACGTGACGCATTGGGTAAATTCTTCTATGATAAAACTCGCCGTCGTCCTATGATTTTGCCGATTATTCAAGACGTATAATCAAATACAATATATGAAAGTACCGCACCTCATGGTGTGGTACTTTTAACATGTTAAAAGGAACTATTCGAATCTACCATAAATAGCGGTGCTATCGCATTTGTCTACTACATAGGGTATTTGAAGTTACCTTTTTAAACTGTTATAATTAAAAGATACCAATTAATCTATCTTCTTTTATTTAGAATGGAGATTTATGAAACAAACAAATACAAGAGCGATGGTAGAAACAGCATTTGTATCGGCCATCGTTGTTATGTTAACCATAGTAGGTTCTACGGTTCCTATCCTCAGTTTGTTAGCAACCTTGGTTGCGCCAGCTGGGATCGCAATCATTGGTATCCGTTGGGGCAGCCGATATAGTTGTGCTGCATCAGTGGTAGCATTCGTTCTTGTTTCCCTTTTAGTAGGTCCATTAATGGCAATGGCGACCATCTTGGCATATTCCTTGCCTAGTATCTTCCTCGGTGAAGCTTTCAGAGCCAATTGGTCTTTTGGTAAGCTCATTGTTATACCAGCTATTGCACTTACGTTAACGAGCCTTATAGGGATTCTCGTGTCTGCAGGACTTACATCCTTTGATTTATCTCAGATTAATCATATGATTGATGTAGACCTTAAGAATGCTATTATTGAGTCTGTGAAACAGCAACCTATGACACAAGAGCAAATGAATGAGTATATTAACCGCTTAGATTTTGCTTTTGATCAGGCAAAGCGTATGCTGTTAGCATACTGGTTTGCTGCCAATGTAATCGTAACCTATATTTCAGCTAAGCTTGTATGCTATATTGGTCGTCGTACAAATAGTGTTATGCGTACATTGCCAACGATGGATACATGGCGCATGCCGATTTGGGGTGCTGGTGTATTAGCAGTAGGTATTATCCTTGCTTATGGCGGACAGTATCTAGGCTATGCTAATGGTATCCTTTCCGATGTAGGCCTCAATATTGCCTTATTTGGTGGCATGATATGTGGTCTAAATGGCATTACATGTTTGCTATCCATTATGAAGTCTTATAACTTGGCAGGCATCTTTAAGTTTGCTATTATAGGCTTCTTGTATGTGATGAGTCCTATGGCACTCGTTATATATGGTATTTTAGATATGTTTTTAGATATGCGAGTACGTTTCCAAAAACGTAGCTTGTAACAGAAAGGAGGCCGTTATGAAATCCTTTCAACGAAAATGGGAAGGTTTAGAAGTTACCATTATTACCGTTATCGTATTGTTGTTATTATTGCTGGCCTATTTGAACTGGGCTGTTGCAGTTTTAGCATTAATTATCGTAGTAGCGGCATATTTGGTTAACTACAATACCCTTCATAACCGGCGTCGTTTAGCAAGAGAACAGTTTGGGGCGATGATGAAAAACGTCACACAAGCTTCTAACTTTGCTTTACAAAATTTACCGATGGGCATTGTCCTTGTTAATAAACAAGGCACCTTGGTATGGAATAATAGCGTCTTTGCAGACTGGGTTACAGTAGACTGGAATAAATTCCAAAAAATGTCTGCTCTATTGCCTGGATTCCGTATTGATAAAATCTGGGGCAAATCCGGATATATGACGGAGAAATATGATGAAAGATATTTCCAAATTATCTATAAATTCATCGACCCTCGCGATACGCGACCAGATATTCATAGTGAAGATGAATTGGCCGAACATGCAGTAATGGCTCTGTACTTTAAGGACATTACGGCTCTCGAAAAGGCCCGCATTAAAGCTGAAGAGGATCAGCCTGTATGGGGCATGATTCAAATCGATAATCTCGAAGAATTGACTAAAGGTCTTAGTGACCGTGAGTATACTAGTGTTTGGGCAGATATTAACAATATTATTATGGATGAAATTGACCGCTATGAAGGCTTTATCCGTAACTTCCAAGACGATATGTATACCTTTGCTATTTCTCGTGGCGCCCTTCATGAGATGGAGGAAAATGGCTTTAAAGTGCTTGAACGCATTCGTAAATTGCCTTCTCCTCGTCAAGTGCCAGCTACGATTTCTGTGGGGATTAGCGAGAATGTAGGCTCTGTAAAAGAGGTGTCTAGTCGTGCTCGTGCTGCCTTAGATATCGCATTAGGTCGCGGTGGTGACCAAGTGTGTATTATGGATGGTGAAAGTACCCGCTTCTTCGGTGGCAATACAGCTGGTGTTGAGAAGAATACGCGCGTTCGTGCTCGTGTTGTATCACAAGCTTTACATGAGCTTATGCTCGATTCCGATAAAATTCTTGTAATGGGTCACAAACGTGAAGACTACGATGCATTAGGTGGTATTATCGGTGTTGTAGCCATTGCACGTACCTTGGGTAAAGAATTGCGCATCGTGCTTTCAAAAGAAACGAGCGCCATCGACAAAATGGTGACTGTTCTGAAAGAAGATGAGTTCTGGACGGAACATATTATTACCCCTGATGCAGCAAAAGCATGGGTAGATGCGAATACGCTCACTATCGTATGTGATACGCATCGTCAAGAAATGGTAGCTGCTCAAGAGGCGCTTGAAATTTCTGAACGACGCATCGTTATCGACCATCACCGTCGTGCAGCGGACTTTGTTGAAAATCCATTGCTTACGTATTTGGAACCAACTGCATCATCTACGTCTGAGCTCGTAACAGAGCTTGTACAATATGCAGGTGGTGGCGTAAAACTTTCAAAAGCTGAAGCTACAGGTATTTATGCGGGTATCGTATTGGATACGAAAAACTTTGTTCAACAAACTGGGGCCCGTACCTTTGAAGCGGCTGCATTCTTACGCCGTGCAGGGGCGGATATTGAAAAGGTTAAACAATTATTTATTGAAACCTTCGATTCCATCCAATTGCGTGCTAAAATGGTATTTGAAGCCAGTCGAACTGAAGGGATTGCTATTTCTGTAGCACCGGAAGGTTTGAAGGATATGATGGCATTAGCTGCGCAAAGTGCGGATATGCTCATCAGTAATGAAGATATTGAAGCAGCCTTTGTACTGTATTCCTTGAATGACGGCGGTATCGGCGTTAGCGCTCGATCCAAAGGCAAGGTAAATGTACAGGTTGTAATGGAAGCCTTGGGTGGCGGTGGTCATAGAACCGTGGCTGGTGCGCAACTACAAGGTATGACGATAGAGGAAGCGAAGAAGGCTATTTTAGATCATGCTCTTGAAGCCCTTCATTCCGCAGAGAAAGAGGAGGAAGAACAATGAAAGTAGTATTGTTAGAAGACGTTAAAAAGGTTGGTAAAAAAGGCGAAATCGTTGAAGTTAGCGATGCATATGGCCGTAATGTATTGATCAAAAAAGGTCTTGGCCTTGAAGGTACAGCAACTAACGTAAATAATGCGAAACAAAAGCAAGAATCCATCGCTCACAATAAAGCTGTTGCCAATGACGAAGCTAAAATCTTGGCAGCTCAATTGACTAAGGTTGAAGTAACTGTAAAAGTTCGCATGGGCGAAGAAGGTCGTGTATTCGGTTCCGTTACTGCAAAAGATATTTCCGATGCAGCTAAAGCGCAATACAAAGTAGATATCGATAAAAAGAAAATCGAAATCAAAGAACCATTGAAAACATTAGGCGTACATGACGTACTCGTTCGTGTTCATCCTGAAATTACAAGTACTATCAAGGTTAACGTAGTAGCTGAATAATAGTGTTCACCATGCTCTTTGAGTATGGTGAATTCTTTTATCCATAGTGGTTTTATAAAGGGGATTATCATGGATGTACGCATTCCACCGCATAATTTAGATGCGGAAAAAGCCGTTTTGGGGGCTTTATTAACGAATGGATCCAACTCGGGTGCCGTTGTTGATACAGTGACGAGTATTCTAAAATCTGAAGACTTTTACCGCGATGCGCATCGTATTATTTATGATGCTATCTTAGAAATCGTGCATGCTAACAAGACGGCGGACTTTATCACGGTTGGTGAAGAGCTAGATCGTCGTAAACGTCTCGATGCGGTAGGTGGCCTTGCTTATATTACATCTCTCGCCAATGAATCTGTGTCCTATAATGTAGAGGAACATGCGAAAATCATTAGTGAGAAAGCTCAGTTGCGCCGCCTTATCGATGCAGGGAATAAAATCGTAGGCATGACGTACGCTGGCGAAGATGAGCCAACGGCTATCCTTAACAAGGCGGAACAAATGGTATTGGACGTAAGTGGTCAAACACAGGCCGAATCATCATTTGCTCCTATTGGGGAGGTTGTATTATCTAACTTAGATAAATTAAATGCATTGCAACAGCATGATGGTGCTATTACAGGCGTTCCAACAGGATTTAAAGATGTGGACCATGTCTTCAATGGTCTACAAAAATCTGACCTCATCCTCGTAGCAGCCCGTCCTGCGATGGGGAAAACAGCTTTCACCTTGAATATTGCTCAAAACGTAACGATGTTGTACGACAAGACGGTAGCATTCTTCTCCCTAGAAATGGGCAAGGAACAGCTCGTTGGTCGTATTCTATCCTCCGTGGCAGGTGTAAGCTCTGAAAAATTGCGCCGTGCGAACATGGACCCTACTGACTGGGAAAAGGTTATCGCTGCAGCGGATCGCATGAGCAAATCTAAGCTCTTTATTGATGATACACCAGGCCTTACCGTGCAAGATATGCGCTCTAAATTGCGCCGTCTTAAGGTGGAACATGGTCTCGATCTCGTTATCGTCGACTATATTCAGTTGATGCAAGGCCGCAACTCCGGTAAGGGCAGCGAGAACCGTCAACAAGAGGTATCTGAAATCTCTCGTAACCTCAAATTGATTGCTCGTGAATTTAACGTGCCGCTCATTGCATTATCTCAATTGTCTCGTAGTGTTGAAAGCAGACCAGATAAACGGCCTGTACTATCTGACCTTCGTGAATCTGGTTCTCTTGAACAAGATGCGGATATCGTTATCTTCTTGTACCGCGATAAATATTACGATGAAAACTCCGAAAAAGGGGACAACGCAGAAGTCCTTATTCGTAAGCACCGTAATGGTTCCGTCGGTACCGTGGAACTCCAATTCATTGGGGAATTAACTCAATTTAGAGACGTGGAATTCCGAGACATGGGGCCGGAACAATAATGAAAACTATCGTGGGTGTGCCTATATTGATGGGGCCCCGACTTTATTTCGACAACTTAGTTACAAAAAAGCACCACCTATCTCGTGGCTCCAAACGACACGTAAGTCGCCCCTCGATAGGTGGTGCTCTTTTTGTATTACGTTAGCAAAATAAGCCCCATCAATATATAATAGAACTAGATAGTTTTCATTGTATTGTTGGGAAAGGAGCGCGTGATGAGTAGCGGCATGGAGTTTTTTGTATTTTACTTCTGTTGTGTAGCTCTTTGGTTAATACTTAGTGGGTTGTATTTAATTATCAAACGATTTGTATTACGTCGCAATGGAACTCCGGTAACGATTGTGTCTATACTTCCACGAGTTATAAAGGAAATACCATTAGCTCGTGGTATGGATAAATATATTTATGGTTATGATATTAAGTATATCTTGAATGGTGAGACTCATACTGCTGAAAGTGTAGAGTTTTATATTCCTTTTGGACCAATCGGTGGACCTGTAGTTCTATTTAGTCCGACAGGTGTGCTTGCAAAAAATGGAGAAGTAAGTATAGATAATGTAAGGATAACTATTGTGTATGGCCTTGCTTCAATTGCATTAGGACTAGTGGTATTTTTGGGGATGTTGGATTTCGTTAGATAGAAATAAATAGCTATATTTAATAATGTGTTAAACACATAGGCATCTAACATTAGATTATATATCTAGTGTTAGGTGCTTTTTATTTTCTATAAATTTACCTTTATAATAACAAACATATGTTTGAAAATACTCTGTATTTTTGTTATACTAATCATAGAAATTATTCTTCTTGTAATTCTTATAAACTTCAGGTATTTAGCGGTTTGAGGAGGTGTTTGTATGGGTTCAGCTGATACGGATCGAATGTATATGTGCATTGATTTGAAGAGTTTTTACGCGTCTGTGGAGTGCGCCGATTTGGGGCTGGATCCGTTTACGACGCCTTTGGTGGTGGCCGATGGGTCTCGTGGCAAAGGGGCTATTACATTGGCTATTTCACCGGCCTTAAAAAAGTTAGGTGTTAAGAATCGCAGTCGCCTTTTTGAGATTCCTCCACACATTGAGTATTTGACGGTGAAGCCTCATATGAAGCGGTATATGCAGGTGTCTGCTGAGATTTACGGGGTTTTGCTCAAGTATGTGGCGCCTGAGGATGTGCATGTATACTCTATCGATGAGTATTTTATCGATATTACGCCTTACTTGCCACTCTACAAGAAAACGCCTCGTGAGCTGGCGCAGATGCTACTTGATGCGGTACTAGAGGCGACCAAGATTTATGCTACTGTTGGGATTGGCACGAATTTATTCCTCGCCAAGGTTGCTCTCGATATTCTCGCAAAACATGCGCCTGATTTTATAGGGTATCTTGATGAAAGCCTCTTTAAAGAGAAAATCTGGTATCATCAGCCCTTGACTGACATCTGGCAGATTGGTAACGGCATAGCCAATCGTTTGCACAAGTATGGCGCGTATGATTTGCATGGTATTACCATGGTTCCAGAGGCTAAGCTATATAAGGAATTTGGCGTTAACGCCGAGCTCATCATTGATCATGCTTGGGGCCGTGAACCTTGTACGATTGCAGATATCCATGCATATCGTCCTATTAAGCATTCTATCTCACATAGCCAGATTTTATTGCGTAACTATACGTACGAAGAGGCGTATGTACCTATGCGGGAAATGGTGGAGTCCTTGGTACTAGAGCTTTTACAAATTAAAGGGGTTACGAACCATATTCACGTTCATATCGGCTATGCAGATGAAATGGTGCGCTCCACAGGAGGTTCTAAGAAGCTTAAACAATATACAGATTCTCTGCAGACGTTGACGGCGGCTGTTATTAAATTATATGAGCAGCATTGCCATAAAAATGAGTTTATCCGTCGTATTGGAATAAGCTTTGAGGATTTGGTGAATCGTTCCGCAATCCCTCAAGAGGAGGATTTATTTAGCGCCCTTACGACAGATACAGAGGAAAAGGAGCGACAAGTACAAGAGGCCATGCTATCCATCAAGGAACAGTTCGGTAAAAATTCTATTCTGCGGGCCTCTAGCTTACAAGAGGAAGGGACAATGCGCTTTAGAAATACATTAGTAGGTGGCCATAATGGAGAATAAATAGTGTAATGGATACCATGGCAATTAAACGAAGAACAGCAATTGAAAATAGATTAGTCGCATAAGGAGAGGTATACATTAATGAAACATCGTATGTCTCGTTTACAACGGGCGAAACAATTTATGCCCTTTGCGGCATTGAAGGGCTTTGAGACTTTATTGTCAGCTGTTGCACGGTCTAAGGAGGCACGAGTGGAGCTGTCAGAGGATCAAATAGATGAGTTAAATAAAATTTTACAGACTATACATTGCGGAGAATGGGTACGAATTGTTTACTACAATAAACAAAGATATACAGAGCTTATAGGGGCTGTTGATATGATTAGTGCGCAAATGCAAATTATATCTGTCCAAGGCACAGATATTCCCTTTAGATATATTAAGGAATTGAATCTGTATGATATGACAATATAAAGAGTTGTCTTTATATATGGCTTAAGGGCTAGAGTTAAGGTGTGATTCGGTATACAATGATGAAAAGAGTTGTAATTTAATTATATTCTCGTATAAAACACCCTATATGGTTAGCTGTTATATGACTATATATACTCTTTGTATTGTTTTATGAGAAAGGCGGTGTCTGTAATGCATGAGGTCATATCATTACTTATCAATCGCTATGATTTTTTCCTCCAGTTATTATGGGAGCATATAGAAATTTCAGTATTAGCTTCTGTTATTGCTACCATCATCGGTGGATTATTGGGTGTGTTTATATACGAATATAAACGACTAGCTGTGCCCGTTATGGTAGTAGTTAATTTCCTATATACGATTCCATCTATATCGATGTTAGGCCTTTTGTTGTATGTATCGGGTGTTGGTAATACGACCGCTATCATTGCATTGGTTATCTATGCCTTATTACCGATGGTACGAAATACATTTACTGGTCTTAACCAAATTGAAGAATCTCTGTGTGAAGCGGGAATTGCCTTAGGTCTTACGCGGATTCAACGTTTGTGGAATATAGAGATTCCCTTGGCTATGCCGACTATTATGGCTGGTATACGGACTATGTTCGTTATGACCATTGCCTTGACCGGTATTGCATCCTTTATTGGTGCTGGTGGCTTAGGTGTGGCGATTTATAGGGGGATTACAACGAATCAAAGTACTTTGACGATTGCAGGCAGTCTACTGATTGCCCTATTAGCCATTACCGTTGATGCTCTCTTTTCTCTAGGTGAAAGAGTAACGCGTATTAGCCCTCATATGAAGCGCTATACGATTATATTTGTTTCGATTATGACGATAATTGCGATGGGTATAGGTGGCTGGGCTATGTATTGCCGTCATGTGAAGACCGATGTTATTCATATTGCAACGAAACCTATGACGGAACAGCTTATTTTGGGGAATATTTTAAAAGAATTAATCGAGAAGAAGACTGATTTAACTGTAGAGGTTACAGAAGGTGTAGGTGGTGGTACATCAAATATTCAACCAGCTATGCTTTCCGGCCAATTTGATATATATCCTGAATATACTGGTACGGCTTGGTCTGCTGTGCTAAAACGCACGGATACGTATGATGAAAGTTTATTTAATGAGCTTTCACAGGCCTATAAAGAGAAATATAATTTTGAATGGGTCGGCATGTACGGTTTTAATAATACCTATGGCATAGGGGTGCGTAATGAAATTGCTCAGAGTTATGGCGTAAAAACGTATTCTGATCTTGCTCGTATAGCACCATCCCTAACATTAGGAGGGGAATATGATTTCTTTGGACGTGAGGATGGCTATGCTGGATTACAACGCGTGTATGGCATGAGCTTTAAAGCTACTAAAGATATGGATATAGGGCTAAAATATACGGCTATTGGTCGTGATGAGGTGGATGCAATGCCGATATTCACGACTGATGGTCAATTAAGTATTGCACCGATTACGGTGTTACAAGATGATAAACATTTATATCCATCTTATATGTCTGGTAATGTGGTGCGTAGCGAAGTATTGATTGCTCATCCTGAACTGCGCCCTGTATTAGAAAGTTTGAATCATACGATTACAGATCAAGAGATGGCGAAGATGAATTACGCCGTTGAAACGGAACATCAACTGCCAGCTGATGTAGCACATAAATTCTTGGTAGAACGAAATTTGATTTAAGGTGAATATAGTTAGAACTAAAGTAAATAAAATTTGATATATATTGAATATGATTTTGTATTGACATTTAATCTCCTTTGATGTAATATAAACATATGAACAGATATTCATATAAGTAAAAATATCTGATGAAAAATGTTTAGGAACATATCTAAAAAGATATGGAACAAGATATGTCTAATAAGTATTAGAAATAGACAATAAATTAACTTATAATACAGGAAAGAAGCTTTCACTATTATCAAAGGAGATATCATGGAAGAAACATTATTGCTGAAGGATTTAAACTGTGCGAACTGCGCAGCAAAAATTGAAGATCGCATCCGCAAAATGGATGGTATTGAATCTGCTAACTTCACAGTAGCAACACATCAATTGCGTTTAACTGGTGCTTGGGAAGACCGTGAAGCATTAAAACGCGATATTCAAGATATTTGTGACTCCATCGAAGAGGGCGTAACAGTAGCCGATTACGAGCGTAAATCTAAAGCGGCTATGGATGACCACGGTCATGATCACGATCACGGCAGTGATGCAGTAACAATTGCAGTTATCGTAGCAGGCTTGTTATTCATGGCCTACGAAGGATTGACTACAGTTGTGCCGTCCATCGGCTTGCCAGAGTCTATCGAAACTCCAATTTACTATATTGCCTATATTCTTCTTGCATTCCCAGTATTGCGTATCGCAGGTCGCAATATCTTAAAAGGCCAAGTGTTCGACGAGAACTTCTTGATGTCTATCGCTACATTGGGCGCTATTGCTATCGATGCATTGCCTGAAGCCGTAGGCGTTATCTTGTTCTACCGTATCGGTGAGTTCTTTGAACATAAAGCCACAGATCGTAGCCGTACAGAAATCATGAACGCTGTTGATATGCGTCCACAAGAGGTGCGTGTTGTTGATACATGCTGCGGTGGTGAAATCGTAGTTATGGCTCCTGAAAAGGTTGAGGTAGGCTCGACTATCGAGGTTCGCCCTGGCGATTTGATTCCTCTAGACGGCACAGTGCTTGAAGGTGAAACTCGCGTTAACACAGCTCCTGTAACAGGTGAGCCTGTGCCAGTTCGCGCCGTACCTGGTACTCAACTTATGTCTGGTTGCATCAACGAATCTGGTCGCATTACGATGCGTGTAGATAAGGTTCTTGAAGAATCCATGGTTACTAAAATTCTTGATGCCGTGGAAAATGCAGCATCTTCTAAACCTAAAATCGACCGCTTCATTACGCGTTTTGCTCGCGTGTACACACCAATCGTTGTATTCCTTGCTCTTGCTGTTGCCATTATTCCATCCCTTATTACAGGTGAATGGCATAAATGGATTTACACAGCCTTAACATTCCTCGTTATTTCTTGCCCATGTGCATTGGTGCTTAGCGTGCCACTTGCATTCTTCTCCGGTATTGGCAATGCGTCTAAACACGGTATCTTGCTTAAAGGTGGTCGTGTTATCGAGGCGTTGGCTAATGTAAAAGCAGTAGCTCTTGATAAAACTGGTACCATCACATCTGGTGAGTTCAAAGTTCACAGCGTAGAAACTGTAGGCTCTCATGTAAGTTCCAGTCAATTGTTATCCATGGCGGCAGCTATTGAAGCCGTTTCTACGCATCCAATCGCAACAAGCATTGTGTCTGAAGCAAAAGAACAAGGCATTACTGTAGAGGCTTCCGACTTTGTTCAAGAGTTGGCAGGCGAAGGTATGGTAGGGATGACTGATGGCCAACAAGTTCTTGTTGGTAACCGTCGTCTTATGGAACGCTATGCGGTTCAAGGCTATCCAACAGAAACGGCTGAATATGGCACAGAAGTTCTTGTCGCAGAAGGTAATACATACTTAGGTCGCATCATCATCGCCGATGAAGCTCGCCCAGACTCTGCTGAAGCGATTGCTGATCTTAATGGTCAAGATATTAAAACTGTTATGCTTACAGGTGATGCTGAAGCAAGTGCAAATTACATCGCTAAAGAAACTGGTGTAAGTGCTGTTCGCGCTCAATTGTTGCCTCAAGATAAATTGTCCGTAGTACAAGATATTCGCTCTGAATATGGTCCAACTATGTTCGTAGGGGATGGCATCAACGATGCTCCAGTACTTGCTGGTGCTGATGTTGGTGGCGCCATGGGTAGCGGTGCTGATGCAGCTATCGAAGCGGCAGACGTTGTATTCATGCGTCCGTCCTTGACTGCTATTGCACATATCCTTGACTTGTCCAAAGCGACGTTGCGCGTAGCATGGCAAAACGTAGTATTCGCTATTGCTGTAAAAATCCTTATCATGGCGCTTGGCCTCATGGGCTATGCATCCATGTGGTGGGCAGTATTTGGTGATACTGGCGTATCCATCCTTTGTATCTTGAACTCTATTCGTATCTTGCGCCGTTAATATGGTGAAAGTATCCTTAAAATCAAGATAGAACCATAACAAATGACATTCTTCTAATCTGAAAGATTAGCATATAACAAATAACCTCTATACTGGTGAAAGCTAGTGTAGAGGTTATTTTATTGCTTAGAACAAATTAAATGTATATACATATGTACATCATAAATAGACATAAATTTGTATATGTATATACGACATAAACAAAACTTTCACAATTGAATTGAATAATAGCTATAAAATAGTATATAATTTATTAGATGATTACTATAAGTTCGTTGGAAGGAGGGATAGCATGATCACGGTGTACAAACACATAGAAGAAGAGTTAGTTTCAGATTGCACTGTATCAGATGCCACAAAAGGTTCTTGGGTAAATTTGGTGAACCCAGACCCCGATGAATTATCCCTTATCAATATTTTGACAGAAATTCCAACGGACGTTTTAAAGACCGCCCTCGATATGGAAGAACGTTCTCACGTGGAGTTAGAGGACAATTATATCTTTGTTGTTATCAATATTCCAGTTGTTCGCGGTAACGATATGTACGATACAGTGCCGCTTGGTATCTTCTTGACGCCAGACTTCTTCATTACTATCTGCTTAGAAGAGTCTGAAGTGTTGTATCCATTTATTTCTAATCAGATTTCTACGTTCTATACATACAAAAAGACGCGTTTCTTGTTCCAAATCTTGTATCGCACAGCAACTATGTTCTTGCGCTACTTGCAACAAATCAACCGCCGTACCGACGATATTGAAATTCAATTGCGTCATACTACAAAGAATAAAGACTTCTTCCAATTGTTGGAATTACAGAAATCCATGACATACTTTACATCTGCATTGCGCACGAATGGTACCGTTATGGAACGTCTATTGCGCTTGCGTGGTCATAGTTCCTATAAACATCTTCTCAAGATGTACGAAGAGGATGAGGACTTACTAGAGGACGTTATCATCGAGAATAAACAGGCCATCGAAATGGTTGAAATGTACTCCAATATCTTGATGAACATGATGAACGCCTTCACATCCATTATTTCCAATAACCTTAACTTGGTTATGAAAATGTTGGCGACCCTTACTATTGCTATGGCGGTGCCAACAATCGTATTTAGCTTGTGGGGAACAAACGTGCCATTGCCATTCCAAGAGGATCCGAATGGATTCTATGAGGTTGTAGGCATTGCACTACTTTGCTCTATTATTGCTATTATTGGGATGTGGAAAAAAGACTTGTTCTAATGTTGATTATTAGCTGAATACTCAATTCAATAGTAAGTAGTTGAAACATTACTTTAATAACAAATACACATGAAAAAGCTGGCTTTGAGCCAGCTTTTTTTCTTGTACGATATTACGTTATTGCTTATTATTGGGCCAATCTGATATAATAATACCGTTATGGAGAGGTGTCCGAGTGGTTTAAGGAGCTGGTCTTGAAAACCAGTGACTCC
>NZ_CAJLUB010000025.1 GCF_905209685.1 uncultured Veillonella sp. | reverse complement strand
ACGGTCATCGGCCTAGGGCCTCGACCTGCCAAAGTCGCTCTTTGAAAAGGTATCTACCACCACTGCGAATTTAGCAAATCAACGTTACGGATATTAGTAATTCTAAAGGCCGCTTTAACTCAGCATCCTCCAAATGATAAATAATACGAAGTATATTACTCATCAAAGCACCTCAACTAGTCTAAGTCAGTTGAGGCGAGCTAGTGACATATAAGTCCACCTAATCTTCAATATACTATCTTATCTATAAGAATATCTAGTAAAGTAGCGCCTAAAAGGCGGCTACTAATATAATCCAGTTTTGGTGGGTATAGAGAAATTCTATTATTGTGCTGGGTCTTCAACGCCGTTGGCGCGGAATGCTTCGGCTCTGTCGATACAGGTGCCGCAGTGTCCGCATGGTTTGTCGCCGCCTTCGTAGCAGGACCATGTTAGGTGGTATGGTACGCCGAGTCGTAGGCCTTCTTTTACGACGTCTGCTTTGTTATGGTTGATGAATGGTGCTTCTAAGGAGCATTCTTTGCCGGATCCTTCGAAGATAGCATCTCCCATGGATTTATAGAAGTGTTCTGTACAGTCTGGGTATGCATTACCAGCCGCATCATCGCTATGGGCACCATAGTAGATATAGCCGCAGTCTAGAGATAAGGCTAAGGAAGCCGCCGCAGATAGGAATAGACCATTTCTAAATGGCACATAGGTGCTAACCGTACCTTCCCCTTCTGTTTCTTGTTGTTCCTTGTATGAACCTTGAGGTATTGCTTCTGTGGATTGGGTCAATAAAGAGCAATTGCTGAAGGCAAATAATTTAGTGACATCCATCGTTTTACCTTCAATTCCATAATAAGCGAGAATAGATGCAGCAGCTTCTAGTTCTTTACTATGTTTTTGACCATATTGAATGGATAACGGCACTACATTGTCTTTACCAAATCTTTCAATAGCTAGCGCTAAACATGTAGTACTATCTACACCACCGCTGAATAGGACAACAGCCTTTTGTTTTTGAGCCATAAACTCTCCTTTCACCTATTACAACAGCCCCATCCTAAGATGAGGCTGTAGATTATACTTTCAATATATTATAAATCGATATCTAATTCTACTGGGCAGTGATCAGAGCCAAAGATTTGTTGGTGAATTTTAGCTTCTTGAATTTTGTCGTCAAGACGTTTAGAGGTGATGAAATAGTCAATTCTCCATCCCGTATTTCGTTCACGAGCTTTGCCCATATAAGACCACCAGCTATATTCCTCAATAGCATCTGGATACAGGTGACGGAATGTGTCTGTAAAACCAGCACCTAATAATTCGGTCATTTTTGCACGCTCTTCATCAGAGAACCCTGCATTTTTACGATTTGTCTTAGGATTTTTAAGGTCGATTTCTTGGTGAGCCACGTTAAGGTCCCCACAGAGAATGACTGGTTTTTTCTCATCTAACTCAAGTAAATAATTGCGGAATGCATCTTCCCAAGTCATGCGGTACTCAAGACGAGCCAATTCACGTTGGCTATTTGGCGTATAGCAGCATACTAAATAGAAATTGTCATATTCAGCAGTAATAACACGGCCCTCTTGATCGTGTTCTTCAATGCCAATACCATTAGTTACGGATAACGGTTTAATGCGCGTGAATACAGCCGTACCACTATAGCCTTTTTTCACAGCACTATTCCAATATTGCTCATAGCCTGGCAATTCCAAAGAAATTTGATCAGGTTGCAATTTTGTTTCTTGTAAACAGAAAATATCCGCATCTAGTTCGTTAAAGGATTCCATAAATCCTTTTGTTACAGCCGCACGAAGGCCGTTTACATTCCAAGAAATTAATTTCAATGCTTACTCCTTATTCTAATAGTGCTTTTACATACCAATATAGTTTGTGAAAGCCTCTATGTTAATCATTTTCTTATATTTCAAAAATATTCTTATTTATACTCATAATATGCTTATTTATATTAGCAATTATAGTATGTTATACAGTTCAGCCAGAAAGTTGTACATTACTATTGTTTGTGTTTCTTTGCATGTCTTGCTTCCGCACGAGCCTTTCGAGCGTTTTCGTTTGCTTTAAGATCACTTTCACGTTTTTCACGGAAATAATTAGCTATGGAAGATAAAACAAGAATTACCAACACCGTAACATTAAACATGCCGGGCCCGAAGGTATAGATGTGATAACACAAATAACCGAAAGCAACAAGGGTTAGTAGATGTTTTAAAATTTTCATTTGCCCTCCTGTATTATCGTAATGTTTCTACACCAGTCTTAAGTGGGAAACCGTCATAGGTTACCCAATCACTAGAGCTACCAACATATAAAGCCGATTCAAGCCCCACTTCGCTCATAGTTAACAGCGCATTACAAGCGGTTACCCCTGAGCCACAATAGGTCACAACAGGTCTATTTTGATAGATTTCATTATAGTACTCGGCTTCTAAATCTTTTACAGACTTAGGACCATCTACGGTATAACCACTTTCATAAAAATGATTAATAGCACCAGGAATGTGACCAGTCATGCCATCCATCGTATCTACTTGAGACCCATCGTAGCGGAACGGCGCACGAGCATCAATGATAACATGGTCACCCGTTTCACTAGCCTTGAGAACCTCATCACGACTCATAACCATATGCGTTTGTAATTCATAGTTGAAAACAGACGGTTCTGCAGGTAACGGAGTTGGTTCTTTAGTTAGAACATGACCTTCCTTAATCCAGCGTTCAACACCGCCAGACAATACGCGTACATCCGTTACACCCATGTAGCGCAACGTCCACCATAAACGTCCCGCCAAGAAAAGCCAAGAGTCATATACAACAACCTTGGAATCACGAGTGATCCCGTAAGACTCAAAAGTATGAGCCAAACGCTCCATATCCGGCAATGGATGACGACCGCCATGCTCGCCCAAAGGACCTGTTAAATCCTTATTTAAATCCACCGCATAAGAGCCTTTAATATGACCTTTTTGATAATCTTGATAACCACGAGCATCTAAAATAATGACCTCGTCGAGACAAGCTAATAATTCTTTAGGAGTGATAAAATTTGACATGTTGTACTCCTTTCATATAATTATATCGAAAAATACAAATCTGATAATATTATTATATAACGATATGAAAGTATGGACAATGAATATGAAAATATAATTTAAACGATACGCCAATATGTTCTAATAGCTCTTTCACATTACAAATATCCTATCCATACAAAATAAAAGGTACACCTATATAGTATTATAGGCGTACCTTTATATTGTATGGTTGTATTTCAATTATAAAAGAAAAGAATTCCCACAACGTAAACATATATATGTATGCTCCCAGTCGCGACGTAATCCTGGATATATGTCTCTATTCCATACATAACGTTGATATGTTTTGTAGATTAACAACGCATATGCACCAAAATAAATGATAAGAGAAGCCTCATGTTTACTTAGACCGGAAATCCAAAGCAATAATACGAGACCAAATTGAATCGCAATCCACCACTTTAAAATAAATGTAGCAATTGATTTTTTCATCGGAGGTTTTGCCATCATAGAAAGTGCTGTTTGTTGAGTACCTACTGTATTGCCAATACCAACACCTACTCGACCACCAGCACCTATACCTATACCTGTAGTTACGCCATTTACATTAGAAAAACCACCTGCATAAGCAATATTATAACTTTGAATATTTTCCGACTGACAATATGGACACACGTATGCATTCTCGCTCATAAATCTCTCTCCTATTATATTTCAACATATTATAATAGTTTATATCCTACTTAGAATTAATGAGAAAGTAATGAGAATTACAATATTTTTATGACTAAAAAAGCCTCTATCAGGGATAGAGACTCTTCGTAATTAAAAGATAACTGTATAATATTGTTTAAATGCCTTTACTGAGATAATATACGCACTTGAAGTTGCATCAACCTTGATATTTTCAGCTGTCTTAATTGGTTTTCCAGAATATATCACCTTTCCATTAAAGTCATAAATAGTACTAAATTTAAGGCTATTTACAATTCCCGAATCTTTTAACTTAGCTTTTTTCACGGTAGACTTTATCTTCTCTGAATTATATGGTACTTTGGATAAATTGTTCTTTTTTAATATATCTTCTACTGACTTATTATAATTATAATCGGCTGTAACCTCTCCTTCAGCAATATACTTATCTTGCTTATCAACTGTATATACTTTGAATTTTAGGGTATATTTTGGCGGTTCATAAAGAACATTCTGTACAGAATTCAAATCTAAATAAATATCACTGCTACTATCATGACGTTCACGCCAAAACTGTGATGAGTTCTGTAATTCACCTAAAGAAATAGCAAATGTTGTAATAGAAATACAAATAAAAGTAACTGTTAAAGTAAATAGTCTAATAAGACGTAACAACATAACTTAACCTTTCTTAAAATACTAAAAGAATAGAGCTCTATATGAGAGCTCTTTTTTAATAGCATCAATCTTTTGAAGCTCATCACCTAATAAAACCAAAGTTTATACTAGTACTAAAGATTATAAGCGTTTATAGATCGCATCAACTGCTTCAATATCAGCAGGTAACCAGTCTACTGAGTATAAAGTCTCTTTTGAAAGCCATTTTGCCGCTTCATGTTCTAATAGAGTAATATCAGAATCATTTACCAAAGAACATAAATAGCAATGCATTGTTAAATCAAACTTCTCATAACCTGAATATTCAATAGTAATAATATGTTCTTGAACAGCAATATCAGCTTCTAGTTCTTCTTTAATCTCCCTCTTTAATGCTACTTCATGAGCTTCACCAGACTCAATTTTACCACCTGGAAATTCCCAGCCATCTTTTAAATCACCATAACCACGTTGCGTAGCTAATATAGTATTATCCTTTTTGATAATTGCTGCTACGACCTCAATATGTTTTCGTTGTTCACTCATAATTCTTACCCATTAATAATATAATCATAAATATCATCCCGTACGGGCACTTCAAGTTGATACTCCAGCTCTACTGCGGGCTTACCACTTAACATAATAATCTCTTTTGCATATTTGGGATCCCTAGGATTAATTGGGCCTAAATAGTAAAAGGATTTATCAAGCTTATTCTTTCTTACAAACAAATGCATCGCAATATCTAGTTCATTAGCTCGTAGAATACGCTTAACATCTTTTGAACGCAAATATCTAGGAGCTTTTGAAATTGCTTTTAATATAAAAGGATTAATAAAACTATCTTCATATCTAATACTCTCTTGTATATCATCTGCTTTATGATAGTTGATAAATACTGGATAGGTATTTGTCTCCTCATTATATTTATATCCACCCATATTTTGAGCTACTACATTTTTAGGCCATTCTAATAATTGACAAACTTGTTCATAGTTATATTTTTCATATAGTGAAAACGGTGTATTTTCAACAAGCGCCTTTTCATATTGATTTTTATATCGAGTAATTCCAAAATCGATTAATTCCTCTATATTCGATTTAAACTCTAAATCAGAAATCGCCTCTTCAAACTGTTCTGATATACAATAGTCTTTACTATGTTTTCTTATAAAAATACAATCTTTAAACCTTTTTTTATTTTTAGACACAGAGAACTGATTAGTCAATATATTCACTAAATTTACTATTCCCAAGTCTGTTAATTTTACATTATATTCACTACTCAGTTCATCAGAAACAGATTGAATAATCCTACCATCTGTAGATAATAAGTATTTAAGTGCTAACAAATCCCTAACACGCATTCCAGTTGCAAGCTTTTGAGATATAAATTGAAGCATTTGTACTTGCGTATTAGAAAAGCTCACGCCATAATCTTTGTCTTTAATCTTAATAAGAAAATTATGATATGATCCATATTTATCGAAAATTTTAACGATATCTAGTGAAGCATATTCTCGAAAATCTTTAATCTTAGGTACACATCCTAATTTATATTTTAAGTCAAAATAGGCAGACTTAATTAATTCCGCACTATCTAATTTAGCCGTATCAATAGATTCGTAAATACGTTGTTTCGCAATTTTATCAAAATGTACTGTTGAGCTACCAGGGATAATACGATTACCTGCTTGTACATATCGACGCAATGTATCTTTGTTATAACTTCTATCACCAGATAGTGCCAAGGGAATCATAAAGTTATTTGTATAGTTCCCAATAAAATCAAGGATAACTACATATTCCTTATCTTCAAACTTACGAAGTCCACGCCCTAACTGTTGAATAAAAATTATTGGGCTTTCAGTTTGACGTAACATAATAACTTGATTGATTTCAGGTATATCAACGCCTTCATTAAATATATCTACAGTAAAGATATAATCCAACTGCTCATCAAGTCTACCTTGATACTCTCCAGTTCCTGTTAATCGAGCGATCGTTTTCTCTCTAATTTCTTGGCTATCCTCACCCGTCAAACTTACCGTGCGATAAATCCCCCGCTCATTAAAAGCGTCAGATAAAGCCTTTGCCTCAACTCTATTACTGCAGAACACAAGTCCTTTTACTCGACTCCCACTATGACCAAAGTAACGAATCTTTTCAATAATCTTATCCACTCGCTCTTTTGTAGATAAATTAGAGAAAGATACCTCCATATCTGATAGGTCTTCTTGAGTATCTACCCATAAGTCACTAATCCCAAAATAGTGGAATGGACAAAGTAAATCTTCTTCTAAGGCTTGTTGTAACCGAATTTCATAAATAATATTATGGTCAAAAAGCTCATACAAATCGTATCCGTCAGTCCGCTCAGGACTCGCTGTCATACCTAATAGAAATTCTGGTTTAAAATAATCAATAATACGTTGGTAACTATCAGATCCTGCACGATGTACTTCGTCAATAATAATACAATCAAAAGACTTTGGATCGTATTGTCTCATTACATTGTCGCGCCCCATCATCTGCATAGTAGAAAAGACGTGTGTAGCGTTATACATCTTAGCATGTCCAGATACGAGTCCAAAGTGAATAGAACTATCATTAAAAACACGTTCAAAACTTTTAATCGCTTGTTTTGCAATCTGTTCACGGTGTACTAAGAATAATATTCTTTTCGGATTCATTTCACGCATAGCAAATGCGGCTGCATAAGTTTTCCCCGTACCTGTTGCAGAAATTAAAAGCCCCCTTTTAGCGTTATTAGCTCTCAATTCATTGAAATTATTAATAAACTGCTCTTGCATGCTATTAGGTTCTAATTGTACTAACTCTACTTTTCTAAACTGTTCAGCAATATTCTTTTGTGAAGTATGAAAGAATCTACCACTCTTTGCTCTTTCTATCACCTCGCGGTTTGTGAAGTATGATCTGGTCGTACCCATCGAGGCCTATACCAAGGAATAAACTCTTCATAGGGAATGGCAAACTCGGAATTCCAATATAAATCAAACTCTTCCGTAATCTCACGTGCATATGTATCGTCGCAATGGGCTTCAGAACGGGTATTCCACTCTCGATTTTTCTTTAATGCATTAATCGTTAAGTTAGAGCTACCCACTATAATCTGATAAGACTCATCTTTTTTAAAAATATAGCCCTTTGTGTGAAAACCATGGTTACTCCCCTGAGTCGTACAGTACACCTTTAAATCAATGTTATTTAAACTTCCTAAATCTTCCAAAACTTTTGGACTATTAAAACCAAGATAATCTGTCGTTAACACACGACCATGTACTCCACGTTCTTCTAGTTCTTTAAGAATTGGTTTTAATGTTAGTAGGCCTTCTGGTGTTATAAACGCTACAGATATTAAAAACTCATCACAATTGCGCAAGCCATCTTCAATAGCAGATAGCACATTGCGCCCTTCCCCGTTTGCAATGAGTTCTGAAGACGTAGCAAAATTAAGCAAACGATTCGATTCTGACATAATAGACTCCCCATATAATGAATACTATACTTGCTATTATACCAGCCGCAGCTGCAGCGTCTAGGAAAATATATTTTTATACAAAATAACTTGTTTCTATAAAGCTCTTCTAATGTTATTCATCTATAAATCGCGAATTATAAATATTAATATATGTTCACATCGAATAATTTCATCTATTCCTTATGATTCTCCGCTCTATACGTCTTTTTTGGGACGTAAGTTTATGATATAATATAACTAATGACTCTTAGGGGCGTAGTCCGCCCAAACGGATCCAAAAAGAGTTAGTGTATTTTCAAGGAGCGTGCGCAGTTGAAAAAGGGGTACATCAAGTTAATAGCAGCCGTTATACTTGGCGTCGCTATTATCGGTGGTGGGATCTACGGGGTGTATACACTCTTGTCATCCAATACAACGACAATTTTATATCGATCAACCGTTGACGACAAGATCAACGCTATCCGACCTTATATCGTCGCATTAGACTCATATAACGCGTACAGTGTAGCCTATGCAAATCAATTACAACCAACTCTCGAAGAGTTACGTAATGGGTCCCATAACACGACGATTACATTACCTAAATACAAAGATCTTAAAACAGCATTAGAGGCTGCAAAGCAAGATAGCCCTACTCCATACGAAGATGTAAACCAATCAACTAATGATGTATTAGCAGTGCTAGATCAATTGATTCCTGTTGCGGATCAATTGCAAGCCTACTATGTAGAACGTCGTTTTGAAAAAGATAATTTCAAAGGTAGCGATGAGTTAGCAGCACAGTATGTACCTCTAGCTGAACAATTCTACGCTACATACAACGCTTTAGATTTAGCCTTAGATAATCGTAATAATGAGCTCTATACAGAACGCATGACTGAATATCAAGGTGAAAAACGTGAAAATGCAGTTAACTTCATCGAGTTAAATCTCATGACGGCCCAAACAATCGATCTTATCGATCCAGATGGAAATACGGATACCCAAAAGGTTGAAGCAAACTTGCAACAAATCACGCAACGCATCAACAAATTACAACCTGGTACAACATCAGAAACGCAAAACGCAGTTCGCGAGTATCAAGATTCCGTAAAAGAATTTGTCGCAGAGGCTCGCAACTATATCATCATCAATTCTTCCTACGGCGAAGCATATACACAACTATTTATTAAATATAACAAAATGGTTGGTAAAGCAAATATCGTAAATATGGCAGAACTTGATGCAACAGATCAAAAGAAAAAATAACTAACTACAAAAAATAACTAACTACAAAAAGAGGACTAGCCGTGGCTAGTCCTCTTTTGATATGTCTACAACTACTTTAAATTATATAAACAAGTTTCATTACTATAGGTTTATATAATAAAATTATTTCCGTTTTAAGTCTTTCGTAATGATATAGTATTCAGATGGAGATATCTTAATACCATCGATATTGTTATTCCCTACAATATTAATCTTAGGATATCCAAGGAAGAGTGCTATCGAATCATCTAGCATCAATTGTTGTGCATTGATCAACGCATTACGACGCACTAATGGATCGTTGGCACTTTCACCAAGAGCTAACAATTCATCGAAACGTGGATTGGAGAATCCAGAACCATTTGCCTCAGCACCGGTCCCCCAGTATTGTTTCAAGAACCATACAGGTTGGCCAGTATTAGCAGTAACTACACTAGAGATGAGCATATCGTAATCCCCAGATTGCGCCAATGTATCAATCACAGCATAGTCTATGATTTTAATTTGTAAATCTACACCGATTTTTTTGTAGTCCGCTTGTAATGCCTCTGCATATAATGGCAATTCAGGACGAGATGTATAGGCATAGAAATCAAGCACTAGGTTTTCACCATCTTTATCTACAATGCCATCACCATTTGTATCAATATAACCTTCACGTTTAAGTAATTCTTTAGCACGTTCAACATTATATTTATTAGGATCCCGCAATTGATTGAATCCATAATCAATGGACGGTGGCAATGGAGCCTTACCGGCAATAAAGGTATCCTTCATAAGGTTCTTTGCATAGGACTCACGATCCGCTCCGGCAATGAGGGCCGCTCGAAGATTAGCATTCTTAAGCTTGCCTTTTTGGCTCATCCGAACGAATACATCACGTAAGGATGATTCTTCATAAATAGTAAATTTCTTATCGTTTTGGAAGATACCATATTCGCCAGGTCCAATGCTAACGGCCATATCTACATCACCCGCTTGCAATGCCATAGCTCGTGTATTGGCATCGTTAATAGATGGAATTTCAACCTTACCGAAGCCTGGCTTGCCATCCCAGTAGTTATCATTCCGTGCTAGCTCAGCACGCTCTTTTGTAAATGATGTCACTACATAAGGACCAGTACCAATAGGACCTTCCTTCGCAATATCACGACCATTTGCCTCAGCCGTAACATCCATAATCAAGAATAATGGATCTCCCAACAAGTTTGGCAAATTATAATAAGGCTTATCGGTCTTAATTGTGAGCTCTTGACCATTAGCCGTCATTTCAGTGTAATTAAAGAATGTTTTTGCCCGTTTACTCTTCGCAAAGGTTCGTTCCAAAGACGCCTTTACGGCCTCAGCAGTAAGAGCATTACCGTTAGAGAACTTAACCTTATCGTTGATGGTGAAAGTCCAAGTCAGCTTATCATCACTTTGTTTCCATGATGTTGCCAACCATGGTGTAGCATTCATATGGTCATCAAATTTTATGAGTGTTTCACCAACACCATATCGTACAACAGCCCAACTAAAATAGTTTTCTGTTGGTTCTAAGGTACCAGCAAAGCTAATGGCCCCTACTTTTAATATATCATTAGATGAATTGGATAATTGATTCATACAGCCTACAGTACCAAGAACCGTAACACCCAGCATCATACCAACCAGTAACGCCTTACGTAATCCTTTCATTCACACACCTAACCTTTCTCTATATGTATATCACTTCATATGAGCATATTTCAAATATACCCATAGGGGTATATTACTTAGTCAACTATACTATATATTTAGTGTTAACACAATCATTTTGAGAAAATTTTCGATATGATTATATGCATGTGAGCAAATCTGTATAGATAGGTAACATACAAAATAGCAGTTAGCTCTAAAGCTAACTGCTATTATATATGTACCTATTGTATTTTACCTATATTAGTAGTTGAGTCCTCTAGTCGAATATGTTAAGCAATCGCTACAATGGGAAGTCTGATAAGATGTATCAAAGTCCTATGCTTCTACCGCCGCTTCTTCTAAAGTAAGTGGCTTATGATCTTGGCCAATTTCAAAGATGGAGCTCAATAGAACCTTTGTATAAGGATGCTTTGCATCTGCTAAATGGAATGCATCTAGCTCTTCAACGATAGCGCCTTTATACATGACAACCACTTTGTGGCACATAGTACGGATGAACGCAATATCATGGGCGATAAATAGGTATGTTAAATTTTTCTTTTTTTGTAAACGCGCTAATAGATAGGCGATGGAGTCTTGTACAGATACGTCTAAAGCGCTAGTAGCTTCGTCTAATACAAGAATTTCAGGCTCTAATACGATAGCACGAGCAATGGCAACACGTTGGCGTTGACCACCAGACATTTCATGAGGATAGCGATGCATGAACTCGCGAGGTAGGTCTACCATTTCAAGATAGTCACCTGCGATTTGTTCTTCTTTGCCTTTTTCAAGAAGCCCAAAATTGTATAACGGTTCAAGAATAATATCCTTTACCTTCATCCGCGGATTGAAGGCTGCAGATGGATCTTGGAATACCATTTGAATTTTCTTGCGGTATTCTTTCGTTTGCTCAGAGTTCATATGTTGAATCTCTACACCATCTACATAAATCTCGCCTTCTGTGATAGGCAGCATCTTCATAATCATACGAACCAAAGTCGTTTTACCAGAGCCAGATTCCCCTACAATCCCAAGGGACTCGCCTTTTTCTAAGGTGATATTAATACTCTTACACGCTTCGAGCTCACCACCAGTAGGAAGTGGGAATCGTTTACATACATTTTTTAATTCTACAGCGTAGTTAGTCAATGTAACGACCTCCTTCCAATGTTGGTACAGCATCTTTTAATTGTTTCGTATATTCATTAGATGGGTTTTCTAAAATATCTTGCGGTGTGCCAGCATCAACAACACGGCCCTTTTTCATAACAATGATATAGTCGGACATATAGGCCGCTACACCAAGGTTATGCGTAACCATTACGATAGCAGAATTATGCTCTTTAGCAAGTTCTAGCATTTGCATAACAACTTGTGATTGTGTTGTTACATCTAAAGCAGATGTAGGTTCATCACCAATTAATAACGCAGGATCCAGCGCTAATGCCATAGCAATACCCACACGCTGGCGTTGACCACCGGATAACTCATGTGGATAACGGCGCAATATATCTGCCCCATTAGGGAGAGAAACAGATTCTAATAACTCAATTGCTCGTCGATCACATTCATCATTGGTAATTTCTATATGAGATTTGAATAATTCTCTAAACTGTTTACCAATGCGAACTATTGGGTCTAAAGCACTACCACTATCTTGGAAAATCATGGCCATGTCTTTACCACGTATAGCTCTCCATTCAGACTTAGATAGGGTGCGAAGGTCTTGACCATTAAAGAGCATTGTACCATCTGTGACCTCACCACCTATAGGCAATAAACCCATGAGGGCCCGGATCACGGTAGTTTTACCGGATCCAGATTCCCCTACAATGGTCAATACCTTACCGCGTTCCAAGGTAAAGTTTACATCCATAACAGCAGGCACACCTTGGTACGCGATGTTAAGGTTCTCTACAGTTAGTATGTTTTCTGCCATTATAGCTCCTTACTATTTTGTAATTTTGTTAGTAATCCAGTAGTAATCACTTGGGTACATGACAGCACCTTTCAAGTAAGAACCAGTAACGATATTAGTTTTAGGGTAACCTAAGAACAATGCAGCACCATCATTCATCAATAATTGTTGAATTTGAATTGCATAGTCACGACGTTTTGCAGGATCAAATTCAGTTTCAGCAGCATCTAACAATTGGTCAACTTGTGGATTGGAGTAACCAGAACCGTTTTGAGGGTTAGAACCATTATTATTAGTATGCCAGTAGTTAGCTAAGAACCAGATTGGATCACCTGTATTAGCAGTTACGATGTTGGAGATAAGCATATCATAATCGCCATCTTGACCCATTTTATCAATCAAGTTGTAGTCAACTGTTTTGATTTTCATATCGATACCAACTTTTTTAAGATCGGCTTGGACAGCTTCTGCATAAAGTGGTAATTCTGCACGAGAGTTATATACAACGAAGTTGAATGTTAATGGTTTGCCATCTTTATCAAGGATACCATCGCCATCAGTATCTTTCCAGCCATCTTCAGCTAACAATTGTTTAGAACGTTCAGGATTATACGCATTAGGATCTTTCAAGTCATTGAAGCCGTAGTCCATAGATGGTGGAATTGGAGCGGAACCAGGAATGAATGTACCCTTTAATAATACATCTGCATAGTTTTTACGGTCTGTTGCAGAGATTACAGCAGCACGAACCTTGTCGTCACCAAGAATACCTTTTTGATTGATACGTGCTAACACAACACGAAGAGATGCAATTTCATCTACTTTAAATTTGTCATTGCCTTGGAACAAGCCAATTTCACCAGGGCCGATATTAACAGCCATGTCTACATCACCGGATTGCAAGCTCATAGCACGCGTATTAGGATCGTCGATGGATGGGATTTCTACGGTTTTAAACGGTACTGCACCATCCCAGTAATTTTCATTCGCCGCCATTTCAGCACGTTCCTTAGTGAAAGATTTTACTACATATGGGCCTGTACCGATAGGACCTTCTTTAGCGAAGTTACGGCCATCTTTTTCAGATTGCACATCAACAATTAAGAATATTGGATCTGCCAAAAGACCTGGCATATTAGGATATTCTTTATCTGTTTTGATAATTAATTGTTGGCCATTTGCTTCAATAGAATCATAATTAAAGAACGTTTTTGCAATATTAGACTTTTCAAAAGAACGCTCAATAGAAGCTTTTACCGCTGCGGCATCAACTTTTTTACCGTTAGAGAATTTCACCTTATCATTAATTGTGAAAGTCCAAGTTTTCTTATCTGGAGACACTTCCCATTTAGATGCAATCCAAGGTTGAGGCTTCATGTGCTCATCAAACTTAGTCAATGTTTCACCTATACCATAACGCATGACAACCCAAGAGAAGAAATTTTCCGTAGGATCTAACGAAGAGGCAAAGTTAGTTACACCAACTTTTAAAACATCCTTATTAGCAGCACCATTGTTATCGGAACCACAACCAGCGATGAAGGAACCCATCATTACAATGCTGAGGCCTGCTAAGAGAGCCTTTTTCCAAGATTTTTTCATGTAAAATCTCCTTGTACAATTACATATAACCATAAAATATACACATCATGACTACTAAATTTACAATAGTCATAATAGAAAAACCATAGTATTGCTTATTTATCCGACAACTGTCACAAAACCATCTATAAATAAGCATCACACTAAACTAACCTTGATTTTTAGGGTCTACTACATCCCGTAGAGAGTCAGACCAAAGGTTAAAGATAGCAACTACAATAAGGATAGACATGCCAGGGAATGCCATAAGCCAAGGGCTCGTTTGCAAATACTGGCGGCCTTCGTTAAGCATAAGGCCCCATTCAGGTGTTGGTGGTTGTGCACCGAATCCAAGGAAGGATAAACCTGCTACCTCAATCATGATTGCCCCAATATCGAGCGCACCTGTGGTTACAACGAGGGGCAAAATATTAGGGATAATATGACGACGTAAAATCGTCCATGTAGAGGCACCCATCATAACGGCTGCCGTTACATATTCTTCACCACGTACTTTCAACGTCATAGAACGTACAAGACGCGCATATTTAGCCCACCCTACAACCGATAATGCTAAGATGGTATTTACAATACTACCACCTAAGATACCGGCGATTGCAATGGCGAGTACTACACCTGGGAAGGATAACATAATATCCGCCAAGCGCATAAGAACCATTTCAACCTTGCCGCCAAAGTAACCTGCTACGGCACCGATAACTGTACCAATGCTTACCATAATCACTACAATGGATACACCCATGAACAAGGATAATTGAGTACCATAAATGATACGAGACAATACGTCACGGCCCAATTTATCGGTACCAAACCAATGTTGTGCGCTAGGGGCTTGTAATGCTTTTGTCATATCTGAGGAAAAAGCATCGCCCGGCGCAAGCCATGGTGCAAAAATAGCAATGAATACGATAATAAGCATCAATGCAGTGTAGAAAGAGAACAATTTATGTTTCTGAATAAATTCTTTCATTATGCTCTCTCCCTTTTCAATCTAGGGTCTAATAGAACATAGGATGCATCAACTAAAGCATTGATACACATATATGCAATAGCAACCCATAACACAAAACCTTCAATCAATGGATAGTCACGCATAGTGATGGCGTAAATGGCCATATTCCCAAGACCAGGCCAGGAGAATACCATTTCAACTACCGCTACACCACCTAATAACCAACCGATTAGAACACCTAAAATTGTGATCAACGGCAATATGGCATTAGGTAGAATGTGACCGAATAAAATCTTCATTTCGCTCACGCCACGCGCACGGGCACCGATGACGTAATCCTTTTGCATCTCTTCAAGAATAACGAGTCGAACCTGACGCATGTATTTAGAGCCAACGACAACCGCTAATGTAACAGCTGGTAAAATAACACCTGTCGCCGTTATACGAGACGAAGCAATTGGAACTAAACCAAGCTTTAAGCCAAAAATATAGATTAATACAAGGCCTAACCAGAATGTCGGCATAGATACGCCTATGAAGGAAAGGCTTCTCAGTACATAGTCTATCCATTTATTCCGATTATACGCACTCAGTATACCTGCCGGTAATGCATAGAGAATCGTAAATACCAATGCAGTTCCAGCTAATGCGATCGTACCAGGTAATGCTTCTAGCATGCGATCTACTACCGGTTTTTTAGCAGAGTAACTCATTCCTAAGTCACCTTGTGCTGCATTGACTACCCAGTTTGCATACTGTACGATAAACGGCTTATCCAACCCCAATTGTGCTCGAGTTTCATCAATCGTCTCTTGAGACACGATAGTATCCGCCGTTTCCAATAGCATGGTAACTGGGTCCCCTGGCGCTAAATAGGTGAGACAAAATGTCAAAAATGTGATGCCAAACAAGGTAACAATAAACTGTCCTAATTGCTTGGCAAAGCGTTTGCCCATAGGCACCTCCTATACCCTTTTCAAATAAAAACACATAATAGTGAATAAACATAGATACACATAGAGAGTAAACATATAATATGATGCCGTGTAATAAAATCTATGAAATAACCATAAAAAAAGATTAGCCGCCTGACTAACCTAAAGAAAAACACCATGCTGTGGCACGATGCCCCGCAAGATTGAGCAGGCTTTCTGACTTTTGACTCATCACAATATTTCAGCCTTCCCAGTTTCCCAGTGACCCTAATACGAAATATTGCTCCTCATTACAGCTATTTTCATAGTATAGGATTTGCACCTATTTTCCTCTTTTACGCTCGGTAGAACCGACACTCAGTTTATTCACTTTTATCAATTATAAATATACTATATTTATAATTCTCCAACAATACATATACCCCTTAGTGTATATTCGTCAATCAATCATAATTATTCATAAAAACAATATTCATTATTATTTACATGCATTACTTCGTATATTGTGCCCCCATTTCTTGAAATAATTGCTTTATTTACTTTTCTTTTCTGTATATAACGTATATATTTACATTTGTATTTTGATTTAATTTACATATAAAACATTTTGCTATGCATATAACCAAAAGAGGCTATCACCGAAGTGACAGCCTCTATAAGACGAGAGAGTATTCAATTAATCGATACTTTGTTGGAATCGTTGTGCACGATACGCTACCCAACCTTTGCGTATCATATAAATGCAAATGCCAATAGTTACTGCAACAGCACTACCGAGCATGGCATCAACACCGCACGCATATACTGCGTATAAACAGTATAAAACACCTGCAACAGCAACGAAATAGAAACGATCAATACGACGTTTTTCCAATCCAGACATGTGCATCATAGTTGGTACTGCAATAATGCAGAGAATATAAGGCACTACATTAGTTACAACCGCAAGGTTTACCAATGTCTGGAATTGATCGCGTAAAGAATCATTAGCTGTGAATAATGTAAGAATTGTTTCAATCGCTAATAAGATAAATACGCCACGCACAGGTGCATCCTTGCTGTTTACACGAGCAAACACCTTAGGGAAATAACCTGCCTCTGCTGCATTCTTGAATACGCGAGACAATGTAAATTGCCAGCAAAGTAAAGCACCACAGCAAGAGATAATCATGAGCGCCATGATAACATTTGCAATTGTGTCATTAAACATGTATGCAAATGTGAGACCAAATGGTGCATTGGAATTAAGTAATTCTGTGTTAGGCACGATACCGGCCATAACATTCGTGGACAAGATGTAAATCACCGCCACTGCTAATGTACCTGCAAATGTTGCAATTGGCACGTTTTTCTTTGGATTTTCTACAGCATCTGCATTTGCTGCTGCAGATTCAAACCCTAGGAATCCCCACAATGTTAAAGCAATAGATTCTTTAATTGCTTCAAAGAACGGCAAGTCGTTTGGATTCCATGCCGCCAAATACGTATCTGGGCTAAACCAGAACCAACCAATTGTACCAATAAGTAATACTGGCACAATACAGCCCCAAATAGTAATATTGCTGAGCTGACCTGTAAAGCGGTTTCCTCTAAAGTTCAAAATCGCTGCAAACCATAACAAGACAATCGTTACTTGACTTGTTTGCGTTGCATTTAGATCAACACCAAAGAATTCTGAGCCATAGCCAACTGCGGAAACTGCAATCGCTATATTAGCAATGATGAGAGATATGCTGTAAGCATAGCTCGCCATAAAATGTCCAG
>NZ_CAJLUB010000024.1 GCF_905209685.1 uncultured Veillonella sp. | reverse complement strand
CTTTAACACCTTTATCTACAGTTGCTTTAGACTGAGAACCAAGAGCAACGCCATCAGCAACAGATGCCTTTGCCTCTTTACCTAATGCTGTAGCAGATGCAGCAGATGCTTCAGAAGCTTGACCTAATGCACTTGCACCATTAGCTGTAGCAGAAGATTTGCCACCTACTGCAGTAGAAGCAGTGCCAGAGGAGTTAGCTTGCATACCAATTGCAACAGCTGCAAATCCACTGGCTGTTGTTTTATATGTATTACCACCACTTGGAGCACCATTAGTACCGATAGCAATAGCAGCATTAGCAGTAGCTTCTGTACGATTACCAATAGCTACTGATAAATCATTTTCAGCTTTTGCTTCACGACCAATAGCGATTGTATCTTCACGAGCTGCTCTGTTATCACGACCAATAGCAATTTGAGTAGAACCTGCATTACGGCCACCATTTGCAGTAGCGTCAGCAAGGTTATTTTGACCAATAGCAATACCACCACCAGTATTGGCATTATTAGAAGTACCAATTGTGATAGTGTCTTCTACCTTAGAGGTATTGCCATAACCAATAGCTGTAGCATTTTGACCAGATGCAGTGTTACGAGCACCAAAAGCTTGAGAGTTTTTAGCAGTTGCTTTAGAGCCTGCACCAACCGCTGTAGATTCAGTACCGGTTGCATTAGCAAGTGCACCAACACCAACTGCCATATGAGCATTAGCTTTTGAATAAGAACCCACTGCAAGAGCATATGCATCTTGACCACTAGTTAATGCTTCAGAATATGTGCCAATAGCGATATTATCTGTATTACTAGCTTTTGCCACATTACCTACTGCAATTGTATTTCTACCAGTTGCCTGAGATCCTACGCCAATTGCAGATGCAGCAGGACCAGTTGCTACGTTTTGGTTACCAAGAGCCATAGATGAATCTTGATTCGCCACATTGTTAGCACCATAAATAACATGACCGTTACCACTACCACCAGTTGTTCTATTTTGGTAACCAACTACAATAGAGTTTGGAGTCACAGAGTTAGAACCATTATATGTGCCATTCGGTGAAATATTAACTGAACTGCCTCCCAACCCAACATCAGCATGCACCGGTGTACCTGCTGTAGCAGCTACCATAGCCAAACCAGCTAATACGCTAGCAAGAGCTTTTTTCTTACCACCATTGTTTTTTGCAACTTCGGAAACTACTACGTAGCACTCTTTAGTTTTGCTCCAAACAACTTTAAAGATTTTATTCATATTACTATGAACCCCTTTCTTAACTAGACACAATTACAATCCTTATAATTAAATCATTTAAATACAAAAGAACGAAAAGCCTAAATTTCCCATACCTTAACGCCTTTCTGAGTATCTTTCATATTTCTTTCATTTTGTGTCATGAACAGAATATCATATATCGAAAATGTTGTAAATACTTTTCTTCATGTTTTTATCATAAACAGCAAAGTTTGTTGTCAGAACCTTTATTTTGTTAAACAAAATTTAATATATGAGTGATTTTTTACTCATTTTTTCGGCGTTTTATACGTATTTTATAAAATATAATCTATTTTTCTCTATGCAGTACGATTTTTTTAGATAACCACATTAATATAAGTTATAAATAAACGATTAATTGATTTAATCTCATTGATTTTTCTCGATTTTGGCATCTATTTATATATTATCTATAAAATATAGATCATAGAAAAAAATAGTTATAATAATCCAACAACCTTTTAAAGGTACTTTCACATTTTTTTCATATACGAACTCATAAATGAAATAACTATGAATTTTTTGACCGATTCTGATAAAAATTATGATATACTAAATCATTATGAGGAGCATTTTACGAGTATTAGTTATAGAGGGGATATATTCTAATGAGTAAACAACACATTACTAGTGTAGATCAATCTAAAATTAACGACCTAAAGGAATCTTACGACGATTTTCTATACGTATCAAAACCATTTTACAATACATGTATTACATCTTTAATGGCAAAAGCTCTTATTTATGGCTTAGACCCAGTACCAGTTGAAGACGCGCGCGTATTAGAGTTGGGCTCTTCTTGCGGTGGAAATATCATTCCCCAAGCCCTATATAATCCAACGACTACCTTTACAGGTATCGACCTATCCCCTACTCAGGTAAAGCATGGGAATGAATTAATTGAATCCATGGGGCTAAAAAATATTACATTATTAGAAAAAGATATTATGGATATTGATGATTCATTTGGTACCTTCGATTACATTATCGTCCATGGTATTTGGTCTTGGGTGCCTGATGTGGTAAAAGATAAAATCCTTAATATTTGCAGTCGCAACTTATCTGATCGCGGTATCGCCTATGTTTCATATAATACGTATCCAGGTTGGAAACGGTTAGAGCAATTGCGGGATATTATGTTATATTCTGAAAAACATGCACCTAACGACTCATTACAAGAGCGTACGGTCTACACAAAAAATGTATTAAAACTCATTGCAGAAACAATGAAGCTAGATGAACGTTCCCAACAAATTTCTGATTATAAGATCAAAAACATAAATCGTGTAATCCAATCTAACGATTACTACGTTGGTCATGAATACTTAGAAGCTATTAATGATCCTGTATATGTGTCTGAATTTATTGAGCGTGCTCAACAACAAGGTTGCACTTATATCGGCGACGAAACTTTAAATCGTTCTTTTATCACTTGGCTCGATAGTGATGTAGAAAAAAATATTAGAACATTAGCTAGAGATAGCTACATTGATAAGGAGCAGTACTACGATTATGTGTATGATACTCAGTTCCGCATGGCCCTATTAACAAAGTGTAGCAACAAAGATAAAATTTCCCATGACGAAAGGGTTGAGAAGAAAGTACTAGATACACTATACTTCAACAATGCATTAGATGAAGAGCCTGGTGTTCCTCCAGAGTGGACCAATGTTATGCACATTAGCATTCAAGAATTAATGGATACAAAACGACCATTCAATGTAGCAGATATAATGAAACATATTGAAGAACACCATCCTGATTCTGAAATCGATACTGATGCTATGTATAGACGTTTATTCCATCTTGCTATCGTTGGACATGTCAACACGTATGCTAAAAAGTATGATCAATTACCGTTTGTGGAAAATGAAACCTATATTCCAGAGCATTTCATAAACTATGTATCCACCCTGGTTGAAAAAGGTGGCTATCAATACATGTGCCTTGGCAATATGTATAATCAAATAGACTATTCTGTTGATGAAGGTTTATCGTACGTCATGAAATTGATGGCAAAACCAATTTCTCGTCAAGAATTGATTGATACTATGAACGAAAACATGACCGTTGAAAGAACAAAAGATGATGGCACTAAACACATTGTGTCCTCTGAGCAATATTTAAACGAGTCCATCGCGCACATTCAATCACTAGGTTATTTTGCCAAATAAAAAGAATAGTGAGCCTTATATAACAACAAAAAGGAGTAACTGATCATATCAGTTACTCCTTTTTTGATTCACTACTATGCGCCCTCGGGGTGGAGTTGAGGCATGCATAGTAGTTACTTATTAAGTTGTGTGAACACTATCAACTAATAGTATCCTTATTTTTTATTAACGCGAACGCGTTCGATTGTTGGTTCACCTTTAGCATTTTTAGCTACAGTGTCAACACGGAACAAAGCCATTTCAGGGCTGAATTCTGTTACAAGGCGATCATTAACTGTTACGCCATCTTGAATTGCACGGTATACGATTTGAGCAAATTCATAACGTGTTAACATGCGGTCACCACCGAATGTGCCATCTGGATAACCTTCTACAAGACCACGACGAGATAAATCGCTTACAGCTTCATATGCCCAATGGTTTGTAGGGATATCTGGGAACAATGTTGTGTGATCGGCTTTCATCTTAGTACCAGCAACACCATTCAACAATGTAGTCAATTTTTGAATTTGAGCATTTTGTTCAGCTACTGTTTTCTTAAGAGCTAATACTTCTTTACCAATCGCTACACGAGAGCGAGATACACCGCTATGAGCCCCTACTTTCACAGATAAACCAGCATTAAATACTGTTTCATCACTGCCAACAGTAGAACCTACGCTAAGTTGTACGTCTTCGTTAGGACGGTAGAAAGCGCCGATAGCTGCTGCATCACCACTGCGGTAATGGCCATAGCCTGCAGCAAAGTCCCATTTAGCATCTGGATCGAAATCAAGAGGATGCAATGCTGCCAACGCTGCTGCACCTGCTACAGATTTATCAACACGTTTATCGATTTTAGATAAATCACCTTTGATATTTTTGATATCATTTGTGTTTTTGTTGATATTTGTTGTGTTATTTGTAATTTGGCCAGCAATATCATCAGCAAGAGATACTTTATAGTCGTGAGTATTACCATTTACAGTTGGTGTTACCTTAATGTGGTCACCAGCTGTTACAGTTGTAACTTGAGTGGATGCTGCGATTTGATCTTGTACGCGTTTAAGTTGAGATACGTTAACCGCATCAGTATCTGCTACACCAGCTTTCACATTATTAATAATTTGGTCGCCTGCGCTGATACCATTTGTAGTGTAGTAAACAGTTTTACTACCTTCACTTGCATACATACCGTATTTAGTGAAGTTCGCTTGTTCTAATGTATCTGTGTTTTCGATTTGGATACCTTTAGGTGTAACACCGATATTTTCGCTACCGTTAAAGAAGCGAGCACTGTCTTTATCGATACGAGCACGAACGTCGTCAGTTGCTTTGCCGAAGTTAGCAGAGCTCATTTCTACTAAGTCTTTATTTACAGATACTTTGTATTCCGCACCGCCATTAGCATTTGTGCCAGATGTAACAGTTGTATTATCGCCTGCTACTACAGTAGTATGTTTTTTAGCATCTGCCTCAACAGTAGAGATTTTAGTTTCTACCTTTTTAAGTTGTGCTACGTTAACCGCATCAGTATCATTTGTACCAGCTGCAACAGATGTAATTTGACGTGTTACATCATTAGCTACGTCGCCAACGGATACAGCAGATGCTGTCGCTTTCCATGTGGAACTTGTATCAGTAGATGCTGCTTTGGTGCTAATATCATAACCAGCTGCACCTTTATCTACGGTTGCGTTGGATTTATAACCAAGGGCTACACCACCTTCAACAGAAGCTTTTGCATCATAACCGATTGTTGTTGTATTGGCTACAGAGCGAGTTTCGCTGGAAGAAAGACCACCGATAGCAATTGTGTTATCAGCAGTTACAATATGGTCGTTACCCATCACAATATTATTAGACGCATTAGTAATTGTATTATTGTACCCAGTTACGGAATTCAATTTTGCAACATTACCAGCAGTACCTGTTACAGTATTATTAACACCTGTTATTGATGTTAATTGCGTATAATCAGCCTTGTTGCCACCACCGATAGCCATTGTAGAACCACCGGATTTGTTATCTTTTACCAAATTGCGTACATCTTCTGCCATTTCAGTTACCGAAGAAGATCCTCCAAAAGGACTTGGTGTTATTGCGCCCGCATTATTTATATTAGTAACAGAGTTAGTAATTTCATTACCTGCGCCAAAAATCAAAGAACCATTAGAGTTATAAGTCCTATTAGCAGTACCAAAAACAGCATTACCTAACCCAGAATAGTTATTAGCAGCTGTAGCAGACTCAATAGAGTTTAAAGAGCCATTAATAGTGGCCCCAAAATTTTTAGTTGCATTAGCAGTATTATTGCCATCATAATTACTGGAAATAACATTTAAAGCACCTGTAGTAGTTGCAACAGTGCCATTGGTAAAACTATTTGTACCAATTGTTGTTGAATATACACCTAATCCAGCTTTACGTTTTTCTGTGTAAGTATCGGTGTTGACAGTAATATCACCAATTTTACCACGATAGTTATGAGATCCAATCATGGTACCACCACTACGAACATACGTATTATCCCCTATTGCTACACCCGTAACAACTTTATCTGGTTTTTGTGGAAGGCTTCCCAAACCCCAACGATTAAAAGTAGTTTGATCAAACGCAAATAATTTGTCTTGTTGACCAATTGTATTTTCTACATATGCATTTTTACCGATAGCTACTGAGCCAGATTGGTCATAGTAGCTATGGGTTGTTGCATTTTCACCGATAACTACATCACCACCAACATTAGCATAGCCAGATCCGCCAGCATAATTGGTATGTGCACCTTTACCGATAGCAACTACTCCATCTCTTTGAGCATTAGACCCTGTGCCAATAGCTACGCCACTACCTGCGCCAGCTACATTATCTGCAGCATTAGCTACCATACATAGACTAGATAACAACACACCGTTAATTAACAAGGTTAATAAACGTTTCCGTTTGTTCATAATTTAGAACCTCCATTTACAAACTACAAAACCTATCATGCTCTCTTTACTTTAAAATTCACGCTTTATTCATGAGTCTTATATGAACATTGTAGCACGTATACGTATTTTGTAAACAGTAATTTATATATCTATTAAGAGAATATAAAAAAGGATAGTTAATCGATGAGGATTAACTATCCTTTTTGGGTAAGAGGAAGGCGAACCTCTTACCGTTGCCGCATGATTTAAGTTTGTTATTAAGAGAGAGATTTTGAAGTAAACACAACACAAAGATTATTGAATCGTTGGAGAGTAACTAAGATGAACGGGCGATCACGCGGCATCAAAAATAAGATAATAACTATATAATACATTAACATATAAGCTACATAACGTATTAAATATAAGTTACATAATAATATATAAGCTACTCATTATAGTAGTATATATGTCTATATAATAAGATAATGGCTTTTTATAAAAGCCATTATCTATAAAGAACAATTGATATTAACACTAAATTCCCTTACCTAGAGTATATCACTTATATAGTAACAATAGTAGGTAATTTTTCATTTAATTTTCATTAAAATTATATGAATGAAGAAGATAGCATTACTATTCAATTTGTGTATTCAGTTATCAAAATTATTACTCAACAAAAACTGTATTTGTACGTCTTATAAGGTTGAGCATTTTATCACGAACCGTTGCAGATTCTTCTAAACGGTGCTTGCCACCATACCAAGCCATTGGCGCCCCCGCTAAGCGGAAGGTAATCTTGCCATATGCACCGCCAGAGTTGTGTTCCGGTTTGTTATACCCCATATCTACAGATACGCGCGGTGTCAGTTGCATCTCCGAACCGATGCGCAAACCATTCTTATCGGCTTGTCGTTCTTGGTTCCAATGATAACCTTCTACATAGACTCTAGCCCAACGAGCATTTTTAAAAGTCTTACCGTACTCTAAGGTATAACCATTAGCTACCCGTTCTAAGGTATGAAGGTTAGCATCTAGAACGCGCTCATCGGAAGCAGAACCGTACCAGTTAAATCGGAACTCGCTTTCACCAGACATATATTCAAGACCTGCACTGAGTCGATCATGGCGATTCAAGAAGCGATGGTCATAGAATAAATGTGCCCCATAAAGGCGATGGTCGTCCTTGGAGATACGACGATACCCAACGCCTACGTTGAGGGTTGTCCCTGTGTCTGACGCACGAGAAATACGCTGCTGCGTAAACCACACATCGCGAGATGAATTATCGTAATGACCTAAAGGTTGAACAGTCTCCACCGAATAGAGCGGCTTCCAACCTTCTTGGAACTGAAAGCTCAGTGTAGTGCGTCGCATCCATGGTTTACCTTTAGCACCGTACATAGCATTGGATACATTAGACATGGCCACGGCATTAATGGCGCGGTTCACGGCATCCACATTGCTATACTGTACGGTCTTAGTATCTTGGCGATCCATGACGAGCGGACCACCTTGGCCAATCACATGGTCTGGCGTAGCAGTAGGCGTGATGTGAAAGCCTTCAGATGCAGCCTTCATACGCGCTGTTTTCTCATCGGAGTTTACCTTACCATCAGTATTTACTTGAGTAGTATCATCTATATGAGCCGCTGCCTTTATAGAACTATCTGTTTTGGTAGACACTACGCCCTTATCTGTATGTAATTGTTGTTTTTCTGCCTCAGCTGTACCCACACAACACAATAGAGCGCTCAAGGCGATACACACAATACGTTTCATTACTCTCTACATTTAAAATTCATGAACAACAAATGAAATATGTATAAGTGTATCGAATAATGTATATGTATGTCAAGATACGTAGTCACTAGAAACGTATTATTTTACTATTATATGTATATAAAAAAGAGGTAATAACAATGTTATTACCTCTTTCATATTCTTGAAACCCTATTTTTCATTAAGTTTTTGCACAAGCATATCTACTGTTTCTTGTAGTTTTTTATTTTGTGCTTCTAGTGTATCTACGCGTTGTTCTAATGCGTTATAGGATGCAGGGGAAATCTTAGCTAATGTCTTATTCTCACCGAATTTATAGGACACGCCTACATTGGCCATCAAATCACCACTTACAGTTGTACCTGCAGTGAGAAGTAGGTTTTCTTTTGGATAGTAACCTACGCCAAGAGCCAATGCATTTTCGCCTTTATAGTGACCATAGCCACCCATAACTTGAACCTTGTGGTCTGGATCAAATTGTAGTGGATGTAATGCAGCTAGTGCTGCAGCACGAGCATCACCGCGGTTGGATTCTTTTTCCACGCGACGCACATCGCGGTGCAATACATCAATTTGTTGGTTTGTACCATATAATTGGGAGCCGTTAACTGCATCTGTAGAGTCCGCAGTAATACGACCTGCTGCTACATGAGTGATAGTGCGTTCTTGACCGGCTGCACCAACGGATACCGTAGATACTGGTGCTGTACCAGCAAAGCTTTCAGTTTTACCATTAATGAAGGTATAACTTGGAGTACTCACTACATCACTACTTTCAGCAGTAGAATTATTACCTAATACAACGGCATTATCTAGCGATGTTTTTACATTATTACCAACTACGAATGTATTATTAGCACTCACTTGGTTCTTGTTGCCAACGCTGTAGGAATTATCACCCTTAACAGTGTCTACATCATATGTACCAACACCAAAGGCGCCAGATTGGTTACCTTCAATCTTGTTATATGCGCCAATAGCGGAGTTCTTATCACCTTTAAAGATAACGCCATGGCCCATACCATAGTTAAAATCACCATTTACAGTAGAGTTAGAACCGATTAATACAGTATTATTCCCCTTACTACCGCCAGCTTGAGATGCACCGAGCCATACGTTTTTATTACCTTCAGAGCCAGCTCCTGCAAAATAACCTACCGCAATTGTATCCGAAATAGTTGAGTTATAACCTGCTGCAAAGTTACCTAAAAAGTTATAGTCACCTTTACCACCTACAAAGCTCTTAGCACCTAATGCTACATTGCCGCCACCTTGAGAACCATTTAAGGCAAGACGACCGATGGCAATATTATTACCCTTTGCATTTGGATCCCCTGCATGGGAATATGGATCGCTGTTAGCTGCCCCAGTTTGACCACCGAGATGTACATTGTCTGAGTTGGTGAAAGATGACCAGCCTTGTAGACCAATGTTATAAGTGGCACCACCAGAGGAAACAACAGGAATATCTGCTGCTTGTACCAAGCTAGCAGAAGATATGGTTAAAACTCCGAGTACTGCTAATAATTGTAGTTTCTTTGCGTGATTCATAATCATACGCCTCCCTTGTTATACTACAAAACACTTCCCCTTCATATTACCCTCATGATTACTACGATTAAATTATACTGCTATCGAAAAAATATGTAAATAACATAAATAATAATTCATAAAGGCCAGATTAGCCAATACAATTAAAAACAAACCCCCGTAGGAATGAATCCTACGGGGGCCATTTGTTTTAGTACGACCTATAGCTTGCGAGAGAGAACATAGTATCCAAAAGGATTGTAATTGCTTTGTAACTAGGAGTAATTGCATATACTTGAATACTATTATGTAAATTTATGTATAGTATGTAAGGGCTTACCTATATATAAACAGCTATAAGGTCATGGAATTAGTATAGTACTATTAAAGCCACTATTATGTGATTTAACTCACATTTTCCTAAAATAATGTAGTCATAAAAACTAAAAGAGGCAACGGCTTTTACCGTTACCTCTTTCAAAAGTATAAATTTATAATTATACCGATTAGCGGATGCGTTTAACGCGGTTGTTACCATCGCGCATAGCTTGTTGCAAGCTGTAGATTACCATTTCGTTCATGTAGAAACGCAATTCATCATTAGACATGTTAGCTGTATTCTTTTCAAGAATTGCCAAAATTTGGTTTTCATATTCAGCTTTGTTCATGTCAGACACAGTTGTGTGGTTTGTGAAAAATTCTTTGTAATCTAAGTACAAGCGATCTAATGCTATACGAGCATAGCTGTCTTTTTTATAGCGATGGCTTGTAATGTACCAACTACGACGAACATTCATGTAGTACAACACGTTATTAGTATAACGTTGTTGACCAGACATTACGCGATTGTCGTCTTGGATTAAAGCATTGCTCATCCCCAATTGGAATGCTGCCAATTCAGATACTACAGCTTTTACCTCTTCACTAGGAACAGCAAGAGAGATGTCTTGTTGTTCTGCAGTCAAAGGAGCCGCAGGTTGTTCAGGCATCATCAAAGGATCTTGTGCCGCATGTACTTGGCCAGCAACACATACAGAAGCAATTGCCATAACTGGTAATAATTTAATTAGTTTCATAAGTCCCCTCATTGGAAGCCGCCCTCCCCAGGGCGGCTTTCCTATGTTTTAAATACTCAATACACTCTCAAGTGAATGATTATTTGGTTAACCCAGCTTGTTTCATAAGCATTGCAATTTGAGCTTTCATCTCTTCATTATCTCGTTGTACTTGTTCGTACTTAGCAGATAATTCCTCATCGCGTTGTTTCATGCGTAAGTTCTCAGCTTTCAATGCAGCCACTTCATCTTGCATTACATAGGCAGAGCTGATTGGGCCTGCTTTGTAACGTGCTGGAATTGCTTTTTTAGCGTCAGATGTACCGAATTTATAAGATACACCAGCGTTAACCATATTATCATGACCACCTAAGGAAACACCCATATGAAGCATTGTAGATTCATTTGTATAGTGAGCAATACCAATAGCAGCCGCAGTACTACCTTTATAGTTGCCAACAGCCGCCAACACTTGTGTAGGTTCTAATGGATCATATTGCAATGGTTTAAGACCTGCCATGGCTGCGCTAGCTGCACCAACATCAGCGATTTTACCATCTACACTATGCATAGCATTGCGCAATTGGTTAACGTTAACCGCATCAGTACCATTGATGCCTGGCGCTACATTAGTAATCGTATTATTACCATTGTTTAAGCCATTTTCTGTAAGACTTACAGTGTGACCTGGTACAGGTTGACCGTTGATGGATGGAGTAATTGTGATGCCACCACCATCTACTTTTGTATCTACTGTATAAGGAATTGTAGTATTAGTTCCTGGTACAGTTTTTGTATACGTAGTAGAACCGTCTTTTAGGTTGAGGTCCTTAGCCAACTTGATATCATAGCCATCGCCTGCAGCATTCTTCACAACAGCTAGGTTGTTGTCACTCAAACGATTTACATCAGCGCCACCTTTTAGGTTCATTGTATCGCCTAAACCGCGAACAACTTTACCATCGTTACCAGCTTGGTCACCTTGGAATACACGACCATTTTTAGCTTTTTCGTTAAAGTCGTCATTAACAGCTTTTAATTGATCTTCTGTTGCCGCGCGACCTGTAACAGCTACAGGGTTATTAGGATTCCATGTTTTATTGTCCAAACCAGTCACAAAGTTACCGTTTTGACCACCCGAGTTTTGGTTACCCATGATTACATCGCCAGCTTTCACAGTGTTACCTGTTGTAACAGAACCTGTGCTGCCATCGATTGTAACTTGGTTAGCGCCATTACCCGCAGTAATCGTACCAGTAGATCCGTCAACTTTAACTTGTTTTGCTGGATCTGTGCCAAGTGTAATTGTATCATTCAAGGACATCTTAATCGCAGTGCCATCTACGGAAGTCTTGATGTTGCCGTCGCCTTTGAGGTCGATTACTTCACCAAGAGGTTTCTTCACAGATTGACCATCCTCTGCTTTAAGACCGAAGCCTTGTGCCTTGATGTCTTCCATTGCAGTATGCAATTGACCGCCATTTACAGCGTCTTTGCTGCCGGCAGCAATTGTACCATCTTCTACATTAGTGATTTTCTTATCACCAGCATTAATGCCGTCTTTTGTTACCTTAGGGCCGTTTTCGATAGTCAAACCATCTTTATCGATAGTAACCGCTTTGTTACCACCATCGTTGATTTGCAAGCCATCTTTAGTCAACTTAGTCGCTTCATTGGCGCCGTCTTTGATAGTTACGCCATTTGTATCCATCTTAGTGTCGCCTGTAGTCACTGTATTTGCTGTAACAGTATCTACATTAAGATCTCTAGCCAATGCTACTTTCACAGCACCATTATCTACAGATGTAGTAATGTTCGTACCGTCACCTTTCACAGTTACAGTATCACCAAGGGATTTCTTAACAGAAGCGCCATCTTCAGCAGTTAAACCGAAACCTTTAGTTTTAAGGTCTTCTACCACTGTATGTAATTGACCGCCATTAACAGCATCTTTACTACCTGCACCGATTGTGCCGTCAGCTACGTTAGTGATTTTCTTATCACCTGCGTCGATACCGTCCTTAGTCATAGATGGACCATCAGTAATTGTAACGCCGTCTTTATTTACGGTCGTCAATGGATTACCTGCTGCATCATTAATAGTGAGGCCACCACCGTTTACAACAGTGTTGCCATCTGTACCATTGTTGAAAGTAGCAGAATTTAGGCCTTTAAGGTCTTTCGCAAGACGAAGCATCAATGTATCAGTGCCATCAGCTACTACCCCAATATTATCGTCATTGGAAAGTTTCGCTGCGTCTGTAATACCACCCTTAACATTTACTTGATTGTTAAGTTTTTTCTTGATTACAGTGCCACTGTCGCCACCGTACAACATGCCGTCGTCCATAGTAGCTACTTGGTGCTCACCAGTCTTATCAGTATACACGATACGCGTGATTCCGTCTATACCGTCAACGCCTTTTTCGCCCTTAACACCTTTAGCTGCATCGTCATAGCCATTCTTAACAGACATGTCGATACCATTGGAACCGTCCTTGCCATTTGTACCAGCAGGGCCCGTTAAGCCGATGTGACCTACACCGTCTTTACCGGAGATGGAAACTGCATCTTTGCCGTCAGCACCTGTGATGCCCACTTTACCATTATTACCATCTTGACCAGCTACGCCAGTAGGACCTGTAATAGATACGCCATCTTTACCGTCTCTACCATCTTTATTGACCTTAATGGAATCGGCTACAAGGTTTTTGTTCAATTTAACATTAATCGTTGTAGTGCCAGTTGTATTATCTTGGTCGATGAAAGTTTTAATATTTTCGCCGCTGTAGTTAGTGTCTGCTTCATTGCCTTCACCTTTTACAATTACAGTGGAGCCTAATTTATTAGTCTTAGTACCACCAACGTTAGCGTCGAATTTAAGGCCTGCATTGGATTGGTTTGCCAACGCATCTTTCAATTGATCCTCTGTAGCAGCACGACCAGTTACGATGTTGTCAGCATCCCAAGTTTTATTATCTAGGCCTGTTACATAGTTACCAGTTTCTTTAGTACCATCTGCTTTAGTTGCTTCTTGGTTACCCATAGTCACTGTACCTGCTTTTACAGTTTCAGCAGCTGTTACTGTGTTAAGACCTTTAAGATCTTTTGCCAAGCGAACTTTCAACGTATCTGTACCATCAGAAACTACGCCGATATTGTCATCAGCAGTCAATTTAGTATCGTCAGTAATGCCACCCTTAACATTTACTTGATTGTTAAGTTTTTTCTTGATCACATTACCAGCGTCACCACCGTACAACATGCCGTCGTCCATTGTAGCTACTTGGTGTTCACCAGTATTGTCTGTATACACAATGCGTGTAATACCATCAACACCGTCTACACCTTTTTCGCCCTTAACGCCTTTAGCAGCATCGTCATAGCCATTCTTAACGGACATATCGATACCATTTGTTCCGTCCTTGCCATTTGTACCAGCAGGGCCCGTTAAACCGATGTGACCTACGCCGTCTTTACCGGAGATAGAAACTGCATCTTTGCCGTCAGCACCTGTGATACCAACCTTACCATTATTGCCGTCTTGACCAGCTACGCCAGTAGGGCCAGTAATGGATACGCCATCTTTACCATCTCTACCATCTTTGTTAACTTTGATGGAATCGGCTACAAGGTTCTTGTTCAATTTAATATCAATTGTTGTGTTACCAGTTGTATTATCTTGTTTGATGAAAGTCTTAATGTTTTCACCGCTGTATTTAGCGTCTGCTTCATTGCCTTCGCCTTTAACAGTTACAGTAGAGCCTAATTTGTTAGTTTGAACACCACCAACGTTAGCATCGAATTTAAGGCCTTTGTTAATCAACGCATCGGAGCTATCTTTGATTTTGTCAGTTAAGTAATCTACGTTAACTGCTTCGCTACCGTCGTTGCCAGTTGCGTACGCCACGTTAGTTACGTGAGTACCACCAGTTTTATTAGTGTAAGTAGGGCCTTCGTAAGTTACCTTAGATTTATCTACAGTATTTGTAGCAGGATCCAAGTCGTACTTAACAGCGCGATCATCTAATTCATCTAGGTTAGATTTAGATGCTACGTCCTTGATAGTTACTGTTTCAGTTTGGTTTGGATGATTTTTATCTTGTACAGTCAACGCCACATCGCCATTGTTATCTACTGTGTAATTACCATTAGAGCCAGCTGTTTGGTTTTGCACCAAACGATAATCTGTGGAGTTTGAGCTTTGATTATTGATAGCTTCTGTAACCTTTTTCAACTGATCTTCTGTAGCAGCACGGCCACTAACAGCAGTTGGATTTGTTACGTCCCAATCTTTATTATCTAGGCCTGTTACATAGTTGCCAGTATTGGCTGCAGGTGTGCCATCAGATTGTTTACCCATCACAACATCGCCAGCCTTAACTGTTTCAGTAGCAGTTACTGTGTTAAGACCTTTAAGATCTTTTGCCAAGCGAACTTTCAATGTATCTGTTCCATCAGATACAACACCGATGTTATCGTCAGCTGTAAATTTGGCTGGATCTGTAATGCCACCCTTAACATTTACTTGATTGTTAAGTTTTTTCTTGATTACAGTACCAGTGTCACCACCGTATAACATGCCGTCGTCCATTGTAGCTACTTGGTGTTCACCAGTATTGTCTGTATACACAATGCGTGTAATACCATCAACACCGTCTACACCTTTTTCGCCCTTAACGCCTTTAGCAGCATCGTCATAGCCATTCTTAACGGACATATCGATACCATTTGTTCCGTCCTTGCCATTTGTACCAGCAGGGCCCGTTAAACCGATGTGACCTACGCCGTCTTTACCGGAGATAGATACAGCATCTTTGCCGTCAGCACCAGTGATGCCTACCTTACCATTGTTGCCGTCTTGACCAGCTACGCCAGTAGGACCTGTAATGGATACGCCATCCTTACCGTCTCTACCATCTTTGTTAACTTTGATGGAGTCAGCTACAAGGTTTTTGTTCAATTTAACATTGATTGTTGTATTACCAGTAGCATCTTGATCGATGAAAGTCTTAATGTTTTCGCCGCTGTAGTTAGCATCAGCTTCAGTGCCTTCGCCTTTCACAGCTACAGTGGAGCCTAATTTGTTCGTTTGAACGCCACCAACGTTAGCATCGAATTTAAGACCTTTGTTGATCAACGCATCGGAGCTGTCTTTAATTTTATCAGTTAAGTAGTCTACGTTAACTGCTTCGCTACCATCGTTGCCTGTTGCGTACGCCACGTTAGTTACATGAGTACCACCAGATTTATTAGTGCTGTTGTACGCAGGACCTTCGTAAGTAACTTTAGATTTATCTACATTACCTGTACCATCTAAATCATACTTAACTGCGCGGTCTTCTAATTTATCGAGCTCAGTTTTAGATGCAATATCTTTGATAGTTACAGTATTTGTAGTACCAGATTTATCATCTTTAACCTTTAAGTCTACTTGGTTGTTTGTAACCTTGTAGGAACCGTCAGTTGTATTAGTTGGATCACCAATCAAGCGGTAGTCAGATGCACCAGCGCTCACTGCTTTCACCGCATCACTGACAGTTTTCAATTGGTCTTCTGTTGCGGCACGGCCAGGTACGAATACAGGATCAGCCATATTCCAATTTGTATTGTCTAAACCTGTTACAAAGTTACCAGTTTGAGTGCCACCTTTGTTATCAGTACCAGTTTGTTTACCTACTGTCGCAGTACCAGCTTTCACAGTATCTGTAGCAGTCACAGATTTAAGACCTGTAATATCTTTTGCCAATTGCAATTGAAGTTTTGCATTGCCATCCGCATCAACTGCTGCAGATGTAACACCGATGTTATTACCTGTTGCAAGGTCAGCCGCGTTTGTAACACCACCGTTTACATCCACTTGTTTGTTGAGTTTTACATTAGATGTAGCGCCCATGTCGCCTTTGAATTTAAGGCCATCATTTAACGTAGCTACCTCTTCTTTAGTACCATCTGGTTTTTCATAAACAATACGAGTTGTAGTTGTACCAGCCGCACCATCTACACCAGGTTGGCCATCACGAGTAATGGAAAGATTTGTAGTAACACCGTCTTTACCATTAATACCGATCTTACCATCTTTACCATTTGCACCCGTAGCAGTCACTGTTTCAACTTCAAGATTTTTGTTCATCTTAACGTCGATTGTTGTGTTACCTGCTGTATCTTGCTTAATGAAAGTTTTGATGTTTTTACCGCTGTAGTTAGCATCAGCTTCTGCGCCTTCGCCTTGAACTTTCACAGTGGAGCCCAATTTATTAGTTTGAACGCCACCAACGTTTGCATCGAATTTCAAGCCTTTGTTAATCAACGCATCGGAGCTGTCTTTGATTTTGTCAGTTAAGTAGTCTACGTTAACTGCTTCGCTACCGTCGTTACCTGTTGCGTACGCCACGTTAGTTACGTGAGTACCACCAGATTTGTTCGTGTTGTTATATGTAGGACCTTCGTAAGTGACTTTGGATTTATCTACATTACCAGAGCCATCTACATCGTATTTAACAGCGCGATCGTTTAATTTGTCGAACTCAGTTTTAGACGCAATATCTTTAATAGTTACCGTATTTGTAGTACCAGATTTATCATCTTTTACCTTAAGGTCTACTTGGTTATTTGTAACCTTGTAAGAACCATCAGTCGTATTAGCTGGGTCGCCAATCAAGCGATAGTCACTGGAGCCTGCATTTGCTGCTCTTACTGCATCACTAACAGTTTTCAATTGGTCTTCTGTGGCTGCACGACCAGGCACGAACACAGGGTCAGCCATGTTCCAAGTTGTATTATCTAGACCTGTTACAAAGTTGCCAGTTTGAGTGCCACCTTTATTGTCTGTAGCCGTTTGATTGCCCGCTGTTGTAGTGCCAGCTTTCACAGTATCTGTAGCAGTCACGGTTTTAACATTAAGGTCTTTATTCAAAGCCACCGCAATTGTGGAGTCATCACCAGTTTGTGTAATCTTTGTAGTGATATTCGCATCACCAGACACAGTTACGGTAGAACCAAGTTTGTTTGTCTTAACGTCATTATTATCTGCGTTAAATTTCAAACCCTTGTTGATGAGTTCAGTTTTTGTAGAGTCTAACTCGGTTTTAGACGCAATATCTTTAATCGTTACCGTCTTTGTATTTGCAGGCGTACTAGCATCTTGTACTGTTAAATCAACTTTATTGCCCGTTACAGTGTATGCTTTATCAGCTGCAGCGCTGTTTTCTACCAATCGATAGTCTCCTGCTCCCGCTACATTTACTGCATATGTTTTATATGTACCATCAGTACCTTCTGTAACTGTTGTATTTTGGC
>NZ_CAJLUB010000023.1 GCF_905209685.1 uncultured Veillonella sp. | reverse complement strand
CATCCCAAATCGTTGGTACAATGGCTATGATGAACGTTATGATGGGCGACCGTTACAAAATGGTTCCTAACGAAGTTAAAGACCTTGTACGCGGTAAATATGGTGCGTTGCCTGGTAAAATTTCTGACGAAATTCGTCACACTATCATTGGTGATGAAGAACCTATCACTTGCCGTCCAGCAGATCTTATCGAACCTGAATTAGACGGTTATCGTCAAGATTTAGCTTCCAAAGGCTACAATGGTATCACTGACGAAGACGTATTGACTTACGCTATGTTCCCAGAAGTTGCTATTAACTTCTTCGATGCAAATCGTCGTTAATCCAAATATTAAAAGAGGATTCCTATGGAATCCTCTTTTTTTATGTATAAATAAGGCAATTGAATTATATATGAGTAGAGAAATATTTTGATAATGATAATATAAGGTAAAAGAATTTATTTTTACAGATATAGCATTTTTATATTTAGAGATTTTATAAAAAATATAGAGGCTATTAAATAAGACGTTATAGAACATTATGTTTGATGTCCTAAAAATTACTTGTGGTATGTTGATATAGGTTGCCCGGATACGTGTAATATATATTAAAAACTTCAAAATAGTAGATAATAAAAGGCATATTGACCATATGTAATAACAGCCAATTATAAACTGACAATGAAGAAAATATGAAAGTTAAATCACTTTTTTACGCTTTTTACTTGCTTTAAGTATTAAAAATAGCGTAAACTATAAGAAGTATCTAATATTTATGATATTGAGGTAACCCTGTGAATTTACAAATACGGATTTGGATATCCAATGTTGTGCTCTTTGTAGTGCCTATTTTGATAGCAATTATCTTATTTTTGCTATACTTTACAGGTCTGCGCATATTGGCTAATGCCGGTTACTATTTGCGTATTGAGCAGGAACAACAGTTTAAAAGTGTCAGTCGAATCACTGAAACAATTACCTTTTATGGTTTAGAAAACAACTTAATAGATAGCTTAGTAAAGCCTAGCTATAGTCTACTTGATCCAAAGGAAGTATATGTAGAGGTACTAGATCAAGGTAATATGGTGTACAGCTATGGTAATCCTCAAATCTATAGCGCTTCTGCTATTGTTGGTCTTATTGATGTAAACCCTGAATTACAAGGTATTGTATATCAGTCCAATAATACGTTCGTATATGAAATGCGGAAATACGATGGGCGTCATGCTTACGTTTATCATATTGCTATAAAGCGCGCTACTCATGGTAGTGATAGCTTAATGGAATCTGTATCCTTCTACATAATCATAGTTGCGATATTACTGTTTATTGTTACATTCTTTGCTATTAACCGATTTGTTACACGCTTTATCATGATTCATGTTAAGAATATGACGAAATCCTTAGAAATGGCCAATCGTCAGATTGAAATGGAACAGGAGCAACAAAAAGAGTTACTAGCAGGGATATCCCATGATATCCGAACGCCGTTAACAGCGATTAAAGCGTATGCAGAAGGCGTTCGCGATGGTATTGCACCAACCGAAGAGCAACAAAAACGCTATATGGGAATCATTTTGAAACGGGCTAATGATTTAGATTCGATGTTAGAGGAGTTATTCCTCATTACCACATTGAATTACAAGAAAGAATCTCGTCCATCTGAACGAATTGAACTCGGTCAATATGTACGTGATTTTGTAGAAGATCATTTGGCTCCTTATCAAACAAGAGGTCTAGAAATTAAATTCCGTATAGCAGCGGAAAATGCTTTCATTAATGCAAACCCACAATTGTTACAGCGTGTTTTACAAAATGTGTTGAACAATAGTGCTAAGTATAAAATGGCCGATGTTGGTCATTGTGTTATTGATGTAACTAGTGATGATGATTTTGTATACTGTGTTATCAGTGATGATGGCCCAGGGGTACCACCAGAATCGCTAGAACGTCTAATGCGTCCATTCTACCGTGTAGATTCATCTCGTACGAACCCACAAGAAGGTAGTGGTCTTGGATTGTCGATTATTCGTCGAATTATGGAAATCTTTGAAGGCCGAGTTGTGATTGAAAATGTAAGACCACATGGTCTACGTATTATATTAGAATTTCCTAAACAAGGAGAAGAATCATGAGTGAACATATCTTAATTATTGAAGACGATTTGGATATCGCCAATATTGAGCGTGATTATTTGATGGTGGCAGGTTATGATGTAACTATTATGACTAATGGTACGGAGGGTATTGAGGCTGCCTTAAATACTCCTGTAGACCTTATCATCCTTGATGTTATGTTGCCAGAAATGGATGGTTTTGAAGTTTGCCGCCAAATTCGTGACAAGGTTCGTGTACCAATTGTTATGGTAACAGCTCGACTTGATGATATCGATAAAATCCGTGGTCTCGGCGTAGGTGCTGATGACTATATTGAAAAACCATTCTCTCCATCTGTATTGATTGCAAAAATCAAAGCTATGTTGGCACAATATAAACGCTTAACAGAGCGTGATGCTATGGAAACCAATGCGATTCAATCTGGAGAAATCCGTCTTGATCCTAAGATGATGAAAGTTTGGGTAAACGAAAAAGAAGTTCACCTTAAAAAGAAAGAATTCCAGTTATTAGAATTCTTGATGCGCAATCGTGATATCGTATTTAGTAAAGAAGAATTATACTCTCGCGTATGGGGTCTTGATTCCTATGGTGATTATGCAACTGTAGCGGTTCATATCAACCGTTTACGTGAAGAAATTGAAGATAATCCATCCGATAGTAAGCACATCATTACTGTATGGGGCGTTGGTTATAAATTTGTTTGATAACTGAAATCACTTTCATATTACGCTCACGTTTTTGGTGGTTGTTGATAAAATATGAGTTTATAGGAAGTTATTATATAGATATAATCAAAGATTTAAAAATTGTTTATATACTTCCTTTGATAGTTTAGATATTCCATGTATACTTATCTAAGTAAGGCTGACTTTTGATTCTAGATAAGAAACAACTAAACTTCTCTCTCTTAATAAGTTCTCTCTCAACTTATCTAGATCACATATACTCTCTCTCAACAGTCCTTACACTCTCAAACTATATGCATAAAGGGCATTCCTAGCGACGGCTAGTGAATGCCCTTTATGTTTTATATGGTACATTTTTATATACATATGTTTTTATGTAATTTCTCTACAGTTGAATCGTCTCGAAATTCGATTTGCTCTTAACGTATTACAAGATACATATTATTTATAGAAATTATATTTTTATAATAGATGTAATAAATTGTTATCTTGCAATGTAATGTCTTGCGTACTATAATAGGTTCATCAAAAATTGATTTTATAAAATTGATTTTGGTGAAAGTAGATATATACTGCTATATTACATTGTTGTTAAAGTGTGTATTCGATTGCAATTGGCAGTTTATATGATAAGAAATATAATAATAAGAAATCATTAAAAGATGATATAAGGAGATATGCATGAATTTTTCAAAATATAAGAAATCAATTATTGCTTGTGTGCTAGCCCTCGGTATTGGCGTAGGTGGAGGATACTATTTCTTTGGTAATCCCATTACACATCAAACGACTGTACGAGAACAAACAAAGCAAACAAAACCTATTACGGATACGCGTAATACATACGTGGTACAAGCGGCTAAAGAATCTGGTCCGGCTGTAGTGGGGATTACTACACAAGTTTTTCAAAAGGATATCTTTAACCGTACCATCTATGCTGGGGAAGGTGTAGGCTCTGGTGTATTGATTGATAATGATGGACATATTGTAACAAATAATCACGTTGTAGCTGGTGCTAAAAATGGAGAGGTTACAGTTTCTTTGTCTAATGGATCTACCGTAACAGGTACAGTTATTGGTACGGATGCTCAAACAGACTTAGCTGTTGTTAAAATTAATCCACCAAAGGATATTCAACCTATAAAAATTGGTGACTCTGATTCCTTACAAGTAGGGGAACCGGCTATCGCCATTGGCAATCCTTTAGGCCTAGAGTTTAAAGGCTCTGTTACATCTGGTGTAATCAGTGCGCTAGCACGTACTATTGATGATCAAGGTCAACGCTTCCCATTAATCCAAACAGATGCAGCTATTAATCCAGGTAACTCTGGTGGTGCTCTCATCAATGCAGATGGAGAGTTAATTGGTATTAATAGCTCTAAGATTTCTAAAGAAGGCGTTGAAGGTATGGGTTTTGCCATTCCTATTAACTCCGCTATGACTGTTGTAGATTCTATTATTAAGAATGGTAAGGTTGTACGTCCTTATATTGGTGTATGGGCTGTAGATCGTCAAACAGCAGCGCGTAACAATGTAAGTTATGAAGGCGAAGGTCTTCTCATTGTTCAACTTGATGCGAATGGTCCTGCTGCAAAGGCTGGTTTGGTAGAAGGAGATACAATTGCTCAAATTGATGGCAAGGATATTAGTACATTATTAGAATTAAAAGAGCAAATTGACGCTAAGAGCCCTGGTGATACAGTTTTGGTATCTTATACTCACAATGGCAAAATGAAGAGTACACAGATTAAATTAGGCCAAGCAGCTTCCAATTAGATACTGTCTATTCAAACTAAGCACAGATTCTTTATTATGAACAGATCCTGTTTAGAATAGATATAGTACTTATTATATAAATAAAAATCCTCATCCTTTGGATGAGGATTTTTTTGATATACGATGATAATTGAGATATATTTCAATATAAATAACTTGAAATTAGCATAAATTTTGAAAATATTTTAATCTCTATAAACCTAGACTTTATCTATGTTTATTAGTGATGAAATACAAGAGTTTTAATTGCGCAAAATATATTTTTTACAAGGTACCTTGCAATACGAGGTACCTTGTGTTATTATGTATTTGTCAGTACATGATAGTGACCGTAAGAGAGCTTTCACATTGGCAGGCAAGCACAGCCTAAAAGGGAGGAACTATGCAAGTTCAATTAAAAAAAGGTGTTATGGATATGCTTGTGCTAGCATTATTAACACAAAGTGATCGCTATGGATATGAAATCGTAAGCACCATTTCGGAGTATATTGAAATTTCGGAAGGAACGATATATCCATTATTTAATAGATTAAAGAAAGAAAAGTATGTTGAGACCTATTTGAAGGAGTCCTCTACAGGACCATCTCGAAAATATTATCATATCACGACTGATGGTCGTGCAGCATACAATAAGATGCGCCAAGAATGGGATGAATTTTCTGGTGTAATCAACATCCTGTTGAAAGGAGTCGACTATAATGAACAAAAATAGCTTTTTAGAAGCACTGCGCAATATATTCAAAAAGGCCCATGTTGCTGATGTAGAAAGTATTATCGAGGTTTATGAAGAGCATTTTGCAGTAGGTTATGAAAGAGGACTTACGGATAGCGAAATCATTAAATCTTTGGGCACTCCAGAGGAAATCTATGCATCTTATGTAGATGCAGGCATTATTACAGATACATTAGGCCAAGATGGTGGTGAAAGTAAATCTGTTAATATGCAAGAAATCTATGCTAGATTTGATGATTACAAAGAACGTTTATTGCCACAATTACCAGGAATGGCTAAAAAAGCATCTAAAACATTGTTATCTATTGGAAGTGCTTTGTCATATATCGTAGGAGTTTTACTATTTATCATTACACCAGCTATCCTATATTTACTTGGAAGCTCATGGCAACCGTTTGAGAATGTAACGGCATTTCCTGCATTATCATTAGTAACTTTAGTTGCACTTGGTGGTGTAGGTCTCTTTGGGGGCCTTACATGTATCTTTGTTGGTGTTGAACTTCGTGGGGTACGCGAACGTTATTTCAGCAATGTGGATTAAGGAGGACCTATGAGACGAATTATAATTGCTGCCATTCTAACTGTAATCAGTGCTGTAGGGGTAGGTACATCATTTGCAGTAAATGATCTACCAAATTTTGGTGAATGGATGAAAACCAATGAACAACAGTTTAGAAAACCACATAGACATGATGGTTCTAATATGCATATGGACCAACATATGATGGATGGAAATAATCAAATGATGCCTCAAGATGGTATGGGGCCAAATAATGGTCAACATATGTACCAAAATTGTCAAAACCAAATGATAGATGGTATGGGACGAAATAATGGTCAGCATATGTATCAAAATGGTCAAATGCCTCCGCAAGGTCAAATGCCAATGCAAGGCCAACCACCTCAACAAAGTAATGGTAATGCACCACAACAACAAAGTGATCAAGGTGCACCACAAACTACACAAAACTAACCATACTTTATGAGTCTCTTTCTCTCATAAAATAATAGAGAATGTGGTCATGAAAGTGCATTCATGGCCACCATAGAGGCACACACTCTATGTGATACATTCGTATCAGAATCTCTCTCTTACACACAATAACTACACACAAACAAAAAGAGCTCCTCAGTGAAGGAGCTCTTTTTGTACCTGTTTATAAATGTTGATTATATTTGATAGACTAGGAAGATTTTTATTAATCTAGATATGTAAAAGAAAAGACCTATGCATATGCATAGGTCTTTAGTCATTTTATTTGATGTGTTTGGAACCGCGTTCTGTCATAGCTACGCCGTCTTTGCAAAGAGGGCATTCTTCAGGTTTGTATGTAGGAACTTCAAGGTTAAGTAAGGCTTGTACTTTTTCGTGAGGTACGCCGAATTCTGCTTTACCGCCAGAACGGTTAACGAGAAGGCCTACACCTACGATTTCACCACCGGATTGGTTTACAACATTTACTACTTCTTGTACAGAACCACCAGTTGTTACGATGTCTTCAACGATAAGCACGCGTGTACCTGGTTCGATTTTAAAGCCGCGGCGCAATGTCATAACACCTTTTTCACGTTCTGTGAAGATAGCGCGTGTACCAAGAGCTTTACCTACTTCGTGAGCTAGTAAGATACCACCAGTCATAGGTCCGATAACAAGTTCTACATTTTGATCGCGGAAGCGTTCAGCCAATTCTTTACAAAGTTTTTCAGTATATTTTGGGTGTTGTAATACATTGAATTTTTCAACGTACATTGGGCTGTGGAGTCCAGATGTCAAAAGGAAGTGACCTTCTAAAATAGCTTGAGTGTCGATAAGTAATTGTTTTACTTCTTGTTCTGTCATCATTTGGATACATTCTCCATTTCTTCAATAATTAAACGAACTGCTTCACGAGGATTTTCAGCCTGTGTAATAGGGCGGCCAATAACGAGGCGAGATGCGCCATCTTGTAATGCACTAGCAGGTGTAGCAATACGTTTTTGGTCATCTGTTGCTGCAAAGGATGGGCGGATACCAGGTGTTACGATGAGGAAATCATCACCACATGCTTCACGAATCATCTTAGCTTCTAACGCGGAACATACAACGCCATCCATGCCACATTCTTTAGCAAGCTTCGCTAGACGAATAACTTGGTCGGAAATCGGTAATTGACCACCAGTTGCGGTCCAAGCTTCATCATCAAAGCTAGTTAATACAGTGATTGCCAATAATTTTGTACGTTCAACGCCCAATTGTTCAGCTGTTTCACGAGCTGCTTTTACAGCTGCTTTCATCATAACTGGACCACCTTGACCATGCATAGTGATCAAGTTAGCACCTAAACGTGTTAGGGAAGATACGCCATGTGCTACTGTATTAGGAATATCATGCAATTTCAAATCAAGGAATACTTGTTTGTTTTGCTCTTGTAAATAGCGAACTGTTTGCTCTCCTTCGGCGTAGAATAGCTCCATGCCGACCTTGTAAAAGCTAACCGCATCACCAAGGGCTGTTACGGTTTCTTTCATCGCATCCATAGTGGATACATCAAGGGCAACGATTAATCTGTCATCTGCCATCTTGCAACCTCCATACTACATATATATCTAAATAATTTTCACATACAGAGGGCCTATCTGTCAATTAAATTTGATGTGAAAGAGGTGACTAATAGTCACCGTTGAATAGTAGATTATAGAGTGTTTCATGCTATAATAAATGGAGAAAATGAATACAATTCTTATATATAAATTAAAAAACATATAGATTTGAAAGGAGTCCTATGTTAGATTTTGTTGCATTAGACTTTGAAACAGCTAATAAATTTAAAAATAGTGCGTGCTCCTTGGCGGTTATTACCGTAAAGGATGGACAGATTACCAAAAAGGCGTACAGCCTTATAAAACCACCGTTCATGAGTTTTGATGATGAATGTATTGAAATTCATGGCATTCAGCCAAAGGATGTTATCCATGAGAAAACCTTTGATCAATTGTGGAATGCTATCTACGAAAATCATTTAAAAGGCAATATCATGGTAGCTCACAACGCAAAATTCGATATGAATGTATTGCGTGCTACACTGGATTACTATAAAATTCCTTGGCCAGAGCTAGATTATGCATGTACTGTAAAACTTTCACGTGCGGTATGGCCAGATTTAGTAAACCATAAGCTAAATACAATGGCTGCATACATCGGGGTTGAGTTTAAACATCACTACGCATTGGATGATGCAGAAACATGTGCTAAGGTTGTGTTAGAGGCGGCTAAGGCTAAGGGCGTTAATAGCTTGCCAGATTTGTTGAAGGCTACAGGTGTACCACTAGAATCATTTATTGATGACAAAAATCGCGCTGCTCAAGAGGCTTTGCATAAAGAACCTGAGCCAGAGCAAATGTCGTTCTTTTAGTAAGGAGAGACACTATGTTAGGTAAAGAATTATTATCCTATGTGGATCATACACTATTGCGTCCTACAGCTACATGGGATGATATTAAAGAAATTTGTGACGCCGGCGTAGCCTATAAAACAGCATCTGTTTGCATTCCACCAGATTTTGTGGCTTCTGCCCATGAAGCATATCCAGACCTTAATGTTTGCACTGTTATTGGTTTCCCTTTAGGCTATGAAACGACAGAGGTGAAGGTAGCTGAAACAAAACAAGCCCTTTCGGAAGGTGCCTCTGAAATTGATATGGTCATCAACCTAGGTAATGTAAAACAAGGGGACTTTGATGCAGTTACTGCTGAAATTAAAGCTCTTAAAGCAGCCTGTGGAGATAAAATCTTAAAGGTTATTATAGAAACTTGTTACCTTACTGATTCTGAAAAGGTAGCTCTCTGTAAATGCATTACAGATGGTGGTGCCGACTATATCAAAACATCTACAGGTTTTGGTAGCAGTGGTGCTAGCCTTGAAGATATTCAACTCTTTAAGAAACACATTGGCCCTAATGTAAAAATTAAGGCTGCCGGTGGGATTCGTTCTATCTCTGATATGAAAGCCTATATTGCAGAAGGTTGTAGCCGTATTGGCGCCAGTGCAGCAGTAGAACTACTTAAAGATCATTTAGACGAAGAAGTGTAATAGAAAACCACCTAGGCAGTGCTTAGGTGGTTTCTTAGAATGGCGGTATAACCATGCGCATGTATGATATTATTCTAAAAAAACGTTCTAACTTACCCTTAACAGATGAGGAAATTCGCTTTGTTATCTCTGGCTATGTAAATGGTGAAATTCCCGACTATCAAGTAAGTGCTTTGTTGATGACCATTGTATTTAATGGGATGAATGCTCGTGAACTAGGTACGTTGACCATGGCGATGGCACAGTCGGGGCACATGGTAGATTTATCCAACATCGATGGTATAACAGTAGATAAACATAGCACCGGCGGTGTAGGGGATAAGACAACGCTCATCATTGGACCTCTCGTAGCTGCTTGTGGAGGCAAGGTGGCAAAAATGTCGGGCCGTGGCCTTGGTCACACGGGCGGCACGATTGATAAAATGGAATCCATACCAAACCTAAAGGTATCCTTGGACCAAGAATCGTTCATTAATCAGGTGAATACAATAGGGCTTGCTGTAATCGGACAATCTGAAGGTTTAGCATCAGCAGATAAAAAACTCTATGCTTTGCGAGACGTAACGGGTACCGTAGATAGCATTCCTCTCATTGCATCCTCTGTCATGAGTAAAAAATTAGCTTCTGGGGCACAAGCGATCTTGCTAGACGTAAAGGTTGGCAGTGGTGCCTTTATGAAAACCATAGACGATGCTCGTGCATTAGCTAAAGCAATGGTAGATATCGGTAAGGAAAATGGCCGCTCTGTTAAGGCTGTTTTAACAGATATGGATCGACCATTAGGGCATGCCATTGGTAATGCTTTGGAAATTCGCGAGGTTATTGATACGTTGAAAGGGCAGGGCCCACAGGATTTAACTCATGAATGTCTTATTATGGCAGCCCATATGCTCGTATTGAGTCATATATGTGACTATGAAACTGCCCTCAGCCGCGTACAAGAGGCACTCGACTCTGGTGCCGCATTAGATCGATTGCGTATGATGATTGATGCTCAAGGTGGAGATAGCCGAGTTCTTGATGATGAAAGCTTACTAGCAATCGGAAAATTTACTTATGATGTTACAGCGCCTCAAGACGGTTATATTACGCATATGAATACCGAGCAATGTGGTATTGCATCTGTTATGCTTGGCGCAGGTCGCACCGTTAAGGATGGTCCTATCGATTATAGTGCGGGCATCATAATGCACAAGAAAACAGGTGATACTGTTCGAGCTGGTGAAAGTATAGCTACTCTGTATGCTTCAGATGAAAGCTTGCTCGCCAATGCTGATCAAACATATTTAGAGGCGATTACCTTTGGCGCAACTGCACCAGTTGTGGTGGATACGATTCTTGATATGGTGGAATGAGGAGATCCATATGATAGAAAAGGAAACTCATATGACAGAACAGGAAATTCAAAAGCTTATTGAACGTGCCATAGTAGCTCGTGAGAAAACCTATAGTCCGTACTCCCATTTTGGTGTAGGTGCAGCCCTTGTATGTGAGGATGGGAGTATCTATGAAGGCTGTAATATAGAAAATGCTTCCTATGGCTTAACGAACTGTGCAGAACGAACTGCTATATTTAAAGCCGTATCAGAAGGTCATACAAAATTTAAGGCCCTCGCCGTAGTTGCTGATACGGAAGGACCTTGTGCACCTTGTGGCGCTTGTCGCCAGGTGATTTCTGAATTTGAAATACCACAGATTATTTTGGCTAATCTAAAAGGCAATTATAGAGTTGTTAATCTTGATGAGTTATTACCATTTAGATTTGGCGCTGATAGTTTATAGTAAAAAAAAGAGACCACATATGTGGTCTCTTTTACTTTATACCTTAGAATGCAGGAACAACTGCACCTTTGTATTTTTCTTCAATGAATTTTTTGATTTCAGGGCTGTGAAGAGTTTCCATTAATTTTTGGATGCGAGGATCGTTTTCGTTACCTTTAAGTACAGTAACGATGTTTACGTAAGGGGAATCTTTGGATTCGATTGCCAATGCATCTTTACCAGGGTTAAGACCTGCATTCAATGCAAAGTTAGTGTTGATAGCTGCCAATGCTACATCGTCAAGAGAACGAGGTACTTGAGCTGCTTCTAATTCAACGAATTGGTAACCATTAGGATTGGAAGCGATATCTTGAACTGTAGACAAGATATTGCTGGAGTCTTTCAATGTGATAAGACCTTCTTTTTGCAATAACAATAATGCACGACCGCCGTTTGTAGGGTCATTAGGGATAGCGATTTTAGCACCTTTAGGAAGATCTTTCAAATCTTTGATTTGACGGGAGTATAAGCCCATTGGTTCAAGATGAACACCACCAGCAGATACTAGTGGAAGGTTGTGAGCTTTTGCAAATTCATCCATGTAAGGTATATGTTGGAAGAAGTTTGCATCGATTTCTTTATCACCCAAAGCAAGGTTTGGTGTGTTGTAATCAGTGAATTCAGTGATTTGTAAATCAATACCATCTTTTGCCAAGATAGGTTTAACTTGTTCCAAGATTTCTGCGTGAGGTACTGCTGTAGCACCGATTTTTAATACTTGCTTGCCATTGCTAGCAGCTTGTTTGCTGTTGTCGTTACCGCAACCTGCGATTAGTAAAGCACCGCCAAGGATTACAGTAGCCGCTAATGCTAAAAATTTTCTCATTAGACACACTCCTTTTACAATTAGTTCATATAAAATATTACATTAATAGTACTAAATTATTTCCTATCTATCAAGAAGGAATTGTTGTAGGTTCTCCATAACTTTAAGCTATGGACCCTTATTTACCGATGATAAGTCCAATAGACCACATGATTTGGTAAATCATAGCTGCTCCCGCAGTGGTGCCCATCGCTTTGTCGAGCAGGAATTCATCTGTTTTTGTACTTAAGGTGTGTACAGTTTTGAAAGCTAGTGGTGCTGCGAAGAATGCTAATAGGGAGAACCATGTCATGTGACCTACAATGATCCATGCAAGAATCCAAATAAAGTTGAATAGGTAGGTGATGCTCATCAGACTGAGCGCGCGTTCACGACCCAAAACGATTGGTAATGTACGACGACCATGGCTTTCATCATTTCTAATATCACGAATGTTATTCGTGAGCATAATGGAGCCAACTAGCAATGTAGATGGAATAGCAGGTATCAATAATGCTGAAGATAAGTCACGTGTCCATGCGTATCCTGTAATGAGTACGATAGCAAACCCCATAGCTATGCCAGAGGAAATTTCACCGAATGGTGTACGGGAAATTGGTTTTGGACCACCAGAGTAGAGGAAGCTAATTAGAATGCAAAGAAAACCTGCTGGAATATAGTACCAAGTGATGGTTGCCGATAGGTAAAGACCGATGATAATAGGTACCACCATGAGTACCTTAATCATGGTAACGATGAGTTCTGGCGTAATGGCACCACGCGTAATAGAACCAGCATTACCAACCTTTTGCCCCGCATCGAGACCAGATTTAAAATCTTTATATTCATTCCATAAATTAGCTACAATTTGAGCTGTTACAACGGCTAAAAATATTAAAACCGTATGGATAATGGCAAGACCTGTACCGTGAGTGGCACCAAATGCGTAATAGCTAAAGGCTGCACCTAAAATGGTAGGCCCTAAAGCAGCTGCTAATGTACGAGGCCTAGTGAGTGGAATTATTTCTTGTATCATAATAAAAGCACACCATGTGTGCACTCCTTTCTATTTCTCATACCATATGTTTACATATCTATTTAAGTATTGTATAGCAGAACTGAAAGGTTGTAAATTAGACTATACAGTTATACAGCTCCATATAGTATAATAATTAGTATATGCAGTATAGATTTTCTTTTTGAAATCTTTATGGATGCAATATGGATTATGAATATAATCTGTATATGAATGTATTGTTAAATCGTGAGGTGTCTTATGAGAGCTCTCAACAAAAAAATGATGACATTGGCTTGTGCCACATGCTTAACTGTTGGCATGGGCGCAGTGGCATGTGCGGATACAGTAGATTTAGGCTATGGTTTATATGGCAGTACGTCTCCTACGGTGAAGGCTGTAGAGGCCATGCGTGTTCCTACGGATGCAAAGCTGCGGAATAATGAGCAAAGTCAAATAATTTCAATGGCAAATAAAGCGGCTGTTGATGCTGTTAATGCTAGTATGAAATTGCAAGCACCGGTACAAGTTGAACCTATGAAGGGTGATGTGTTAGATGGATTTTCCGTCTATCAATTGCAAGGGACGGATAAACAAGGTCACCATGTAGGTCAGTTAGTCGTTGTAGACTATTCTAAAAATGCTATAGATCAAGTAATTGGTATGAATAAAACCATTTTAGAAAAGGTTCCAGACGCAAAAAAAGCTGCAATGAAAAGCTCTATCTCTAAATATGTAGATTCCTATTCTAAAGAGAAGGCTCAACAACAATTACAAGGCTTGAAGGGCAATACTATTGAAGGTGCTAAATTAGCTAAAGATCTAAAAACGATAAATGATAAGTTACCTGCTCAAATTATGGGTGCTTTTGATAAAATGCTTGCCACAGATAAGAACTTATCTCCTAAAAGTAAAGAAGAGATCCGTTCTTATGTAGATTTTATGGCAAAACAAGTGAGCCTAGATGCAACGCATGTGGCTTATAAACCTGTTCAAACACGTTATGGCACGGCTGTGACAGGCGATTTACGGGGTAGCCTTAAATATGATGGTTTTAGAAATACTTATTCCTTAATTGGTTATGCCGTTCCTACAGACAAAGGTGTAGCTTTACAGCTTTTATTATCTGATGACTCTAGTCATGATTATTGGGCTAATGAGTTGAATCATATGTATCAAACACAATCTCTCAAGGGAGGTAAATAATATGAAATCTTTGAAAGTATTGGCTTGTGTAGCTTGCCTAGTGGGTACTGTATCTGGCGTAGGTTTTGCTAAGGATGTACAAACAATTGCAGGGTCCATGGTAGTGCCTAACAATGTAACTGTTGTTTCTGCATCCAAAACAAATACACGTGATTTTGTAGAGAAGCAAATGAAACAAAATCCTTCAAAAAATATGGCGATGAATATGATGGTTGAAGATGTTTTCAAAAGCTTTGGCACTACTTTTGATGTATACCAATTACAAGGGGCCGATAAAACAGGTCAAAAGGATGCATATGTAGTAGCGGTAGATGTTAAACAAATAGCACAACAAGTGGCTAAAGATAAGAGAAATGATCCTATGTTTATGGCGGCTATGGCAGCTCTAGATAAAGGTCAAATTGATCCTGTTACTGAGCAACTCGTGCTAGGTGCCGTTAATAAGCAAATTCCCACAACCACAACTGTAGTCCCTTTAAATGATCCAAAACGTTATGCTAATCTTAAAACTCGGTCAGGTGAACTACTTATAAAACCTAGAACGCTTACTGTAGAAAATGCAGAACAAGTGCATCCTGTGGCAGGCACTAAGTATCAAACCTATGCAGCAAGCTCTCGCTTATTATATGCGGAAGGAGATGGTCAAACTCCGCTCTATGCAAATGCTGCATTTGTGTTGAAGCCAGGCAAACCGGTACTATATGTAGGTGTAACTACTGATGTACAACGGGATTATTTCAAAACGATATTTGACAATGCCTTCAAATCTATTAAATAATTTGTTATAGATATACTTTCACAGAGTATGTTATATACAAGGTAATTACTAATGTGAGTATGGTGGCATTAGAATAATCTATATTATTTTTTATTATATTTAAAAGGAGAATTATTATGAAAACAATTTTCACAGACAAAGCACCAGCAGCAGTAGGTCCTTACTCTCAAGCTAAAGTAGTAGGCGGTTTATTATTCGCTTCTGGACAAATTCCACTCAATCCTGCAACTGGTTCCATTGTTGAAGGCGGTATCGTAGAGCAAACTGAGCAAGTATGCAAAAACATTGATGCTGTATTGGCTGAAGCAGGTTCTGACTTCTCCGAAGTTATTAAAACAACTTGTTTCTTGGCTGATATCGCCGATTTCAAAGCATTCAACGAAGTTTATGCTAAATATTTCACTTCTAAACCAGCTCGCTCTTGCATAGCAGTAAAAGATCTTCCATTGGGTGCTTTGGTAGAAGTGGAATTTATTGCGGAAGTATAAGATGGATTATATTTCCTTGTTACAATCAGAGATGCGTCCTGCCTTCGGGTGCACTGAGCCAATTGCATTGGCTTATGCGGCTGCGAAGGCAGTCTCTGTTTTAGATGAGTTTCCTAACCATATTCACGCACGATGCAGCGCGAATATTATAAAAAATGTAAAATCCGTAGTCATTCCTAACTCTGGTGGTCGAAAAGGTCTCCAAGCGGCTACTACCCTAGGTGCCATCGTTGGTCACCCTGAGCGTGAGCTAGAGGTATTAGAATCTGCTACAGATGAAGATCGTAAATGGCTCGGCACATTACTAGATGCTAACTTCTGTACAGTGTCACTTGCGGAAGGTGTAGATAATCTTTATATCGAAATTACTGCAGAAACAGATGAACATACAGCGGTAGTTCGCATTGAAAACGACCATACGAATGTAACCTATGTAGCTGTAGATGGTGAGATTGTGTCTGAAACAATCAATGAAATTAAGAAAGCCGCAAAAACGGAATATGCTATGACTTTTGATAGCATTTACGAATTTGCTAAAACGGCAGATATTTCTGGCATCATTCCTCAAATCAAACAGCAAGTAGAATACAATACAGCTATTTCTCGAGAAGGTTTGTCCAATGATTATGGCTCCAATATTGGTCAGCTCTTATTGTTGGATGAAGAAAATCCGTCTCTTGAAACGAAATGTAAAGCTCGTGCAGCGGCTGGATCCGATGCGCGTATGAGTGGGTGTCCATTGCCTGTTGTTATCTGTTCTGGCTCTGGTAACCAAGGGCTAACTGTATCTGTACCTATCATTACAACTGCTGAGGAACTTGGTAAAAGTGATGATGAATTGTACCGTGCTCTTGTTTTCGCTAACTTGTTGACGCTCTACGTTAAATCTGGCATTGGTAAATTGTCCGCCTACTGCGGCGTTGTATCTGCTGGTGTAGTCAGTGTAGCTGGTATTGCCTTCTTGAAAGGTGATAGCAAAGATATTATCGAAAATACTCTTGTGAATGGTCTTGCTAGCTTATCCGGTATCGTATGCGATGGCGCGAAACCATCCTGCGCAGGTAAAATTGCTATCTCCCTTGATGGCGCGTTCATGGGCTATAAACAAGCTCGCCTTAATAAGAACTACCAAAAAGGCGATGGCCTTGTAGCATACTCCGTTGATGATACCATTCGCAGTATTGGTACTGTGGCTCAAGGTATGAAAGAAACAGACGTAGTTATCTTGAATGAAATGCTAAAACACTAACTTTTATAATAAATAACCCCAATGCTGTTGGTTTTGCAAAGGGGGTTATTTTTTTCTTCTAAATATGATCTTTTAATTAGTTAATTATTATATTTAGAGATCCTATCTACTTATAGTTTGAGGAGCGTTAATATGAGTGTCTTATTACCAGAAAAGGAGAGTTTTCCAAGAAGATTTATTAATTATTTACGGAAAATATTTCCAAATGCGGATGAAAAATATTGGTATACATATAAATCAAAAGTTTGTGCTGAGATAAAAAATCTTTCAATAAGTGATTTAAGGTGGGAAATAATTAAGAGTCGAGCGGAATTAGAAAGTAAATATGTATTTATATGGAGCTCAGTAGCTTTTGGAATTATTTGTGCAGCTATTTTTGCTTATGGGTTAGACATTGCTACTAAAGTTATAGAGTTTTGCGAACATTATGACTTGTTTATGTTGACTACAGTATATGAAGATTTTATGTTAATGATAATTTTCTTTACTTTAGGTGTATCTTTTATTGGTTGGGTTTGTGCTACGTTTATGAATATACCAGGGAAAAACTCCGTATTGTTTTATAGTATATTTATTGCAATGTTAGTCGTATTGATATTAAGTATGAAATGGAAGCATACGATAATTATTGACTTTGTGTTTTTACTATTAAATACATTTTGCACTACGGTGATACTTGGTACTGTTGCTGATTTAAAGAAACAGAGAGCTTTAGTAAGAATATTTTTAATGGAAGATAGATTAAAAGAGTTAGAGTCGGTGTAGAATATTTAAGATATTATAATACTGAGAGTTTTGGTAAGAAAAAGCAGTTGTTTCTAATTAGAAACAACTGCTTTTTTCTATTGTAATTTTTTAGGATCTTTAAGTATTAGTGATGCCCCAAGGCCCCCTATTAGGAATGGCACAAGTGTCATCATAGCGACCGGTAGGGAGTAGGTATCTGCTAGGTTACCCACAACAGGTGCGATTACACCACCGATGGTTTGGCTTACGCCGAGGGTGATACCCGATGCAAAGCCGATACTTTTAGCAAGATAGGTTTGGCCTAGTACGATAACTGGGCTGTAACTGATAGCTTTGGCCGCACCAATCATGAGTAGTAGCAAGTATGCTATGGGCATCATGATAAGTGGTGAGAAATTAGGAACTTCGGTTAATAGGAACATAGCTGGTAACCAAACTAATAGGGATAGTCTAATAATCTTAATAGGGCCAAATTTATCACCTAATAGGCCACCGATGTATGTCATGAAAATACCAATGCTAAAGAATACAGTTAAGGCAAAGCTGCCTTGTTCTGGGCTAGTACCGAGTTCACGAGTCCAGAAGATAGGAATGAACGCATTGATAACGCGGAAGTTTACCGACTGGCTTAGGATGATAATGAACAAGATACCAAAGTATTTCCAATAGTTTTTTAGTGGTTTTGCGGCTACAGCCGGATTTTCTGTGGCTACTGCTTGATCGATGGTACGAGCATGCGCTACTATGCGAGGCATGAGGGCGAATAAGGCAGTAAATATAATGATGCCTGCCACTGTAAAAGCAGCTAATCCATGTGGACCTACTGTATAGGCGATGG
>NZ_CAJLUB010000022.1 GCF_905209685.1 uncultured Veillonella sp. | reverse complement strand
AATTTCAGGTTCTTCTAATCTATCATCGTCATCTGCTTGATCATCATCTACATATCTTTTTACATTTTCATTGTATTCTTTGGAAAACTCTTCTCTGCTATATGTTTGCTTATTAAATACCCAATGTACTACATCATATGTAGGATAGTTATCTTCATCGCAATCAGTAACGTCTTCAGTATCTGTACCTTCTTTAGTATCTTTAGTATCTTTACTATTTTTCTTATCAAAGACATTCTTAATGGTTTCAAATATGACAGGATAATCCGCCTTGTATTCTTTTGGCTTGATTTGAGTTAATAGGTATTTTACAACTTCACAACACCAACCAAGTTGTTTATCTAACCCGGCTTCTTTCGTCATTTTTATGCCCGTTTCTATTAACTGTAATGCCTTCTGTACATGTTCAGATTCGTAGCTTTCACCAATAGCTAACATCGCATGAGCATAGCCACAGCGATAATACCAAGACCAATCGCGATGTGTTTCATCAATACGATTAAATAAATCAATAGCCTCTGATGCACGGCCCTTATTGTTATACATACGTCCTAAGGTACTTAATAGTTTAGGAGACAAATTATCGATGCCCATATTAGTTAATAACTCCATAGCACGATTGATGTCTAAGTCCTCTTGTTCATTAAGGAGCTTAACCTTATCCGCATCACTTAATTCTTGAAACTCTTCATCCGTAATATCTTCTATACTGATATATAAGTTCTTAATAAAGTCACCAAAGTTATCTGCTAAGGGAGTCATGGAGTAATCACCTTCTTGATCTACTCGTACAACCTTAGGCTCACCGGTAGGACCGCACTCACGATAATCGAGGAAAATCATGTCGTGACCACCGGAAATCGTATCAGCTACAACGACACCGATAGGGGGATATTTTACTTTTGAAATCCAAAACTCATTTCCCATCTCACCTAAAAGAGAGTATTTTTTATCTCTATCGATGCCATATATTCCTGTTATATATACACAATCGTCATCATCGTTAATAAAACAATTTTTCTTTACTACACCACCATTATGGTTTTTAAGTAGCTCAATATATGCAGCAGGCAATGTATAACCTAGATCTGCTTCAGCATCTTTAATATCCTCATCGGTAACAGGTTTACCTATATAGGATTCAAATGCATAGTCAACATCGTTCCAAAATCCGGTCCAATCAAAGTCTTTTAGATTACCCATAATACTCTCTCCTAGTTTAAACCGATATAATCTAAATTTTTAATTACTCATTCATAGAATAAGTTTTGATTAAAGCTTTTACCTCACGCCGTATCAATATTGTATCAATCATATAGGAAGCAATGATATAAGGAGAAGCATTTATAATCGCTATAGGGGCTAAAATAACTGCTACTCGCAATAAGTCTAGGGAATATGCATACCACTTAATATCTATGGTATTTAAAATGGGTATAACATAGTCTATCACTCTTAATTCCCATTGCATTAATGGATTTAAGTCCTCACTGGTTCCTACCAGCCAAGTGAAGATAACCCCAAAAAGCAAGAAATATAATATGCCAACTGGAATTAATATCTTCGCTCGCTTTTTTAATAAATTACGACAAATCTCATCTTCTTCCTCTGGTGCTATATTATATAACATATTGCACTGAATCTGAATCCGTCTAAATCGATAGCGAATATACTTATACAAAATGTTATTCGGTGTATATAACATAATGGACTCCACATATAAGTCATACTAGCAAAATCATGGAAAATATATCATCCATCTATGGCAAAATAATGTAAATCTTTGAATTCATCATCCCAAAATGTAAAAGAAAAGATATGGGTATCATCAAAGGTTTGCTCGCAATAGGTCACAGCATCACGTTCTGGTTCAATAATAGGCGTACCAATACGTGATTTCACGTCATCAATAGTTATATCACCATACAAATCTCGTATTTCGTTATAAATGAAAGTAACGATTGTATCTATATTCTTGTGGTAATTAGTAGCTAATAACTTTGCCGTATCTAAATTAGTATCTGTCGGTTTCTCATCCCAGCAAAACTGTATTCCTTCGTAGGATATGGTATATTGCCTTAACTGTTCATCATATATTACAGGATTAGTCATCGTTTGTATCCTTTACATAGCTTTCCATCTTTGGTCTTAAATCTAGTACGACTTCCCAATCATCTAATGACGGTACCTTATGATGTGCAATAAAATCTTTTATTATCTGTAATGCCTCTTGAGGTCCTAGCTCATTTTTACCGTATATTATCGCACCTTGCTCGCCATCATTAGTTACACTAAGCTCTATATGTAATAAATTCGTATCTTCATCACTACAAACTTGTACAAAGTTATACATTTTATTATCTATCGGAATTGCCTTTGCTGGTGATATAACTACAAAATCCTGTTCTTGATCCTCAATAGCGTAGAGATTTTGCTCAACCTCATTCAAGGTAATACCTTCATACTTATAGTCACCTACATCAATCGACCAGTCTGTATAGGTTTTCTCAACTTTATCTGCCATATGTATCTCCTCTGCTGTACAATTTACATTAAAATAAGGTTTCTAATTGACCTGACATATCTGCCATGAACTCATCAAACTTACAAAGTTCTCGCAGCTCTTGATGCTCGGTATCATAACAACCAATCTTTTTAGACTTAGGATCCCATACAATTTGCCAATCGTTGTACTCGCCTAGAACTTTAGATAGTCGTAATAGTTTACGACGCCCCACTTTAAACGGAACTGTATCAAGTAAAGGTAAAAACTCTATAAATATAAAATCAGAATCTGGCAATTCAAAATAGAGAATATCCCCCTCCAAAAACGATACTAACCCCTTTGGTAATTTAAATGGTTTTAATTGATCCATTTTATTTTGTTTATCATGGTACTCAGCAGGCTCTAATGTTTTAAAGTACTCCGCCATTTCCATATCGCCACGTTCAATGGCAATGCTATAAGGACGCATACCATCCTTTTCTGTAATGGTCACATCCGCACCATGTTCTACCAAATATTTGCACATCTGTAAGTCTACATAACGAGCAGCTACACATAATGGGGTTGGCTTAAAGGGATACACAGAATCAGGCTTATTGTAATTAATATCTACACCATTATGAATAAAGAAATCTAGAACCTCATAATTGTTCTCTGTTATGGCATTTCTGAAAGCTTTACCGCCATATTTTTGTACTGTATGGCCTAAGTCATGAATCCGTTGTAAGTTCTCATATTTCTTGCCATATAAAGCAGCCTGAAATGCATCTACATCAACAGAGTTCAAGGCATGAATATTAGCACCATGATTCACAACATAATCTATTACCTTTTGATCGGCATACCGTACAGCTAATAAGAAACTTGGATTTTCTTCATAATTTAAATCTGCTCCATGTTCAACTAACCATTGAACACTAGGAAAACAGTTCATTACTACCGCTAATTCTAGCGGGGAATACTCACTGTACTTACCTAATTGTATAGGTTTATGAATATCCCATCCATCTGCTAATGCATTTTCTAAAGCTACGATATTTCCTTTTACGATATCTATTACTATTTTAGGCACAGATTCAAATGTACCTAAATCCTTTAACTCTATCATGTCTCTCTCCCACGAAATATATTTTTAAAATGATTATCACTAATTACATTATATTACATTTATAAGTATGAGTGTATAGTAAAAGCCCTCCGCATAAGCGAAGGGCTTAACTATTATTTCTCTTGTACTTGTTTGCCACTCATATGTTCAATAGTAATTTCAAACATCTGTGTTGCTTTACCGTTCCGAGCAATTTGATCATCAGCTAATGCTTCATCAGGATAATATTTCATAGCAAATTCTTTTAATCGAGCTATAGATTCTGGGCCGGCCTCTAATAAACGGCATCTCCCAAATACTACTGCACTTTGTACATATGGGGCCCATGGTTCAGATTCATCAATACGCTCATCACCATATACTGTAAAACATACTTTATCCGAAGATTTTAATGCATCTACTTTATGACCAGCTTTGGCTCCATGAAAATAAATTTTCTGCGTTTCATTATCATAAAAATAATTAATAGGAATAGCATACGGGTATCCATTATCACCATTCATGGCCAAAATACCACGACGATTAGACGTTAATAGTGCTTCCGTAGCAGCACGATCTATTTCATTTATCTTTTTACGAATTGGTTTAAACATAATATGTCTCCTATTTTATTTACTAATCGTATTTACAAGATACATAAAAGTGCCACTATTAGTATCATCAACTTTGGAGTATTCTTTCCAATGTATAGGATATATACCAGTTAATACTATCGGTGCTTCCATCCCACGCATTGTCCCTTTCCCTGTATTATCGGACCAATTCATGCATCCCGTTTTAATAGAACCATCATCAATAGAAAATTCAGCGTAAGTACAATTTGCTTTTATGGGAGGCTTTAAATAAGACAACTCACTAGTTATCTTAATTGTATAACCTTCAATAAATTTATTACTCTTATCCCTAAATTCCTCTATACGCATTATATCTTTTAAATAATTATAACAACCTTGGTCCTTAGCACCTTGCTCCTTCAATACATACACTTCATCATTTATATTTTTAATACATTTTTTTGTCGTATATTTAAGCTCAATAGGAATCCATTTACCATCTACTATTACAAGAATATCGAGATGTAAATTAGGATTAAATTCTGGTACAAACTCTAGTCTAATATCACAATTTGGATATTGTTCTTTAATCATCCAGGCTAAGCTAAATTGAAAGTCAGCTTCTGAATGAAAAATTGGGCGCCTTTTACTCAATTGGTACATTATTTCATCAATATCTAAGGTTAATCCCATACCATATACCTCATTCAAAATGATTTAACTACTTATGTTAATTATATTATATTTTTATATATGTTTGTATCGTGAAAGCCCTCCGCATAAGCGAAGGGCTTAACTATTATTTCTCTATCTCGATTCCATTAAGATAGGCAAATTTAATCATAGGAGCTCCATAAAATTCACTCGTATCTAAGGAAATCTTTTCCTGAGGCAATTCTCTCAACTGATTATAAAAACCAATATATCTACTTCTTAACGTATCTTTTTGAATTATTTTATTAAAGTACTGTTGAGCTTTATCTTTCCCACCAAAATGATAAATATAATAAAGTAGATTATGATTGATTATGTCTCCATCTATGAGCTTATCAATATTATGTTCTGTATCTTCAAAATCATTAAATAGAGGCATGATGTATTCCGCTAGCAGCTTGGTAATCTCATCTACAGTATACTGATAACTAGCGCCTGCTAATTGATACCAATACCACTCCTTTCGGTGTAGCAAACAGCCTAATTCACCGCCATAAACAAAACCGTTATGAATATTAGCTTTTGTCATAGATTTAGAGTAAATAGCAATATGTGGAACAAATTCTACGCTGCATACATAGTTATTTCTATTAGCCTGAAAGTATATCTCAAAAGTAAGATCTTTATTTTTAGATATTTTCTTTAATTTCTGACCTTTACTAACTACCTTAAAATCAGGAAATTTACTTGCAATTTCTTGCCAAGCTTTCTCACATAATTCTCTAGGTTTCATGATTATAAATTCCCCCACTTTAATACAGGTAATCAATTTAAAGATTTCCTTCAACAACTATAACAGATGTATGTTGAAGTGCTTCCTTTATCCAAGCAATAAATGTGTTTAAAAACTCTTGCTCTTCTTTACTAAAATTTATAAGATCAACTTCAATATTATGAATTATTTTAATCCAGTCGTCTTGCTTAATCCAATTATCAAAGCATACATCAAAGCTATCTCTTTCAGTATTATCTGATGCATCTATAATAGGATACGCTTTAATAAAATAAGAAACTAAGATATCAAAATCTGGACTATAAACCCGTAATGGCTTTCTATAACAGTGCCAATCCTTCCAGCTTGATGAGGAATTAGAGGCATCAGTAACTTTTAGAGGATTAAAATCTAATCGTATGTGCTCACCTAACGGTGCAATGAGTCGTAACTCCATATACTCTTGCTTTTTATAATCCGTTGATTTCAGCCAGACCATATAGTTCACTCCATAAACTTATAAAACAAGGTATTATTTTATCTGTAAAAATTAGGGTTTATTTTTTGACATGATACACCATATCTCCGCTATTCCAAATATACATAATGACAGATACTGGAGTTTTTTCATTGATCCAAAGCCAACCTGTATATGTAGTTGTATTGGCAAAATAGCCTTCCGTAATTATTTCAAATTCTGAGTCTACATACTCATTCATAAAGTCACATAAACAAATGGACTTTCCATTAAATCGACCTTCACCTAATGTTTTGTTAAATATTAGTACCTTACATAAGTTCACATCACAGTCTTTAAAAGATATTTCACCGGAAAATGCTCTTTCTTCACCATCTACCAATTGATACATTTCGTCAACTGTTAACGTCAATGTTTTATTATGAATTCTGATTCTATTTACTTTACTACCATAAAGACTGAAAAGGATGTTACTCTTTCTATCATGTATAAAATCCATAATATTCCTCACAAGATTAAAGGTAAAACTGTAATCTATGGCAGTACTAATGCTCACTGCGTCGCTTCGCTTCTAGTAAGCAAAGCCACTAGCCTCAGTCGTAGGCTGTTTCCAATCATTCTTCACTTCGTTCGAATTCTTGGACATTCCTGACCAGTGCTAATGCTTACTGCATCGTTTCGTTCCTAGTGAGCAAAGCTACAGCTTCGACATGTGCTGTCATAGGGAACATGTCTACGGGTTGTACTTCTTTTAGTTCATAGCCGTAGTGTATTAGGATTTCAATGTCCCTTGCCATGGTGGCTGGGTTACAGGATACGTAGACAATGCGTTTTGGTTCCATGCCCGCTGCAGAGGTTAGCACTTCTTCTTTACAGCCTGCACGGATTGGATCAAATACGATAACGTCTGGTCGTACGCCTGCTTTGTAGAGTTTTGGCATTTCTACGGCCGCATCAGCGACGATAAATTCTGTATTATCATAGCCATTGCGTTCAGCGTTTTCACGAGCATTAATAATGGCTGGTTCTACGATTTCAATACCGATGACATGCTTTGCCTTATGAGCTAAGAAGAGTGAAATAGTACCTGTACCACAGTACGCATCGATAACTGTTTCATCCCCTTTTAAATCTGCATAAGCTAATGCTTGGTCATACAGTACTGTAGTTTGTTCTGGATTCACTTGGAAGAAGGAATGTGGGGATAAGGTAAACTGTAAGTCCTTAATATGGTCTGTTATTGTTCCATCCCCGTAGAGGATATGATTCTTAGGTCCTAATATAACATTAGTACGCTTACTATTTACATTGTGAACGATAGTTTCTACTTGAGGGATGCGTTCTGTTAATTTTTCTACCCACTTTTCTTGGTGAGGTAAGTAGTCTGTAGCAGTTACAAGGATAATCATCCATCCAGATTGGCCAATACGACCGATTACATGGCGCAATATACCCTTCCCTGTATGTTCATTATACGGTTCAATATCAAACTCTTTGGCGATTTGATAACATGCTTGAGCAATGATATTATTGCCTTCATCTTGTATAGGACAGTTTGTACCTTGCACGATATCGTGAGATCCCATCGCATAGAAACCCATTTGAATATCGCCTTTACTACCGCCTACAGGCATTTGCATCTTATTGCGATATGCCCATGGTTCTTTAGGTCCTAATGCTGGCTTAACAAGGTCTGGATTTTGATGCCCGATACGCTCGATAACATCCTTCACCTTTTGTGTTTTTAGTGAAAGCTGTCCTTCATAGGTAATGTGTTGTAGTTGGCAGCCTCCACAGAATCCATAAAGATCACAACTTGCATCGATACGATTGGGAGCCATCGTAACAATTTCTAAAAGGCGCCCTGTAGCATAGGTTTTTTTAACCATATTAATAGCTACTTTCACAGTTTCTCCAGGTAAGGCATAAGGTACGAAGACAGTAAAGTCATCTACACGACCTACCCCTTCACCGCTGCTACCGATGCCATGAATAGGTACCAATACTTCATCACCAAACTTAACAGGAGCATTTAAAATAGCCTGTTGTTTTTTAGATAATTGGCCGTTTATAGCTTGCTGTGAATTAGAGCGATTACTTCTTCTATGTTGTTTAGATTGTTTTTTACGAGATGTACGATTAGTACCGTTCATTACATGTCTCTTTTCTTCCAAATTTTAATCATACCTGTCACAATAAGAACGAAGAATACAGTACCGATTTTAACGAGTAATTCTTCACCTTGAATATATGGTATAAGAAGTGGATCTTCCACAATCATTTCTCCTGCAACCCAGCCAAGAAGTGCACCACCAGCCCAAAGAATGGCAGGGAATTTATTAATAATTCGAGCAAATAATGTAGAGCAAAATACGATAATTGGAACAGTAATTAACATACCTGCAATAACAAGCTCTAAATGACCTCTAGCGGCTCCTACTACACCGATGACATTATCAATACTCATCATAGCGTCGGCTACAATAATCGTCCAAATAGCACCCATTAATGAATTCTTAGCTTCAATATGTGCATCTTCATCTCCACCTTTTAATAATTGAATGGCAATCCATACAAGTACAAAGCCACCACCTAAGTGGATAAGAGGAATTAAAGTAAGCGCCTCTACTAAAAGGGTAGCAAATAAAAGGCGCATTACAATGGCACCTACTGTACCCCAAATTACGGCTTTCTTTTGTAGTTCTGGAGCTAGCTTACCTGCTGCCATTCCAATAACTACAGCATTATCGCCCGCCAACAAAATATCAATTAAAATAATCTTACCAATGGTCACCCACGTGGCAACTTCTAAAAATTCCATTCTGTATATACCTCAATTCAAACGAGTAATTCAATAACTATCCCTTAACTATACCATAATTTTTCTATTTTCTCACCTAAAAAGAGCGCTATTAGTTTACAAAAAAAATCTCTCCCCTATGATTAAGAGAAGAGATTTATTCTATTATTTCTTGGTTTTTTTAGCTATCAAAGATGCCCCTACTACGAGGATTACTGCAGCTATTTTGATGAACAGTGCATATGGTTCCACCGTATGAGCAATCAATGTATCCTCTACTGCCATGCCGGCACCTACCCATCCAAGGATACCGCCGCCAACGTATAGGATAATTGGGAAACGTTCGATAACTTTCACAAATAAAGTACTGCCATAAATGATGATTGGTACAGTTATGAGCATACCAATGGCCACCATTGTCATATGGCCGCCTGCAGCACCAACTACACCGATAACATTATCGATGCCCATGATACCATCTGCAATGACAATTGTTGTAATAGCGGCACGCAAGTTATCCTTAGCTTCGATATTATGCTCACTTTCATCATCGGCAACGAGTTTATAACCGATCCATAAAAGAAGGATACCACCTACTAGACGAAGAGCCGGAATATTGTTCAACGCCTCTACAAACAGGAATGCCATAACAAGGCGTAAAATAATAGCCCCCGCTGTGCCCCAGAAGATTGCTTTCTTTTGCAAATGAGCCGGTAAATTACGAGCAGCCATACCAATTACAATGGCATTATCGCCAGCGAGTAAGATATCGATAATGATGATCTGAAGCATCGCCAATAAACCTTGAATAGATAAGATGTCCAATGTATCCTCCTTAGAATATAACTATAGTATATATATTATAATCGATATAGTTCAGTGGTGTAAAATTCAATTTACAAAATATATATTCATTTTTAGCATACTCCATTTATCGTAAGTGGAGAAATATAACTCTACAACTAGAGGTTTTATAATACATTAAAACCTTAGTCATAATGTGCTAAATAATATACATTTAATTCCCAATTCCTAAGGAATTTATCTATTAAATTAGACTACTTTATGATATCGTATAATTATCATTACTAAGGGAGGTAAGTATGTATCAAACATATTCTATATTACAAAAGTTATGGTTGTTCATTAAACTATTTACTCCTATGTGCATAACGCAATTTTCCCTTATAGGTGGTACATTTATAGCCATCTTTTTAACGGGACAATATAGTACGATAGATTTAGCAGGGGTTGCTACGGGGTATAATTTATGGCTCCTATTCTATATCTTTGCACAAGGAACATTATTAGGTATTACACCGATTATTTCTCAGTTATTAGGGGCTAAGAAAACAGATGATATCGCAACCATCTTCTACCAAGGCCTTTATATAGGTACGGGCTTAGCATTCATCATTTTAATGATTGGACTCTTTGGCTTACGTCCACTACTGACAGCCCTCAATCTTGAACCGGCAGCAGCAGAGGTATGTATTAGTTATCTGAAAGCTTTCGCTATAGGTTTATTCCCTCTACTTTGGGTTAATACATTACGCAATACAGTCGACAGTCATGGATTAACACATTATTCTATGGCCATCGTATTTACAAGCTTTATTGTGAACGTATTCTTGAACTACTCGCTCATCTTTGGGCATTTCGGATTTCCTGAAATCGGTGGTGTCGGTGCTGGCTATGGTATAGCAGGTACTTGCTGGACTAACTTTATTCTCTTCAGCTTAGTATTACTATTACATCCGAAGTTAAAGGGATATCGTATCTTTAAAGACTTCAGTAAACCAAGTTTTCACTACATTCGCGAACAGCTACATATAGGTATTCCTATTGGCTTTTCCATCTTCTTAGAAGCTAGTATCTTTAGTATTGCTGGCCTATTGATGGTTCACTTTGGATCCGCCGTCGTAGCTGCTCATCAATCTGTTATTTCCTTTACCAATGTATTCTACTGTTTACCTCTTAGTATCGCTATGGCCTCTACCATTGCAGTTGCATATGAACTTGGGGCAGGTCGTAAACAAGAGGCTATCCAGTACTCTTATATTTCTCGCATCTTAGCCATTGTATTGGCTATCATGATTTGTACATTTACGTTTACTAATATGGATGCTATTGCAGATCTCTTTACAAATGATGATGAAGTATACAAGCTTATCTACAGCTTCCTTGGATACGGTGTATTCTTCTCTGCTATCGATGCCATAGGTACCCCATTGCAAGGTATATTGAGGGCTTATAAGGATGTAAAAGTAGTTCTTTACATTTCCCTCGTTTCCTATTGGGGCGTATGCTTCCCTACGGCCTATATTCTCGCCAAAAATCCTAATTATGGACCATTTGGCGTATGGATTGGCTTACTCTCTAGCGTACTAGTAGCGGGTATATTATTCACCTGGCGTACTTGGTACATTCAACGTAGACAAAACTAAATAACAATTAATACAGTAAAAGAGCATCTTATGTAAGATGCTCTTTTTTATTTCAATATATCTTGTTTTTCTACTTTGGACATACGGAAGAAATTATATAATGCTTCTGCCGTTTTATAGTTCATAGAGTCTACCTTTGAAAGCTCATCAATAGATGCTTCTTTCATAGCCTCTAAACTATTAAAATGCGCCCATAATGCTTTGCGGCGTTTAGGACCAATTCCTTCGATATGATCTAAAATAGACTCTAAGTTACGTTTACCTCGCAATTTGCGATGATATGTGATGGCAAATCGATGGGCTTCATCACGTATTTGTTGCAGTAATTGAAGCTCTGGCGTATGATGGCTCAAAATGATACTTTCAGATTGCCCTTCTACAAAGACCTCTTCAATGCGTTTAGCCAAGGAGATAACAGGCACATCGGTAACACCTACAGCACGTATTAACGGCAATGCTGCATTGAGCTGCCCTTTACCACCATCGATGATAATAAGGTCAGGCATAGGCCAATCTGTTTCATTACCGTAGCGACGCTCCATGATTTCTGCCATGGATTTGAAGTCATCTGGTTTACCTTGCGTAGTCTTCAATTTAAAACGACGATATTCCTTCTTCGCCGGCTTACCACCTTCAAAGACAACCATAGACGCAACTGTTTCAGCACCTTGCGTATGGGAAATATCGAAACACTCCATACGTTCTGGTAAGCGCGGCAAGTCTAAGACTTCCGCTAATTTCTTAACAGCCCCACCAGTCTTATCGATTTGGTACTGCCATTGACGACGGCGCTCTTCAAGGAAGGTTTCTGCATTCTCGTGGGCCATCTTGATCATGTCCATCTTATAGCCACGCTGCGGCACAGATACCTCTACATTCTGACCTTTGAGCTGTGTAAACCATTCACTCAATAAGTCTCTATCAGAACTATCCATCGGTAATAATAATTCCTTCGGAATGAAGTTCGTATCCCCATAGTATTGCTTGATAAAGTCCGTCATGATCGTTTCTGGACTATCTCCATCATGTTGAACAAAGTAATTCTCACGACCTAATAGTCGTCCACCACGAATGAATAATAGCTGTACACAAGCCATAGATGTATCAACAGCAATCCCTAATACATCTAAGTCGCCTCGTTGTGTTACCATGCGTTGCTTTTCTTGTATTTTTTCAATGCTGCTCAACTGATCTCGATACCGTGCTGCATCTTCAAATCGCAAGTCTTCTGCAGCTAATTCCATCTTCTCTTTGATTTCCTTCAACAATGGTATAGGCTTTCCTTCAAAGAGCTCTATGATTTCATCGATGTACTTCCGATAGTCCGGTATAGATATTTTGTTAAAGCACGGCGCTTCACAATAATGCATATGGTATTGCAAACATGGCCGCTCTACCTTCATAGACTTACATGTGCGCAGTGGGTAATATTGACGTATCAATTTCAACACCACATGAACCGATGTAACATCTGTGAAAGGACCAAAGTACTTAGCCCCATCACGTTCAAGGCGACGTGTCATATATACGCGAGGATAGTCCTCTTGAACAGAGATTTTCACATACGGATAGGTCTTATCATCGCGGAGCCGAATATTGTATTTAGGCTCGTGCTCCTTGATGAGCGTATTCTCTAATATGAGAGCTTCCATCTCTGTCTTTGTTTGGATAATCTCTACATCGACAGCACGCTTCATCATAGCTGTAACCTTAGGTGCTCGGTTGGCATCATTACGCACATAAGACCGCACGCGATTTCGCAAATTAATAGCCTTACCTACATAGATGATGCGGTTGTACTGATCACGCCATAAATACACACCCGGTGTAGTCGGCAAATGACTGACCTTCTCTAGTAATTCTTCAGATGGCATATGTCCTCCTTTCCTTATAGATTTCAAGGAAATAGAATATATTCTTATCTAAAATATATTCTTATCTAAAATATATTCTTATCTAAAATATGTTCATGATAAATACTTAGAAAATATATTCTATTTCCATTATGTTTTTTATCGAAACTAAATTTAATCCTCTATTTTATTTCTTATTTTTAGCTGCTTTCATAAATTTCTTAGTCTGTTCTAATACAGGGCCTAAGAATTTGCCAGTATAGCTTTCTTTTACCTTGGCGATTTGCTCTGGTGTACCTGTTGCTACAATGGTACCACCACGATTACCACCTTCTGGACCTAAATCGATGATATGATCCGCCATCTTAATGACATCTAGGTTATGTTCAATAACGACCACTGTATCTCCACCATCGACAAGCTTTTGTAGTACATCTAAGAGCTTACGAATATCTTCGGCATGTAGGCCAGTTGTCGGTTCATCAAGGATGTAAAGGGTTTTGCCTGTACTACGACGAGCCAATTCAGTAGCTAATTTAACGCGTTGAGCCTCACCACCAGATAATGTTGTGGCCGCTTGACCTAAACGGATATAGCCAAGACCTACCTCTTGTAAGGTAACCATCTTACGATGAATTTTAGGAATCGCGCTAAAGAATTCTACTGCATCATCTACGGTCATATCTAATACATCGGCAATGGATTTGCCTTTATATTTAACCTCTAAGGTTTCACGGTTATAACGAGCGCCTTTACATACTTCGCAAGGTACGTATACATCTGGCAAGAAGTGCATTTCAATTTTGATAATACCATCGCCACGACAAGCTTCACATCGACCGCCTTTTACGTTAAAGCTAAAGCGACCTTGTTTATAGCCGCGCATCTTAGCCTCTGGTGTTTGGCTGTAGAGCTCGCGTATAGCATCAAATACGCCCGTATAGGTAGCTGGATTGGAGCGAGGTGTACGTCCGATTGGACTTTGGTCAATATTGATGATTTTATCGATATGTTCTAGGCCACGGATTTCTTTATGATCCCCTACCTTATGGAAGGAACGGTACAACTGATTAGCTAAACCTTTATAAAGAATTTCATTGATTAAGGTAGACTTACCAGAACCGCTGACACCAGTAACCACATTAAATAGGCCGATAGGGAATTTTACATTTACATTTTGTAAATTATTTTCCTTCGCACCGCGAATTTCGATGCAGTTTTTACCTGGCTTACGTCGCTCTTCAGGGAGCGCTATAAACTTACGACCACTCAAGTACTGACCAGTAATAGAGTTTTCTACCTTCATCACTTCGTCCACAGTACCAGCTGCAATAATTTGACCTCCATGCTCACCTGCTCCTGGACCGATGTCTACGAGATAGTCTGCAGCACGCATCGTATCTTCGTCGTGTTCTACAACGAGCAATGTATTGCCTAAGTCGCGTAAACCTTTTAATGTATCGATGAGACGATCATTATCTCGTTGGTGTAGACCGATAGATGGTTCATCTAGAATATACAACACACCAACAAGGCCAGAGCCAATTTGTGTGGCCAAGCGAATACGTTGTGCTTCACCACCGGAAAGGGTCCCTGCACTACGGTTCATGGTAAGGTAATCGAGGCCTACATTATTGAGGAAGCCAAGGCGAGCATTGATTTCCTTCAAAATTTGAGCGCCAATCACTTGTTCCCGTTCAGTTAGCTGTAAATTACCAAAGAAATCCAGTGCTTCTTTAATGGTTAATTGCGTTACTTCATTGATATTCTTATCCCCTACGGTTATAGCTAACACTTCAGGTTTAAGACGAGCACCATGGCATGTAGTACACGGCTTAATGGACATAAATTTTTCAAACTCTTCACGCATAGAATCGGTAGAGGCTTCACTATGACGGCGTTTTACCATCGGCAAAATACCTTCGTACTCTGTAAAGAATTCCTTTACTTCACCTCTCATATTTTCATAGGTGAAAGCTACCTTATCCGTCGTGCCATACATGACTTTTTTCTGTAATGCTTTTGGCAATTCATCATAGGTAGAGTCTAAAGAATATCCATTAGCTTTTAATAGGCCTTCTACTTGACGCATAAACCATGCATTAGGATTAGAGCTCAATGCTTGCACACATCCATCGGCAAAGCTAATAGAGCCATCTGGAATAACGCGCTCTTCGTCTACTTCCATAGTGGAGCCAATCCCCAAGCAAGCTGGACAAGCGCCAAATGGACTGTTGAAGGAGAACATGCGCGGTTCAATTTTCGGTAATGAAATATGACAGTCTGGACATGCAAAGTGTTGACTATACATGTGTTCAGGGCCGTCTACCTCTTGGATAACAACGATGCCTTCTGCCCATTTTGATGCGGTCTCCATAGAGTCTGCCAAGCGGGATTCGATGCTTTCTTTTACAACGAGGCGGTCTACTACGATATCGATGGAGTGTTTTTTATTTTTTTCTAATACAATCTCTTCATCCAATGTACGCACAACGCCATCTACGCGGGCACGAACAAAACCTTCTTTACGAAGTTGTTCAAAGACGGATTTATGCTCCCCTTTTTTTCCTTGAATCATAGGCGCCAATACTAAAATCTTTGTACCTTCTGGGAAGCTCATTACATCATCTGTCATTTGTTGTATTGTTTGTTGTGTAATAGGCTTACCACATTCTGGACAATGGGCGTGACCTACACGAGCAAATAATAGACGCAAGTAGTCGTAAATCTCCGTTACAGTACCGACTGTAGAACGAGGATTGCGGCTTGTTGTCTTTTGATCGATAGAAATCGCTGGAGATAAGCCTTCAATATAATCTACATCAGGTTTATCCATTTGTCCCAAGAATTGACGAGCATACGCAGACAAGGACTCTACATAGCGTCGTTGCCCTTCTGCGTAAATCGTATCAAATGCTAAGGATGATTTACCAGAACCACTGAGGCCAGTCAAAACGATGAATTGATTTCGTGGTAATGATATATCTATATTTTTAAGGTTATGCTGACGCGCACCTTTTACTATCAACTGATCTTTCATTATGTTCCCTATTTAAAGAGATGATACCAAATGGCATCATCTCTATTTTTACTAACATGAAATAATATATGTATATTATCGCACATATAGTCTATATAATCTATGTGTTTTCTTACAATCTATATAGATTCGATTTATTACATTCAGGTAATATTTTTACAATATATGAATGTATGTTACTGCTACTTAAGATTTACTCTTTGAACTTGTACGTTTTTTACCCTTGCTAGATGTAGGCTTTTTCAACTTGCTTTCACCTGCACTATGCATATCGGACCATTGTTGACGTAGTTCTCCTAATTGATCGCGAAGCTTTGCAGCCTTTTCAAATTCAAGCTGCTTTGCAGCGGCCTTCATTTGACGATCAAGGTCTTCAATTTTATTGAATAACTCTTCCGGCGTTATATCTGCCACCTTAGGAGTAGATGCCTCTTGAGCATATGGTTCGTGTCCATGGTCCATACCCGTTGTAGAGGATTTCTTTTTTCCCTTCTTCGGTGAAAAGTCCTTTCCATCGGTAACCATATCTTCTTCAATTTTCGTCAACTCAATAAGTTCTTTTACATCTTTAGAGACAGACTTAGGCGTAATATTATGTTCAATATTATAGGCCTCTTGCACAGCACGACGACGATCTGTTTCATCGATAGCCCGTTGCATAGAACCGGTTACGCGGTCTGCGTACATGATAACGTGACCATTCACATTACGAGCGGCGCGACCGATTGTTTGAATCATAGCTGTATCAGAACGTAGGAAACCCTCCTTATCCGCATCTAAGATAGCTACTAAAGAAACTTCTGGCATATCTAGGCCTTCACGGAGCAAGTTGATACCAACCAGTACATCAAATACACCGGCTCGTAAATCACGGATGATTTCAGCACGCTCGATGGTAACGATATCTGAATGAAGGTAACGAACGCGGACGCCCATTTCCTTCAAGAACTCTGTTAAGTCCTCAGCCATCTTTTTCGTTAAGGTCGTAACGAGAACACGTTCATTCTTAGCTGCACGCTTATGAATTTCGCCGAGCAAATCATCCATTTGACCCTTAATAGGACGAATTTCAATGGATGGATCTAATAAGCCTGTAGGACGAATAATTTGTTCTGCAATATTCGTTTCTACTTCCATTTCATATGGACCAGGTGTAGCTGATACATAGACGATTTGATTAATACGCTCTACGAATTCATCGAATTGAAGCGGTCTATTATCGAGTGCAGATGGTAAACGGAACCCATATTCGATTAGAGACTCCTTACGAGCACGGTCGCCGTTATACATGGCTCGAATTTGAGGAATAGTTACATGAGACTCATCCACCATGATGAGGAAATCATCTGGGAAATAGTCTATCAATGTATATGGAGCTTCCCCAGCCTTACGTTCAGACATATGGCGGGAATAATTCTCGATGCCCGAGCAATAGCCCATTTCTTGCATCATTTCTATATCGTAACGCGTACGTTGTTCAAGACGTTGCGCCTCAAGTAAACGGTCAGCAGCTTTTAACTTAGCTAACTGTTCTTCTAACTCAGCCTCAATACGCTCTACAGCAATACGCATCTTATCTTTTGTAGTTACATAGTGAGATGCTGGGTACACAGCAACATGCTTACGTTCAGCAATCACTTCACCTGTCAAAGCATCTACCTCAACAAGGCGATCGATTTCATCACCGAAGAGTTCAACCCGAATGGCTCTTTCACTATAAGCGGCAGGGAAAATCTCGATAGTATCACCTTGTACACGGAAGGTACCACGAATAAAGTTCATATCATTTCTCGTATACTGAATATCTACAAGTTTAGATAGAATTTCATCGCGAGATTTCGTTTGCCCCAAACGCAAGGACAATACGAGTTCAGAATAGTCCTCAGGGTCACCTAAGCCGTAAATACAACTAACAGAGGCAACGATGATTACGTCGCGACGCTCGAAAAGACTCATAGTAGCACTATGTCGTAATTTATCGATTTCATCATTGATAGATGCATCCTTCTCGATATACGTATCGCTAGAAGGAATATATGCTTCTGGTTGATAGAAATCATAGTAAGACACAAAGTATTCTACCGCATTATTAGGGAAGAAACTTTTAAACTCACTACATAATTGAGCAGCCAATGTTTTATTGTGTGCAATAATCAAGGTCGGTTTCTGTACCGCCTCGATCACCTTTGCCATCGTAAATGTCTTACCTGTACCAGTAGCACCGAGCAAGACTTGAGCCCATTCACCGCGTTCAATACCTTCTGTTAGAGATTGTATGGCAGTTGGTTGGTCCCCAGTAGGCGTAAAGGGCGCCTCCACTTTAAATGGTTGGCCCCCTT
>NZ_CAJLUB010000021.1 GCF_905209685.1 uncultured Veillonella sp. | reverse complement strand
TCACGAAGCATTGGAACAAGCTCATAAAGGTCGCATGCACATCATGGGCATTATGTTAGATACCATTGCTGAACCTCGTAAACAAATGTCCCAATACGCTCCACGTATTATTACAATGAAAATTGATCCAGATAAGATTCGCGATGTAATCGGTTCTGGCGGTAAAGTAATTCGTGGTATCATCGATGAGACAGGTGCAAAAATTGATATCGAAGATGATGGTACAGTGTTCATTGCTTCTGTAGACCAAGAAGGTGCTGCTAAAGCTCAACAAATTATTGAAAACCTTACTAAAGAGGTTGAAGTAGGGGAAGTATACCTTGGTAAAGTAACTCGTTTGATGGCATTTGGTGCTTTCGTAGAAGTACTACCAGGTAAAGAAGGTCTTGTACACATTTCCAAACTTGCAAAAGAACGCGTTGAAAATGTAGAAGATGTAGTAAATGTAGGCGATGAGATTATGGTAAAAGTTATCGAAATTGATAAACAAGGCCGTATCAACTTATCCCGTAAGGATTGTTTAAAATAAGAGGTGTTACATGGATATTCGTGGCTTTGAAGTAGTTTCTGCTTTTGAAGAACAAGATATCAATTTACCAACCCGTAAAACAACAGAAAGCGCAGGTTATGATATTGAATGCGCTGAAGCTGTTACATTAGAACCAGGCCAAGTCGTATTAGTGCCAACAGGTATCAAAGCTTTCATGGCATATGATGAATACCTTGCTATCCACATTCGTTCTAGCATGGCTATTAAACGCCATTTAGCACTTGTAAATAGCACTGGCATCATCGACAGTGATTACTATAATAATGAGGACAACGAAGGTCATATCATGATTGCCCTCCTAAACTTTGGCAACGAAACCGTTACTCTTGAAAAAGGCGAACGTGTTGCCCAAGGTATTTTCTCTAAATACCTTATCACTAACGATGACGATGCTACAGGCATTCGTACAGGTGGTATCGGTAGCACTGGTGCTATGTAAACTACATACAATTCTGAATAGAATGGTGAAAGCCGCTCAACTTACGTTGGGCGGCTTTTTTATGTATGAGAAATAATTAGTACATTAACTTAAAGCATACATTGACATTAAAACATTTAAATCATATAATTTATTCATGTAGTATTCATGAATAAATTATGAATTAGAAAGTGTGTTTGGGTGTACATTTTATATGGGAAAACGATTTTTACGTTATGAAGTTGATGATATTGGAAAAAGAAATACAAATAAATTTAGTTATAGAGCTAGAGTTTTAGAGGGGAAATTAAGCACTGCTGATGGTTATACTAGAAAACGCGTATATATCAATAATAGGTACTCTTCAAAAACTAAAATAAATATAGATCATGTAGTGCCTATTGATTCGATTTTATCTAGATATGGTAATTATCTTGATAAATCTGATTTAAAGGAGATTATTGTAAGAGATAGTAATTTAGTAGCTACTAGTGAGCGGCTTAATAAAGCAAAGGGTGCTAAATCAAATTTTCAATATATAGTTGACAATATTGATCATCCAGAAATGGATATTACTACAGCAACAAGTATGTTATTACATCAAACTTATGCTGAAATTGATATTAATTCTGCAGCAATACAAAAGATAATAAGCAAAAAGGTAAGTGAATCACAGAATATTTTAATTGAAAAATCTCAAATAAATAAGTTTATTAATAATAAATCTAAAAGCAAATCTTTAATAAGAAAAAATAATAGTGTTAAGTCAGATGATAATCAACAATCTGAAGTAACTGAACTAATGCTTTATAGTACAGCTATAAGTTCGGTAGAAATACTTTATCGTAGTTATAATGGTGAGTTATCTAAAACTGAAGCTGCTAAAGAAATTGTTAAAGAAACAGGTATCATGATTGGATCTGCTGTAATAGATGAAATGCTAGTTGAAATCGGTAAAGCTTTAGAGAACAAAGGTATTAATAATGCATCTGATTATTTTAGATTACAAACATTTACAACAACCATTAATTCTGCAATTAGTATTATTAAATATATAAATGCTGATATTGATGGTTACCAATGTATTAATAGTTTAATATTTAATCTAATTAAAGCTCCAATATATTCTATTGCATATGCTGTAGGTGGGCCTTTGGCAGCACTTATAACTACTTCAATTGTATCTAAAATTCAAGTCAAGGTAAGTTCATGGATAAACGAATGGCAAACAGAGCTAAAGCTTTCAAAGCAACAAATGAAACGATATGATAAGCTTCTTGAAGATTTTAATAATAAAATTCAATCTGATCGAACCATTATTAATGAGTATATTCAAAAGAAAAATCATTCATATAACTCATTTGTATTAAAAGGATATTATAATTTATGTCAAAGTATAAAATCTAATGATATTAATGGTGTAACAAATAGCTTAAATCAGATTTTAACGTATTTTGATAAAGAGATTTTATTTGAAAACTTGGATATATTTGATGAATTTTTCTTTGATAATAATAAAGTTTTAAAAATTTAGGGAGATACTATTATGTTGTTTATTTTAGCACCTGCAGTTGCCGTTGCATTAGGAGTTGCTTGTAAAAATATTGATAAAAGTATAGAGTTGGATGAAAAAGCTGTAAACCGTCTAAGAAAGGCATATAGTTTGCAGCATATGAGTAAAGTTAAAATCGAAAATGCTTTAGAAAATCATGATAAAGCATTAGCTAAATTATTAACTAGAAAAGTATCTATTACACAATATTCATTAAAACCTTTTATTGATGTATTTAATAAAATTATAAAGATAGAATTAGATGATAATTCAATCGAAAACTCTAAAATGGAAATAACATTTCCTAAAGAAAAATATGGGAATCTTATGATCGATCATAATATCGTTATAAAGCCATTTACAGGTAAAGAAGCTTTAGTAAGTCTTTTAAAAGGTGGTTTGCCAGGGCTGATGGTAGATGATTCTAAAAGGAATATGACGATAGCTGGTAAACATTTACGGATAGCTGAATCCTATGCTAATAACGCAGAAAATATTTGCACCATGACTGAACATATTATACAAGAGGCTAATAAAGTATCTGATCTTTTAGGTGCATTGAACGTTATTTTACTAAGGGCTATAAAGAATTCAAATGATTTGATTAATGAACGAGGATTTAATAAATATAACTACTCTGAAGAGGATAGAGAAATTCTAAAAAATACAATAAATATTGCAAAAGCAATAAAAGATATTATTGATAGTCCCGTATTAGATGATGAAGGTATTATAAATAATCAGCTTAAGGAATGTTATTGCTTTGCAAAGAATTTTTATATGAGACTTAACGAGGGAATATAATGAGAAGTGTTAGTGTTGACAAAGATAAGTGTGTAGCTTGTGGAGCCTGTTTGTCATGTACAGAATATTTTTATGATGGAGATGATGGTAAGGCATGTACATATAAAAGTAAATTAATAACAGATGATCATATAGCTTTAATTGAGGAATTAATATTATTATGTCCTGTAAATGCTATTCTTTTACTAGAAAATAGTAAGAGAACTAATATTGATAAAGTTTTTAAAGATTTGAGAAAAGACTTGTTAGAGTGCTTAGTAAAATATAGGAGTTTTTCAGAGTTTAAATATGAACGTGATAAATATAAATTAGAACACCCTATTACACCAAATTATTATGGTTCTGATTATGTATATAGCAGTCATAGCAAAGCACAAAATGCTGGATTAGAAGAGTTTGATAGATATGTTTATAGTCAATATAGAAAGATATTAGTTGAATTATTTGTTCAATATAAAATGGATAAAATTTACCCTTTTTATGACTTATCAAAAAATAGTATGATTGATAATCTATTAAAAAAAATTGAGAATATTTTTGATCAGTATTCAGGAGATATTAACTCCTACTATAAACAAAATCTTATACCACCTAATTTTGGTAAGTTATCAATTGATTTTGATGATGATATGATAAAAAGCGATTATAAAAGTTTAAGTGAATTTGAAAATAGAAGTACTTGTTCAGGGGTCTGGGCAGAATTTAAATCTGGATCGTATAGTAGTTTAAGCTCATATAAGTCCTATATAGACTATGATGATTTTGAACAATATGTTGGTAGTGGTTTATTTGGAGATAAATATAAAACTGTTTATTGTCATAAAGGTTTATCAGAGGTTATCTCAGAATTTCATCGTGATATACAACAAAGTATGAGTTATGTTGATTTAGATGATTCTGCTGCACATTGTGTAAATCTTTTCATTAGGGCTTTAAATTCTACTATTATAAAAATGATAAATAATAAAATTATTGACTTAGAGAGACTAATAAATTATAAGTCTAATAGTTTTGATGATATAAAAGAAGCGTGTCAAAGAAAAACATGGCCTTCAGAAATATTTGAATCAATTACTGGAAAATTGTAATAAGTAAATAGTATAAAACTGCTAGCTTTTTCATTTTAATTTCCATATATTACCTAAATTAATTAGAAAATAGTCTGTGTGAAACAGACTATTTTTTTTATAATTGACTTGATTAATGCTAGATTATACTTGATAAATTATATATATTTACTTCTCTCTGTGGTATCATAATATTTATATATGATAAGGAGGCTATTATGGCAATTAGCAAAGAAATACAAAAATCTAGCGAAATGAAGTTTGATGGTAAACTAATCAAAGTTACTTATGATATAGCTGATGTAAATGGTAATGAAGCGTGGCGTGAGGTTGTTCATCATCCTGGTGCTACAGCTATTGTGGTTGTTACTGAAGATAATAAGATTGTAATGGAACGTCAGTTCCGTTATGCTTTGCAACAGCCTTTGCTTGAAATTCCAGCAGGTAAACTAGATCCTAATGAAGAGCCTCTAAACTGTGCTAAACGTGAGTTAGCAGAGGAAACAGGGTATCGTGCCAACCAATGGATTTCATTAGGTACTATTGCAACAAGCCCTGGTTTCTGTAATGAAGTACTACATTTGTATTTAGCAAAAGACCTTACGATGGGCGAAACTAATTGGGATCCAGACGAATATGTGGAACTTGAGTATTTTACTTTACCTGAATTATTAGAGGCTATCAAGGCGGAGCAAATTAAGGATAGCAAATCTTTGGCAGCCCTTATGCTAGCAATGCCGTACCTCAAATAATATTACATAATAGGAGGATATATGTTTAAACGAATTATCCTATTAGTTATGGACTCTGTTGGTATTGGTCATGCCGTGGATGCTGCAAAATTTGGTGATGAAGGTTCTAATACATTAGGTCATATTGAATCAACAGCTGGTAAAATTTATTGCCCAAATTTGAAATCTTTAGGACTAGGACATATTGCCGATATTGCAGATACCGGTGAAAGCATTAACGGTGCTTTTGGTCGCATGGCAGAGCTCAGCACTGGTAAAGATACAACAAGTGGTCATTGGGAGATGATGGGGCATCCTGTTACGGTTCCATTCCCAACCTTTTACGAAGGTTTTCCAAAAGAATTAATGGATACTTTCACAAAGGAAACGGGCTATGGTTATTTAGGTAATGAAGTTGCATCTGGTACAGAAATTATTGAACGTTTAGGGGCTGAACATATTAAAACAGGTAAGCCTATCGTATATACGTCAGCCGATTCGGTATTTCAAATTGCAGCCCATGAGGATGTGATTCCTTTAGATGAACTATATCGTATATGCCAAATTACCCGTGATAAGGTTTGCGTTGGAGATTACTATGTAGGCCGTATTATCGCACGCCCATTTGTAGGTGAACTTGGTAGTTTTGTACGCACATCTAACCGTCATGACTATAGTCGCATGCCAGAGAAAAAAATGGTACAACAAGAGTTACAAGATGCGGATGTTCCAACTGTAGCAGTCGGTAAAATTGGAGATATTTATGCGCATGTTGGTTGGGATGAAAGTTATCCTACAAAATCTAATGCCCATGGCATGAATATGGTTCCGTATCTATTAGGGGCTACATTTGATTACGGTCTTATGATGGTTAATCTTGTTGAGTTTGATAGCCTTTACGGTCATCGCAGAAATGTAGAAGGCTATAAACGTGCTATTGAAGATTTTGATTACCAACTTGGTGGTTTAATACCAATGCTCAATGATGACGATTTATTGCTTATTACTGCGGACCATGGTAATGATCCAACCTGGAAGGGAACAGATCATACCCGTGAATTAGTACCTATTCTTGGATATAGTCCACGAATGAATGGGCCTATAGACCTCGGCGATAGAAAAAGTTTTGCAGACATTGGGGAAACAGTTTTAGAAAACTTTGGTTTAAAACAATGGGGCATTGGAACATCGTTTTTAGAGAAACTTAGTAAATAATTTTCTCATATGTTTTTAGTATATTTAGGTTTAGAATACTATATTGCTACTTATGTACGACAATAACATAATTTCGAAATAATAAATATAATATGCTATATATGAGATACTACCAGTTAAAAATAAATAGTTTTAACTGGTAGTATCTTTAAAATAGATAGTTAAATCATAAAAAGACCAACTTATGTACATCATAAGTTGGTCTTTTTTTTCTTTATAGAAGTATATTTCTTATTTAATTATAGCAATCCTTTACTTTCCATCATTTCTTTAATATTTAGTAAAGTAGATTTACAAACTACATCATATTCTAGTGTACTTAAGAAATCTGCAAATTTTTTATCATCTTCATTTTTACAGTTTTCATAAGGTATCTTACCATTTTGTTGATATGGTTCTAGAATCCGATTTCGTCGGTGCTTCCACGTATTGTAATAAGGACCTTTAAATTTTGTCATAAAGCCATTGCTATCGACTAATACAAAGCCTTCAGACTCATGAAATGAATTAAGTTCCTCATTCATGATGGTTTCTAGTTCGCCCATAGTATTAACTAGTTGAATTGTTTTCACAATAGATATCAATGGTATGTCATATTTCTTAAGGATGGAGTCTAGTTCTGCTAGTCGTTCCCTAGAAAAAGATACATCAATATGCTTACCATTTACATCTAATGTATTTTGAATCATATCAAGTACATAAAGATGATCTTGGTCGTATTTAATAATATGAGTATCCTCTTGGCTAATGACTTCGAACATCATAGAGCAGTTATTACGCTTTAATAGTTCTTTAATTTCTTCTTGTAAGACTTCAGGTAATTTTTGGAATAAATCTTTAAACAAATCTACATGCATACCTTCTGTAGTAGATTTAGATGCAAAAACTAGTTCATCCTTGATAACACTAAGGATAGCAAGGTATCCATTTTCTTTAGTTCGAATTTCAACAGGGAAGAAGAGTGTGTTAGCTAAATTATTTAACTCTGTTTCTGGCCTCTCATTGAGATTAAAGAATTTATTATAACTACGTAATTTCACATCTCCTGTTAAGCGATCTACAAATAATCCTCGCGCTTGTACGGTACTTTCGTTCCATAGTCGTTTATGGAATACACGAGAGGTGAAATTCAAGGAGTATAGGTTAGGGGAGCATTTTTTTACTTTTACTAATTTAGAATTCCCTAAAATATTAATATCTTCATTTTGTGTGTAGATAAGATGTTGTGTCATGTTTTGGTATTCATGGCGCATGTAATCTTTATCGTACACATCATTTTTAATACCACTTTTAGTAAATGCATCTGCAGTAATATCAATGTATTTAAGCTCTCCACCAAATTCTACTTCTCCTTCTAAACAGAAGGAATATGTACCATCGGGAACACCGCGATGACCATGAATTTGAATAAAGTTTTGACACATACCTTTTTCGTAATTAGCATCATATATTTTAGCAATATCTGTTTCGTAAGCTCCAAAACCATTAATAAAGGTAGAGGTAGCTATAAAGGTCATATTAGGTACATAGGAAAGACCACCATGGGATACTAAATATTTCTTGCCATGGAAACTAAATGGATAACATTGACGAAGTGATTTATAAAAGAGGCGTAATTCTCGTTGAAGAGATTCAACTTCTTTTTTAGTCATATCTTTTATGATAGGTGCTACTACTTCTTTCATAAATCGTTTGGAACGATCTAAATTTGTATTGAAAGCAAAGTTTGCGATATGTCGTTCGTGATTACCTTCTAACATAATAGTATTAGGCAATGTACTAAGACGCATCATTTTGTACATCATTTCTTTATTTTCAATACCGCGTTCCAAATAGTCACCACAAAAGATGTAAAGTGTTTTTTCATCCCAAGGTGAGATAGCTTGTTGTAATGCCGTGTAACAACCGTGAATATCACCAATGATACGCACTCGTTCATATTGATTTGTCAAATCTACGGTAAAGTAATTGTTGATTTCATCGATAGAATTTATTTTCTTACAAAACTTTGGTAATGGTGTTGTCTTAATCACCTTGTGCATACGGTGAATGACTTGCTCCGGTACTCGTTTGTAATCTGTACGTTCTGCATTACGAGCCAAGCATTCTTCTAGTGATGTATCTGGTTCGTAGTAATATACAGTATATTTATATTTGTTAAGCAATTCTTTATATGCATTAACAGCTTTAGATGTAGTGTGGGTAGCATCTAAAACGACAAAGTCGCCATTGCTCATTCGTTTTTCTAAGCAATCTAGGAGGAGCTCCCAGGCCGGACCATTATCCTCTTGTGAAATATACCAACCGTCCTCACCAAGAGAAGGGCTGCGTAATAGCATACGGAAATGATCGGCTTCTAAGGTGTAAGCCTCAAGATTGTTGTCACGAATCCACTGAGACTTACCACTAGCAGGAGCACCACGCATTAATAATAGTGTTCTCATAGTAATAGTCCTCTAATCTGCCCATAGGGCGTAATAAAATATAACTGTATAAAAAACGAAAAGAATATTATTGAAAAATTGAAAAAAGCATAAAAAAAACAGTCTCAACGGATATCCGAGAGACTGTCTTACTTGCTTTAGAAATTATAAAGCGTTTACTTTAGCTGCAAGGTTGGATTTTTTGCGAGCTGCAGTGTTTTTATGAAGTACACCTTTGGAGGCTGCTTTATCAATTACGCTAGTAGCATGAACAAGTGCTTGTTTTGCTTCTTCTACTGCGCCTGCTTGAACAGCTTCAACGGTTTTACGAGCTGCTGTACGGATTTGAGATTTTACAGCGGCGTTTTTCGCACGACGTTCAGCATCCGTTTTTACGCTTCTAATACTGGATTTAATGTTTGGCAATTGAGTCACCTCCTTAAAAATCGTTTCTTATACCTGAATGATTATATCATACCGCATATTGATACGCAAGGACTTTTCAGCCCAATATTTTCCTTATTAATATGAAGTATAAAACATTTCTACTGCTTATTAACTATACCATATAAGCCTATTTTATGAAATCAAGATTATTAATATATTAGCCAATATTGTAATTACTTAATTATGTTGATTTTAAAAGTTAGTTGGCTCCCTTATGTTATAATAAAGGATAGAATTAAGTGAGGTGTCTTATGAAAAAATTAATGATTATAGATGGCAGTAGTTTGTTATTCCGTGCATTCTTTGCATTACCACCGTTGAAGTCTGCTTTAGGTACTCCAACGAATGCGGTGTACGGTTTCTTAACAATGCTCATTAAATTGTACGAAGAAATCAATCCTGATTATATTGCTGTAGCCTTTGATAAAGGTCGTCAGACATTCCGTACAGAAATGTATAGCGAATATAAAGGTAATCGTCCAGATGCACCAGAGGATTTACGACCTCAATTTAGCCTTATTCAAGATGTATTAAAAGCGTTGGGCATTTGTGTTATCGAAGAAGAAGGTTTTGAAGGGGATGATATCCTCGGATCTTTGAGTAAGAAATTTGGCACTTCTGATATGGCTGTTCAAATTATTACTGGTGACCGTGATAACCTTCAACTCGTAACAGAACATAGTCATGTTTTCTTAACTAAAAAAGGCATTTCTGACATGTTAGAGGTTACTCTTGATAACATGGAGGAACTCTATGGTTATGGCCCAGATAAGGTTATCGAAATGAAAGCTCTTATGGGGGATTCTTCCGATAACATTCCAGGTGTACCAGGTGTAGGTGAAAAAACGGCTCTTAAATTGATTACAGAATACGGTAATCTTGAGTCTGTATATGACCATATTGAAGATATTTCTGGTAAGAAATTAAAAGAGCGACTCATTGAAAATAAAGACTTAGCGTTCTTATCTCGTGAGTTAGCTACCATCAAAACGGATATGGACTTATCTTACAAGGTAGAAGACTTTGTGCAAAATTTCCATACTTCTGAGGTACAGCCTTTATTTGAAACTCTTGGTTTTACTAAATTAACACCTAGAATTGTACAAGTAATGGGCGGAGAGGAAGCAGCTTTTGGTGACCCAGGCTCTCTTTTTGCACCACAAGAGGAAATTTCTCTAGACGATTTAGCTGATGCTAAGGCTCTAACTCCTGACTTCTATACAGATAAAACAGTAGCAGTTCATGTTGTGCTCGATGGAAAAACTCCATTTAGAACAATCGAGACTACCTATCTTTCTAATGGTGATACTATCGTTAAAACAAATGATACAAAGGCTGTTCTAGCAGTATTACAAGGGGCTAAGGCCATTGTTACTACTCAAACAAAAGAACTAATAGAAGCATTAGGTAAAGAGTCACCAGCTGAAATCTCTTTGTTTAATGATGATAACACTGCACGTATCCATGATATGTCTCTTCTAGCATACTTGTTAGATCCAACACGTACTAACTATGGTTATCTATATTTAACGGAACGTTTCTCTGTGCCTAGCATTGCTAGCGGTAGCGTAGATGTAGAGTGCGTATCTATGGTGAAAGCTTTACTTGCTATGAATGATGTAGCTTGTGAATCTGCTCGACGTGAAGAGTTATGGTCTTTATATGAAACTATTGAGTTGCCATTGATTCATACATTAGTAGTAATGGAGAAAAATGGTATATATATTGATACAAATAAGCTGGCTGAAACGACATCTCGCTTTAAAGATGAATTAGCCCAAGTACAACAAGAGATTTATGATCTTGCTGGTGAAACTTTCAACATAAACTCTCCAAAACAGTTGGGGGTCATCTTGTTCGAAAAGATGAACTTGCCAGTTATTAAGAAAACTAAGACTGGATATTCTACAGATGCTGAAGTACTTGATATGCTACGTAATGAGAGTCCAATCGTGGAAAAAATCTTGGCATACCGTTCTGTAGCAAAATTAGTATCTACCTATTGTGAAGGATTAGCAGTCCTTATTAATGATAAGACTAAGCGTATTCATACTACCTTTAATCAAATGGTTACGGCTACAGGGCGTCTTAGTTCCTCTGATCCTAACTTACAAAACATTCCTGTTCGTACCGAAAAAGGCCGTGAAATTCGTGCCTTATTCTATCCAGGTGCAGGGTATGACACATTAGTGAGTGCCGATTATTCTCAAATTGAGTTACGTATTTTAGCACATCTTTCTGGCGATGAAGCGTTGATTAAAGCTTTCGTTGATGGTAAGGATATTCATCGCTTTACTGCAGCAGAGGTACTAGGTAAATCTCAAGATGAGGTAACAAGCGAAGAGCGTTCTCATGCAAAGGCTATTAACTTTGGTATTATTTATGGTATTTCTGACTTTGGCTTATCTCGCGACCTTGGTATCACACGGGGAGAAGCTAAAAACTATATTGACTTATACTTTAGCCGTTATCCTAAGGTTAAAGAGTACATGGATCGTATGGTTCAGGAGGCCCATGAAACTGGTAAGGTTCGCACTATGTTCGGCCGTCAACGCGAACTTCCTGATATTAATAGCCGCAACTTTAACCGTCGTTCCTTTGCTGAACGTACGGCGATGAATACACCAATTCAAGGTACTGCTGCAGATATTATCAAGTTAGCAATGAACCAAGTTGAGCAAAAGCTAGAGGAAGGAAACTTTAAATCTCGACTTTTATTACAAGTACATGACGAACTTGTATTAGAAGTAGTGAATGAAGAATTAGACGCAGTTGAAGAATTATTGCGTTCTACAATGCAATCTGTAGTAGAATTACAGGTTCCTCTTATTGTAGATGTGCATCATGCTGAGAACTGGGCATTGGTAAAATAGTTTAATTGATAGTATTACGTGTTAGAAGGTATATATGTTTAAAATAGGCTTAACTGGTGGTATTGCATCAGGCAAGAGTACAGTCCTTACCTATTTTAAGGACAAAGGAATACCCTATATCGATGCTGATATTGTAGCTCGTGAAGTAGTGGAGCCGGGGACTGAGGGCTTACAAGCTATTGTAGAGACCTTTGGTTCTAATGTTTTACATGCTGACGGCACACTCAATCGTGAAGCGCTTGGTGCTATAGTCTTTCACAATGAAGAAAAACGACAATTATTAAATAGCTGTCTAAAAACACATATACGCAATCGTATTATGGAGTTGACATCTCAATATGAACAAGGAAATACGCCAATTTTAATCTATGATATTCCATTACTCATCGAAGGGGAATGGTATACCATGATGGATGAGGTGTGGCTCGTATATGTGAATGAAACGACTCAAATCGAACGTTTAATGAGTCGTAATGGATATACGAGAGAGGATGCCCTTGCTCGTATTAATAGTCAAATGCGGCTTGATGATAAACGTGCCTATGCAGATATAATCGTTGATAATAATGGTACGCCTCATGATTTAACAGTACAGTTGAATACTATTTGGAATGAGCGTATAGAGACAGTTTTACAAGAATCAAAATAATTACCTATTATGTACTAAAATTGGTATATAAAAATTAGTATTAAATGGTATAATAAGCCCATAAAATTTTATATAATAGTAACCTACCATTTGGTGTATTACTATATTGTACCGATATCAAAATCGGATAAAGATTGTGTAAGGAAAGGGGGATATATGAAACGTGCAACGGCAACGGCGCTATCGTGCGTCGTACTTGGGTGGTTTTATTTTACTCATTTAGATGATCCTATAGCGCGTCAAGTGGCGTACCCCTTTAACTATAGAGATGTAGTGATGGCTGCAGCTGATAAGGAACAAGTACCACCTTCCTTAGTGGCTAGTGTTATCTTAGCTGAAAGTAAATATAAGAATACTGCGGAATCTGAAACCGGCGCTCTTGGATTGATGCAACTTATGCCAGATACAGCGCGATGGGTAGCTCAACAAGTTGGACATGGAAACTATACAGATCGCCAGTTAAAAGAGCCGGAAACTAATATTGAGTTAGGTACATGGTACCTAGGTCATTTGTTAAAGGAATTTAATGGTGATGAGGTGCAGGCGTTAGCTGCGTATAATGCGGGACGTGGCCATGTTGAATCCTGGCTTAATGAGAATAAATGGAATGGCATGGTTGATACTATACCATTTCCAGAAACACGTAGCTATGTAAAAGCTGTTTTACAGTATCAACAGAAATATGAGGCATTATATGGAAACGATTATTGAAGCTTGTAAAGCATTAGATTATTCATGGTTGCCTCAGCAGATTGGGGGATTTACCTTAGTAGCATCCAATGAATCTGATTACACTGCGCTACTTGAACGCCTTACAGCAGGTGAAGAGGTATTAAAGGTACCTATTTTCCATTATCAAAATGATCTAGGGTGGCGATGGTCTGCCTTATATGATAAAGAGGTAGAGGACTATACGGTTCATATTGAAATGCCACTCTTTTCCTTTGTGGATATTTCGTTTGTACGGGCTGATTTAGAGTCGTTCTGGAAGGGGTTACAAGATCGATGTGTCAAAGGTTTAACTAATATGTTAATCGAGCCAGCGAATAACTTTACCTTTACGTATCGTCGCCGAGGAATACCTGAATGGGATTTTTCCGAGGTTATGCCTAAAGAACTGGAAGGCTTTGTATGTGATATTGATCCAGCTCATGCAATCCGGATGATTAATGGTTCTTTTATTATCGGTGAGTATCGTAAGATGGACGAATGTACAGGATTATTGCTATATTATAACGAATTGCGAGATGAATACTTTGCAGAACTTCGTTATAAAAATTATCCTGAAATAGACCATCACCTAGATGCTAAAAATTTAGATGATTTAACTGCAGTTCTACGTGAACATTTGGGTCCTATATTAAAAGGCCTAAATGAACGCAAAGACTAAGGATAATCATTATATATGACTATGCTATTTTTTGAGTTATTTTATATTCATATGAAATAATCTAAGTGGGAATGTTTGGTTAAAGCCCATAAGAAAGCGTAGAATTTGTATATACACAGCAAATGTGATATACTATATATGACTTTTATATAAATCTTTTAAAAGAGTGGGCTTATGTCCACTCTTTCATTTATGATTAGCCTAATTAAGGTATTTGAAAAAAAGAGATATATACAAGATGTAGTAATGAAGGAGGCGATGGCTATGAAGAGAGAAGCAGTAGAGGAATTTGTATCCTCTGTAGTTGAAGGTATTATAGCCGGCACCGAAATGGAACTAGTCGATGTAGATTACGTTCGTGAACGCGATTGGTATTTGCGTGTCTACCTTGATAAACCAGGTGGTGTAGATTTGGATGATTGTCAGATGGTTAGCGAAAAACTAAGTGCTGTCCTCGACGAAAAGGATCCAATTACGGAAAACTATTTATTGGAAGTATCTTCTCCAGGCCTAGATCGAGTTCTTAAGAAGGATAAGGACTTGATTCGCTATAATGGTCGTGATGTTGATATTCAGCTATTTAAACCGATTAATGGCAGTAAACAATTTACTGGTGCATTAGAAGGTTTTACAGACACAACTATCGATTTTACTATCAATGGTGAAAGTATGACATTCGAACGGTCTGCCATTGCACAAATTCGATTACATCTTGATTTTTAATATATGGAGGCATACGAGTGAGTCAAGAATTAATTCAAGCGGTAATGGTGCTTACAAAGCAAAAAGGTTTTGCTCCTGAGGTTATTTTTGAATCCTTAGAGGCTGCATTGTTGCAAGCATATCGCAAAGAACCAACATCTAATCCAGATGCTTACGTTGTGATTGACCGCGAAACAGGCGTTTATAAAGTAATGGCTAAAAAACAAGTGGTAGAAACTGTAGAATTGCCAGAAACAGAAATTAGCTTGTTAGAAGCTCGCAAAATTGACAAACGTTTTGAAATTGGTGACGTAGTAGAAGTTGATGTTACTCCAGCTAACTTTGGCCGTAGTGCTGCCCATACTGCAAAACAAATGCTTATTCAACGTTTGAAAGAGGCTGAACGCAGCGTAGTATATGAAGAATACTATAGTCGTGAAGGCGATATCATCACTGGCGTTATTACACGTGTAGAAGGTAAAAATGTGTTTATCGACTTAGGTAAAACAGAAGCTATTTTACCTCCTACAGAACAAATTGCTAGCGAAACATATCGCGAAGGGGATCGTATTAAATGCTATATCGTAGAGGTTAAGAAAACTACGAAGGGCCCTCAAATCATGATTTCCCGTACACATCCTGGTTTATTGAAACGCCTCTTTGAATTAGAGGTGCCAGAAATTTATGAAGGTGTAGTAGAGCTTAAATCCGTAGCTCGTGAGCCTGGTATGCGTTCCAAAATTGCTGTATACAGTCGCGATGAAAACGTTGATCCAGTAGGTGCTTGCGTAGGTCCTAAAGGTCAACGTGTACAACATATCGTTGATGAATTACACGATGAAAAAATTGATATCGTTAAATGGGATGAAGATCCAGCAATTTATATCGCTAACTCCTTGAGTCCAGCAAAGGTTGTATCTGTTGATGTAAGTGAAGAAGAAAAATCCTCTTACGTTGTAGTTCCTGATTACCAATTATCCTTGGCAATTGGTAAAGCTGGTCAAAATGCTCGATTGGCAGCCAAATTAACTAACTGGAAAATCGATATTAAGAGTGAAACTCAAGCAGCTGAAGAACCTTTTGCAGGTTTCGGAAATGCTGAGGACGGTGAATAGTCATGAAACCGAAATCCCAACCTATGCGCACATGCGTAGGATGTGGTGAGCCTAAGGCGAAACGTGAATTAATTCGCGTAGCCTTAAGTCCAGATGGCAATATCAGTATTGACCGTACTGGAAAAGCACCGGGGCGTGGAGCGTATTTATGTGAGTCCATGTCATGCTTTGAGCAAGCCTATAAGGCTAAGCGATTAGAACGGTCATTAAAGCATAGTGTATCGAAAGAAATATACGAAGCATTACAACGTGATTTACAAGAGAATGAGTAATCACTGATATACATGAATGAAGATAAAATTTTAAATCTCTTAGGATTAGCACAACGAGCTGGCAAGGTTATTTCTGGTGACTTTATCGTAGAAAAAGCCATGAAGAGAAAGGAACCTAAACTAGTCCTTCTCGCTGGCGATTGTGCATCCAATAATGAAAAGAAATATAATCAATTAGCAGAAACACATCATATCCCACTTCGTAGCATTGGTACTAAAGAAACTTTAGGAACTGCTATTGGTAAAGAGGTTCGGGTAGTGGTCGCAGTACTAGATGATGGATTTGCAAAGGCGTTACTAAAAGAGATTGATCGATAATAAGGGGGTATGTAGATGTCCAAAAAGCGCGTTCATGAAATCGCCAAAGAGTTTGGCGTAGAAAGTAAGCAGGTCATTTCTATCTTGCAACAACATAATATTAATGTTACAAAAGCAGTAAACTCTGTAGATGATTCAGGCTATGATATTGTTAAAAAACAATTAAGTAAGAAAGCTGAAGCACCTAAAGCTACACAAAAGGTAGAACAAAAATCTGCTCCAACAGCAGCACATAAACAAGAGGCTGCACCACATAAACAACAAAATCCAAATCGTTCTAACGAATACAAAAAGGATAATCATAAACAAGGTGGTCAAAAACAAGACGATCAATCTAAACAAAACGACCATAAAAAGGGCAATGTACGTCATGTACAAATCTCTGAGCCTACACGTAAATCCGAAGGTAACCAACAATCTGGTGACCGCACTAATAACCGCCCTAACAATAACAGAAATAATGATAATCGTAATAACGGTCGCCCTAATGATGCTCGTAATAACGATAATCGCAATAACGACAATCGAAACAATGATAACCGCAATTCTAATAACAATGATCGTCGTAACAAGAAGAATAAAAAAGGTGGCAATAACCGCCCTCAATCCTTGTTATCTACATCTATGCAAAAGAAAAAGAATCGCGTAAAACATCGTAACGAACAATACTTACAACAAAAAGCTGAAGCTGAACGTAAGGCTGAAGCAGCGATTGCTACAGAAATCGAATTATCTGGTCCTTTAACTGTTAAGGAACTAGCTGAAAAGATGGGCCGTGAAGTATCTGAAATCATCAAAAAATTGATGCTTTTAGGTGTTATGGCTAGCATTAACCAAGAGGTTGATGTTGATACAGCTACAATCGTAGCTGAAGAGTTTGGTGTAACTGTAACAGAAGTAGAACCTGAAGAAGATCCAACAGATGTTATTGAAATTGAAGATGCACCAGAAACATTGAAACCTCGTCCTCCAGTTGTTACTATCATGGGTCACGTTGACCATGGTAAAACATCCTTGTTGGACGTAATTCGTCAAACTAATGTAACAGCTGGCGAAGCAGGTGGTATCACTCAACATATCGGTGCATACCAAGTTCGTTATAACGACAATAAAATTACATTCCTTGATACTCCAGGTCATGAAGCGTTTACAGCTATGCGTCTTCGTGGTGCTAAATCTACAGATATTGCTGTTCTTGTAGTAGCTGCTGATGATGGTGTAATGCCTCAAACTATTGAAGCCATAAACCATGCTAAATCTGCTGATGTACCAATTATTGTTGCTATCAACAAAATGGATAAACCAGGTGCTAACCCAGACCATGTTAAACAACAATTGGCTGAACATGGACTTTTACCAGAAGAATGGGGCGGCGATGTAATCATGGTTCCAGTATCTGCTAAACAAAAACAAGGTATCGACGATTTGCTCGAAAATATCTTGCTTGTAGCAGAAGTTATGGAATTGAAAGCGAACCCTAACCGTAAAGCGTACGGCGTAGTTATCGAGGCTCAACTTGATAAAGGCCGTGGTGCTGTATGTACAGTACTAGTACAAAAAGGTTCCCTCCGTGTAGGTGATACTGTACTTGCTGGTACAGCATATGGTAAAGTACGTGCCATGACAAATGAACGCGGTGAAAAAGTAAAAGTAGCTCGTCCTTCTATGCCAGTAGAAATCTTGGGCTTCTCTGAAGTTCCACAAGCTGGTGAAATCATCAACGGTATGGATGACAACGAAGCACGTGCAATTGCTGAAAAACGTATTGCAAAACAACGCGTCCAAGAATTACAAGCAACTCACAAGGTTACATTGGATGATATCTTCAACCAAATTCAACAAGGTGAGTTAAAAGACCTTAACATAATCATTAAAGCTGACGTTCAAGGTTCTGTAGAAGCATTACGTCAATCTTTAGAAGGCATTAAAAATCCTGAAGTACGTATTGTTATCGTTCATGCTGCAGTAGGTGCTATTAACGAATCCGATATCATGTTGGCTTCTGCATCTAATGCAATCGTAATGGGCTTCAACGTACGTCCAGATGCTAATGTTCGTCGTGCTGCAGAAAATGAAAAAGTTGACCTTCGTACATATCGCGTAATTTATGATGCTATCAATGACGTTGAGTCTGCGATGCGTGGTATGTTAGCTCCTCAATTCAAAGAGGTTGTCGTTGGTCGTGCAGAGGTGCGTCAAGTTATCTCTACACCTAAGGCTATCGTTGCTGGTTCTTATGTAACAGAAGGTCGTATTACTAACGACTCTGAAGTTCGTTTGATTCGTGATGGTATTGTCGTATTTGAAGGTAAGGTTGACTCTTTACGTCGATTCAAAGACGAAGTTAAAGAAGTTAAAACATCCTTCGAATGTGGTATTTCCTTAGAAGGTTACCGCGACATCAAGGAAGGCGACGTAATCGAAGCGTACTTGATGGAAGAAATTGCACCTCAAATTTAGGAGGTTTATATGAGTGACGTTCGTGTTAGAAAATTACAAGAATTTATCAAACAAGAGGTAAGTCAAATGTTGATGCGCGGATTGAAAGATCCACGCATCGGCTTCACTACTATTACCGATGTTCATGTAACAGGTGATTTGCGTGAAGCTACGATTTATGTCTCCTTGTTTGGTTCCGATAAGGAAAAAGAAGATACACTTATCGCTTTAAAGCATGCAGCGGGTCATATTCGTACGGAACTTGGCAAAGTACTTAAATTGCGCCATATTCCTTCTATCACATTCGATAAGGATACGTCTTTAGACTATAGCATGCATATTGAATCCCTTTTGAATGAAATCAAAAAGGACGAAGAAAAAAATTAACACAAAGGATACAGAACATGAGTAAGATTACTATTAATCAATTACATA
>NZ_CAJLUB010000020.1 GCF_905209685.1 uncultured Veillonella sp. | reverse complement strand
ACTGCATATGTTTTATATGTACCATCAGTACCTTCTGTAACTGTTGTATTTTGGCCGGCAATAACCTTTACAGCCTTTTGTGCCTCTTCGCGGATCACAGTTTTACCATCGCTATTGATGTTGGATAAATCTGTTTTAGCAACCTTAGTAGGATCTACGTCAACAGTGTAGTTACGAACACCGTTTGCATCAGATGTGCCACCTGTAAGGGTCATCAAACCACTAGTGCCTAAGGAAACCTTAGTATCCATAGCATTTACAGTATATGTTTTTTGACCTGTTGTAGCGTCCACAGTAGCTGTTGGGATGGTTACATTATGGCCAGCCTCAACAATTGTACCTAATGCAGTAATATTCTTTTTACCTACATTTGTAATGTTAGAAAGTTCTTTATTAGCTGCATTGTCGATTTTATCTTTTGTATCATTTGTTAAGGTTACATCAATTGTTTGGTTGTTCGCTTTAGTTGTTACATACGCGCCATCGCCTTTTACAGTCAATGTTTGGCTATCTAACAATACGTCATTTTTACCGTTGTTTTCGTTTGTATTGCCTGCAATTTTAAGGTTTACATTGCGCAATTGAGCTACGTTAACTGCATCTGTATCCTTTGTACCAGCTGCAAGGTTTGTAATTTGACGTGTTTCATTACCAACGCTAGTGCTTTGACCTACAGATACAGCACCCAATGTAGATGTTGCTACATTGCCTGTTAACGCAGTGTATTTATTGGCACGGTTGTCTGCTGCGCTTACATCATAACCAGCTACGCCGGCTGCTGTATTCGCTACAGAATTAGAACCTAATGCTACACCATCCTCTTCAGTTACTTTAGCTTTATAACCCAATGCAGTACCTTTATCGCTTGTTGCCGTTGCATCAGCACCTAGTGCAGTACCATAATTACCCGCTGCAGAAGCGCGTACACCCGCTGCTGTCGCATTTGTACCGGTAGCACCTTTGTTATCATAGTTTGCATCAGCAGATGTACCTTTAGCGCTGAAGAAGTTAGTTTGCGCCGCTTCTACTGCTTCTTTTACAGTATGATATGTGCTATTTTTAATGCTGAAATCAGGCGCTTGATAGGTAGAACCATTCGCTTGATACCCTGTGTATGTAGGGCCCGCAATGGTCATAGCCAAGTTATTATTTACATAACGCAATTGTTTAATCGTTGCTGCGTCATTATCATTTTGACCACCGGCTACGTTAACGATACGACGAGGCGTACCTGTATTACCAACGGCTACTACGCCCGCTTCAGCAGGGTTCATTTCGTTGGTGAAAGCAGCATATGTATTTACTAATGGATCATTGAACTCTGTGCCTGCACCAAGAGCGATGGAGTTATTGGAAGAAATCTTCGCACCAGCACCTAATGCCATGGAGTTTTCCCCAGTAACCTCTGCACCATTACCGATAGCTGTAGCATTGTTACTACTTGCTTTAGCTTCTGTACCAATAGCCATAGTACCAGCTTTGCTAGCTTCAGCCTTACCACCGATAGCAAGAGCATTAGCCTCTAATGCCTTTGCTTGACCACCTAAAGCGATAGCATTTAACTGTCTAGCTTGTGCTGATCTACCCATAGCAATGGCATTAGCACCTGTAGCATACGCCGTATTACCGAAGGCAAAAGCATCTGTAGCGGTAGCACGAGAGGAATTACCCATTGCTACTGCATTGGCTGCCTTAGTTTTAGCATTAGAACCGAATGCCATGGAGTCACTTGCCGCTGCTTCAGTACGCGCTTTTGTACCAAAAGCCAAAGAACGTGCCCCGTTTGTTACAGTATTAGTATCACCATTATAGGATGCACTCGGTTCATTACCACTACCTGCTACAGTAATTGGCTCTGCTGCACCGATAGCAATAGATTGATCGCCCTTTGCTTGTGCAGAATAACCCATGGCAAAGCTACCTGTACCATTAGCCCAAGCAGTTGTACCGATGGCGGTAGAGAAATTACCTGTTGCTGCCGCTTGGCGCATCATAGCCAATGAGTTGAAGCCACTAGATAATGAGGCCGTACCTATAGCCATAGCAGATGGTTTTGTAGATTGTGCATAGTTCCCTAGTGAAAAAGATAAACCACCAGTAGCCTTAGCTCTATCACCAATAGCTACACCTGAATAATAACTAGGGTCATTTGTCTCCGCAATATCGGTATTATGTCCTATAGCAATACCAGTCAATTTATATCCTGAGTAATATCCAGTAGAGGCACTGCCATCTAAAGCATACATATTCCCAGGGTTATTATAATTATATAGATAGCTCCATTCATTACCACCATCTTTAGCGGTTGCATAACCACCATACACGCCATTAATTATAATAGCCTTATCATGAGTATCCACTGCATTTACAGGTGTAACATTCACACCTAATAATAGCGCAGCTACTGCCATAACAGCGCCCATACGAGCATGTGTTTTGCCCGTATGCAAGGATTTAACCTTACCGCCACCGCTTTTTACGATCTCAGAAACTACTACATAACACTTCTTTGTCTTGCTCCAAATTACATTGTAAATTCGATTCATAATCTTCCCTCTAGCTTACAATACACACAGATAAGTTCATTTCTCACAATAATTTCACTAAAACTTCATCATTGTTGATTGTCCTAATAATATCAAAATATTTCTATATGGTAAATAAAAATTCATTTTATATTCATCTTTGCTTAGTTTATAAATTTATACCATTTATGTACACTTTACACCACATAAAAATAAGCATTATCCATAAATAATGCTTTTCAATGTAAACTATTCTTATTTATCCCTTATTTTTCTATAGACTATATAATAATTACTCTATTTTTTATGCATTTTTTATAACCAACCAAACATTTATTCATATCTTAGTAGAAAAAAATTTTACAATTTAAAATTATCAATTTCGGTTTATTAATAAGAAATATTTATAGAGAAATGCCGTTTAACCCTATAATACCTTGTATTATGGTATATGCTAGGCTAGGATATAAATTAATAACTCTTATGATTACTGATGTTATATATAAACGCACTCTATGATTTGTATAAATAAATATTACTGCTAGATCAAGACTCTCTTTAAACACTAAAAAAGACCCATGTATTAGCTATTTTCCAATACATGGGTCTTTTACTATTCTTTTATCTGTACATATATTTGTATATATATTTATATACTTTTACCTAACATACTTAGATATCAATATACCTTTATATACTATATTAGAATTTGTGTGTGAAGCCAGCGTTTACGCCCCAGTCTGCTTGGTAGTCACCAGACAAACCTGTAGCAACGTCAGCAAATACGCTATTGTTGCTATTAAAGCCATAACGGCCACCGAAGGCAAGTTCAGTCCAAGTGCCTTTGAGATCTTGTTCTGTTAATTTCACAACACTACCACTAGCGAATGCAGTTTTTACATTGCCTGTGAAAGCATGACCTACAGCAAAGCGTGTATAGATATTGCCACTACCGAATTGTTTGCCCAATTCAAGGCCAAGCTTACCAGAAGTGCTATTCACACCAGATTGGTTAACAGATACATTTCCTACATTGAAGTTACGACCACCGAAGTGTGTGAAGTTCAATTGTGCTTGTGGTTCTACATAGAAACCATTAGCGTATTTCAATGTTTTGCCATAGCGAACACCGATGCTATACGCATTGGATTTTGCATCGCCAGACATGGCTTCACCAATTTCATTACGTGCAGTGAAGTCATTAGATACACGACCTACTTGCGTTTCTACATGTACATATTGATCCTTACCAAGATCTTTCAAACCATAAGCGCCAACGGAGAAGGATTTAACCTTACCAGAACCATCAAATACATAGTCTTCAGAACCACGAAGGTAGGATACTTGACCACCTACAGTCCAGCCACGGCTGATTTTAGCATCATAACCGCCTTGGATGCGTGTGTAATCTGTAGCTGTATCGATACCGCTGCCGGAGTAGCTATATTTACCGCCACCGATGCGAGCCCAAATACCTGTTGGTTCACCTTGTTGCAATACACGAGGGCGATACATATCATCAGCTAATGTACGCCAAGCATTGATATTACCTACTACAGCAGAACGAATACCACGCATATGAGGTGTATCGTACGCACCACGAACAACAGGATTAGGAGTTACTGGTGTAACTGGTTTAGGATCTGGTGTTACTGGTGTAACTGGCTTAGGATCTGGCGTTACAGGAGTAACTGGCTTAGGATCTGGAGTTACTGGCGTAACCGGCTTAGGATCTGGAGTTACTGGTGTAACTGGCTTAGGATCTGGAGTTACAGGCGTAACTGGTTTTGGATCTGGAGTTACCGGCGTAACTGGTTTAGGATCCGGAGTCACAGGTGTAACTGGTTTAGGATCTGGAGTTACTGGTGTAACTGGTTTTGGCTCTGGAGTTGGTGTAGGTTTTGGTTCTGGCACCACATAGGAGCCTTGGCCATTACCGTCTTTCCAAGTAATATCTCCTTCTTTTTGGTCTGTAGTCAACGCTTTTTTGTAGCTAGACACGATGCCCTTAGAAGCGATGGATACTGTACCAGAAAGGTTTCTTTCACCTTTTACATAATTTTCATAATAGAATTTATGAGCCAAGTTATCTAAAATCTTGTTTACATTGCTTTCAGAAGAAGTATCAAGATGATCACCTGTTACATAGCCATGCACGCCAGAGCCAGCTGCAGCGGATTTCACGATGAAGTTACCGCCCTCGATATCAGCCGGATCAAGGCCGTCTTTCTTAGAACCTGGTTTAGCATAATTTAAGCCAGTACCACTAGTCATGTCATAAATAACATTAATATGACCGTCCAATTTATTTACATGAATGTCGCTGCGAGAATCCTGTGCAATACGGCTGAACCCTTCACGCGTACGAGTGCCTGTGAGGTTATTAATACTACTGCGTTCCGTTTTACCATCAATCTTGAAAGATTCCAAACCGCCCATGTAATCATGGCTCCACATGCCACCATCAAAGGTCATGTTGATTTCGCCACCCTTATCCTCTAAGGTGTTCACTGCCTTACCAGAAAATTGGTTAGGGCTATTGTGCGCGCGGCCTAAGCCAATGTTGATAACAGATGGTTGCTGTTCTTGATGAGGAGGCATCATTTTATCAGATACAAGCACATCGCCTTGCATATTAAATACCTTGTGCTTTACGGTACCCGCATCATCGACACCAAGATTAATTTTACTATTATAGGCAAATGCCAGTGGATATGGAGACTTCCATGGCGCAGTAGTCACGTCCATAACACCGCCATCCACTTGGATGGAACTGTTATTTAGCATGCCTGTAATGAAAGCTGGTTGACGATAGCGTTTAGGCAATTGAGATGCATCAGGAGTGTCCAAAGAGCCAATTGTAACTTGACCACCATCAGATGCGACTACACCATTCGCAGTCGTATTACCTGTACTTTCAAATTTACTATCAGCAGTAGTTGCAAAAATACGTCCATCAGAATTAATACCTGCTGCAGCCCATGTACTAGGCATAGCCGTTGTAGATGACAATAAGGTCATCATAACAGCAGACAATAAAATCTTATTTCTACCTTTCATCCTCTTATACCTCAATAAATACTTCACTTACAATACAATCACATTTGTGAAAGCTCCTTCATACTTGAATATATATCTATGAGTTGATTTATTAGTCTTTTTTTATGATAAAAGATAGATATATACTCACTTATTAAAGAAACTTAAGACTAACACTTTTAAAATATGTATAAAATATTACACTATTTTTAGTGAATTGTAAATGAATTATACTCATTTATTTTAGAAATAATTAAGATTTGATATGTATTAGATAAAAATATACCAAAAGAGGCAACGATTAACTCGCTGCCTCATGGTAAATCTGTCGACTAGTATATTAGAATTTATGTGTAAATCCAGCATTTACAGACCAGCCTGCTTTATAGTCACCGGATAATCCTGTGCTAAGGTCAGCAAAGATGCTGTTATTAGCATTGAAGCCATAGCGACCACCGAATGCTAGATCGGTCCAAGTGCCTTTAAGGTCTTGTTTTGTATACTTTGTAGTATTACCTGTTGTGTACGCTGTATTTACAGTGCCAGAGAAGGCATGGTTTACACCAACGCGAGTATAGATGTTACCTGCGCCGAATGTTTTACCGATTTCAAGGCCAATGCCACCTGCTGTGCTGCTCACACCAGATTGATTTACATGCATACGACCCGCATCAAAGCTATCCCCACCGAAATGAGTGTAACTCAATTGCGCTTGTGGTTCAATGTATGTACCATTTTGGAATTTCACAGTTTTACCGTATCGTGCACCAATTGTATAAGCATTCGCTTTAGCGTCACCAGAAAGGCTTTCACCAATTTCATTGCGAGCTGTGAAAGCATTAGAAACGCGACCTACTTGGGATTCAAGGTGAATGTATTGGTCTTTACCAAGATCTTTCACACCGTACGCACCTACAGCAAAGGCTTTTTCCTTACCAGTGCCATTGAATACGTAGTCATCGTTGCCACGAAGGTAGGATACTTGACCACCTACAGTCCAACCGCTACCTGTTTTAGCGTCATAACCGCCTTGAATACGTGTATATGTTGTATCTGTGTCGATACCTTTTGCGGTATAGCTATATTTACCGCCCCCAACGCGAGCCCAAATGCCTGTTGGTTCGCCTTGTTGCAATACGCGTGGACGATACATATTATCTGTTAATGTTCTCCAACCGTTGATATTGCTCATGATAGCAGAACGGGCACCGCGCATATGAGGTGTATCAAAATCACCCATGATAACGTGAATATGAGAATTACGCTCTGGCACTGGAGTTGGTTTCACTTCTGGTTTAGGAGTTGGTTTTGGTGTTGGCTTAACCTCTGGTTTTGGAGTAGGTTTTACCTCTGGTTTAGGAGTCGGAGTTGGTACCGGCTTAACCTCAGGTTTAGGAGTTGGTTTTACCTCCGGCTTAGGTTGAGGTTTCGGTACAGGTTTATTTTCACCATATACGTATTTACCTTGACCATCCTTATCGGCTTGCCATGTAATATCACCTTCTTTAGCATGACCAGATGTAATTACTGTAAAACGACCAGATTCAGAACCATCAGATGCAATAGCTACTGTACCTTGAAGGTTTCTTTCACCATTAACATAGTTATGATAGTACATCTTGTGAGCCAAGTTATCTAAAATCTTGTTCACATTAGCCTCAGAGGACATATCTAGGCCTCGTTGAGTAGTATACACATGAGCCGCTGCACCAGGAGCCGCACTTGTAATATGAATATCACCACCCCAGAAGGAATCTGGAGTCAAACCATTATAGGTTGTAGTCGGTGGTTTATAATCTGGATCCTCAGTATCGCCACCTTCATCATTAGGGTCGTAAATAAAGTTTACATGCCCTTCAAGCTTATCTACATAGAGCTTATTATGCTCACTTTGGGTTACCATATTCGCATAGTTGCGGTTCTTGGAACCTACAAGTCGATGTACATGGCTAGGTTGTGTACCACCATCTAATGTTCCATCATGCAAGCCGCCTTGATAGAAAAGCTCCCAAGAACCATAGTCACCAAGGAATACATTAATATGACTTGGATTCTTTGCGTCTTTGTCTGCTAAGTTAAAGGCTAAACCATCCCAAAGAGATTCTTTGCCAATGATACCAATATTGATCTCAGATGCATGATTTGGGTCGCTTTTAACAATGACATCACCTACCAAAGACAAGTCATTACCAGTAAAATTACCTTTATTGCCGTCTACACCAATATTAACGGTGCCACCTTGAGCCACTGCAACAGGAGTGCTTACATTTTGAACATCATAAACGCCTTCCTTAAGGCTAACTGTACTACCACCTTTACTGCTAATGAAAGGCTTGTTATTATAGCCAATATTAGCAACAGCTTTATCAATACTAACTGTACTACCAGTATCTGCTTCAATCGTAGATATGTAGTTTGTCATTTCGCCAGCCTTAAACTTCCCACCGTTGTTTGCCGTAATATTTGCACCATTAGGTGTAGTAACTAATGTACTCCCCGCCATTGCATAGGGCACTACAGAGCTAGCAATTGTCAGAGCAATCGCTAAAGATAGGTTTGCTTTATACACACGTTTCATAAAAACCCTCTCTCATTTACATACTATAAACTATTATTAAATAATTTAATTATATTTAATAATCATATTCTTGTAAATATGAGGGAAATTTGCCACATAACTATAAAATTACTAAAAATAAAAAAGCAGTAACTATAGTTACTGCTAACGTATATGTATATATATTTTTGTATATTTCTATAAATAGATTCTTATTGATTCGCTTATATGTTCGCCATATAATTGATATAGGATAGTTAAGCGAGGTTGGGCCTCTCTTCGTCTATGAAGGGAGGGTTGTCTATGAGTGATTATGAGTTAATCATGCTAATCCTAGAGGTAATGACTGTAGTCATTGCTTTTGGTGCACTCGTGGCGCTTATTTGTCTTGGAAAAGACAAATAGCCCTTCGTTATCCCTAGATAATTAGGTAACTGAAAGGCCATTTCATCAATTATTTATTCTCTTGAGATGAGCCCGACGGATCTACTCGCTTGGCTATCTATTTATATTATAGGGTTAATCTTATATATCGTCAAATACGGATAAACGATACTATAGTACACTTATACAGACCAAAAGGCAGCGATCGAATCGCTGCCTTTATTCTTTATCTACGTGCCACACGCATAGCGGCCATCATACCTGGAGATTTCCATACAGATTGGCCATTGTCTGAAACGAGTTTGTTGTTATAGTAGAATACATCTGCATTGTAATAGTTACTATCGCTAGATGATACCTTATAGCTAAGGCCAGATGTAGTGTACACCGTAAAGTTGAGTACATCCCCTACTCTCTTCACAGAGTCTTGGTCTACATACCAGCTATTACCATTATAGGTTGTAGCATACACATCTGTACGAGCTTCTACATCATGTGTATTAATACCGATCAACACGAGTAGAGCTGCTAACATATATAAGAATTTACGCATTAGAATTACCTCCGTTTTATCGTTGGAATACTTGTTTATTATACCAAAAAACGGTGAAATTCGCATTAAAATGGCAACTTCTGAGCCAACTACTATCGGCTGCTCAATATACAATACAATACGTTTCATAACAGATTTGTTATATAAGAGAACATTCAATCCCTATTTCTTATCTTCGTATATCTAATAAAGATATTATAGGTTGATCTAAATTTAGTATCCCATCAATTTGATTTCTACATAAAAGAAGGTATCAACTGCCGTTGATACCTTCTTTTAATTCCACTATATAGTTATTAAGAATTATCTTAATATACTAGTTCTCCATTAAATGTACGATATTCATCACCAATTTTTGTTAAATCCTTTACAAGTAATCTAGAAGTTTGATGATCTAACTTCATAACTAATGTATGTCCAATAGATTTAGCCTTATGTATTACTTCACCAAGAAAATTAACAATGTTAAAGAATATCTCCTGAGGAGTACAATCTAAACATTTTAATAAAGAATCATCTTCCTTTAATCTAATACTATATACAGTTTCTCGATCGTCTTCCAACGTAAAATTCAATAAAACAGAAGTTGTCTCTACATCATAATCCAAATGATATGTATTAAGACGACCGCGCACTATAGCTTTGTCATCGTCTAAAATATTTGTGATTTCAAGCTCTATCGGCTTATTCTTATCAACTGAAAGTACATATTTTCTCATAGCTAAATTCTCCCAAACCAATATATTAACTAATGTAGTACCCTAGAAATGAATACTCCCAATATATTCATTCCATAATATTTTGCTATACAAATTATAACTAATCATGAGATAGAAAAGCCATAAACTATATATCAAATATATTCGATGTATTTTAAACATTAGTTACAATATACACATTATACTTTATTTAGAATAACCCCCTATTCTCTGGTTATATCATTATGCTCATAAAATTTAATATAACAAATCAAAATCCCTACAAGAATTGGATAAGCCAATAAAAATTCATTACTCATAAAGCATGCAATTTGTCCAAAGAATGCCACTAATAGGTAGACCAATGTAGGGTTGTTAATATACTTCTTAATCTTATAGGTTCTATATAAGATATATAAAATTGGGGTAATAAACAAGATTTCCCCTATCAACCCAAACCATGCCAATATAGCTGCAAACTCATTAAGTACTGGATACTCAAATGCTAAAAAGCCTTTTTGTAATACGTCTTCTGTCCAACGTTTAACTTCGCCACTATCTTTAGCAAAATCAGGGAATTTATCAACCATATAACTTGAGTGTAAGCCTCTACCAACACCAAATGCTAAATGATCTAGTCCAACGTTAAACATAGCTACGGTATTACCAAATCTAGCTGAATTAGATCTAGAACTAGTATTGCTGACTGACTTAACATTGCTATCAATATACTTATCTAGAGCTTTTTCTACAGATACAGACTTAGGTCCTTCTTCAATAGCAGTCGTTTGAGAAATACTAGCTTTAATCATAGGGCTTACTACGGAGTCACCAACAATGGCGAAGGAATAGCTAAAAATACTTAAACCAATCGTAAATAGACATAACTTCCACCAAAATTTATATCTAAAGATTAGACTTAATACGACAAATGCAACAAGTTCGAATAGATAAACAACAACACCTGTTCGCGCTTTAGTTAAGAAAATCATGACAGCTAAGAGAAATGCTAATATAATATCAAGTTTATTCTTAGAATTTACATAATGAATACCTAATAATGGTGCCAAAAACACCGCAATCATACTAAAATAGGATGGTTCTAACGCAAGGCTTCTAAGTTGACCTGGCCATAATTCCGGAGGCCACCACCCACTTTGTACAACAGGATCATATAAGCTATTATTAATAGTTACTAATATACTAGCCAAGTAATCTGAACCACTCCATAGCCAAGAAACCTCTATAATGGAGTAAGCTATACATAGTATTGTTAATATCCTTGCAGCATTAACAATAGTATCAAGACCTTTTTTACAATCATCTTTATATAGATTAAAAATGATTAAGAATAGCCCAATTAAGGGAAATATAAAGTTTCTAAACAGATACCAAACTAGTGATACCATTAACTTTACTTGTAGAATAAATTCATTACCTACAAACGAAGGAAATAGCGCATATAGTTTTTGGACAACAGATGTATTGATTAAATACGTGTAAATAACAGTATCATAAAAAGGAAAAGAAAATACCCCTAAAATGGTACAAAAAACAATCCAAGCAACAGATATTGTAAAATACGGTTTAAAGGGAAACTCTGTCTTCTTGTTCCATAGGCTATATACAATGAATAACAAAAGGGAAAAGAACAGAAATATCATCGATAGATTATTGCCCATTGAAAACAAAGTATACCGATCTGGAATCCGCATCAGTGGTAATGAAATTATCATTGCACAAAGCAATAACTCTTGAATTTTATAATATGCTGTACTAATCATATTAAAACAAACCTCTCAAACTATTTAAACCTATTGGAAGAGTTGTTTCCTTAATAAGCCTCCCATAATAATCATAATTAAAAATTCTGTTAATAACATTGTCATTGCTACCCCTTTAGCCCCCCACAAATAACACAATGGGAATATAGATAACAAGCTAAAGAATGCTGCCAATACTAGAGTTCGGCTATATGCACTATTCATATTGAGTGGTAGCATCGTTTCTTCACCAAATACAGTACTAATAGCAACAGCTAAAGGAACAAATGACAAGATTCGTAATACGTCAACAGTTAAATTATAATCCGCTCCGAACAATAGCTTGACTATAGTATCCGAGAAGAAAAATAGTGATGTACAACCAACAAGACCTACAACTAGATATAAGAGCAATTGCTTTTTAATGAACTGTAACCCTTTTGGAATATCATCCTTCATCATCTTACTTATAAATGGATATATGGCGTCACTGACAGCATATATACCTCTACGAACACATGTAATTAATTTATCAGCAGCACTATAGTAACCAACGATAACATTATTCGTAAGCATACCTAATACCACTATATTAGTTGCAGTATATAAATTAACTGCCAACGAGGATACGAATATAGACCATCCTTCTTTATAAGAATTAATAATTTCACCCATAGGTGGTAATTTGAATAATCCAGTATAGTGTTTTCTTAACCACACTATTGAAAAAATACCTGCAATTAATGGAGTACAAGCCTGTAAGAATGCAGCGAGTATATAATCCTCTGGAGATTTTACAAGTAAAAATATACCAAGCATCGTACAGATACGACCACTCATATTTAATATGGTAATATACCGCATCTTCTGTATGCCCTGGAAAAACCATACAGGAAATAAAACATTGCCTATAATTCCACAGTACATAACTTGAAACAATAATATATCGATCGTGTTCCCTAGGAATATGCGTTGCAAATTATAAATAGCAAAAAATACGGCCGTAACAAATATTAATATACATACTTTTCCATAAAAATATTTGGCAAATAGAGATCCTATCTTCTGTTCTTCAGCCTGTGCTATTGCCTTTGGAGCCGTTAAGGAGTACCCAAAATCAACAAAGATTCGGAAATATTCCATAATACCTTGCATAAATGCAATCATTCCAAAATGCAAAGGTCCTAATACGCGAATTAAATATGGTACCAAAATAAAAGCGAGTACATACTCTAAGGCGCGTAGGGTTAGTAGAGAAAATATATTCTCTATTAATACGGAGTAACTCTTCCTCACATTACTTTTCCTCTATCATTAATATCTATCAAACCTTACTAACCATGCTTTCATAATTAGAGAAAATCCCATAGTATTATCAATTAAAAATATAAAAATAATCTCTATGGGTTTTAATCATATGTTACATACAACCGTATAAATATGGTTATGATTCATATTCAATAATACAATTTAACCAATACCCTCTTTATATCTTGTTTGCACTTCCATAATGGGTTATGGCTGGTATCAGACGTATGATCTAATACATAGTGCTTATATTGAGTGAGTAAATCATTGTACTCTGTCTTACATTTATTAACATGAACTCTACGAGATAATTCCACATAGGAATTTAAAAGATACAATTGCAGTTCGTTCTTTACACTACTACAGTGCTCCATAAGATAATCATTCATATATATATGGGACTCTACGGTATCTGTCATAAAACGTCTACTAAAATTAGCCATGATACTACCAGCGCGTTGTACATAATAATAAAGAGGTTCATTTACTGTTACTATAGTATTAGCATTCAAAAATAGCCTGAAAATAGTAAAATTATCCTCTTGAACTCTCCCCTTTGGAAAACGAACTAATACTGTCCCATTGAATAACTCAGATTTAAAGAGTTTATTCCATACTACATTAAGATCGAATGGTTCCGTTTTTAATAGATAATATCGTAACATATCCATGCCTGTGAAAGTTCTTGTATCATCTTGAACAGACATAGTATGTATACTAATATCATCATCACCTCTATAGATATAATAATTACAAGAAACCATATCAGCATTGCTACTATTCGCTACAGTAAGCAATCTTTCACACATTGTATTTTCTATAAAATCATCACTATCAACGAATAAAATATAGTCTCCTGTAACATGATCTAAACCATAATTACGAGCATCGGAAAGCCCTCCATTTTCTTTGTGAAAGACCTTTACACGTTTATCCTTCGCCGCATAAGAATCTGCAATAGAACCGCTGCGATCAGTTGCCCCATCATCAACTAAAATAATTTCTAAATTTTGATAAGTTTGATTAAGTATTGATTGAATACATTTATCAACATACTGTTCAACATTATAAATAGGAACAATAATAGAAAGTAACGGCTCCATATACTTAATCCTTTCGATTTATCTTATATGCAACAATATTATGTCCACAGCGTTGGTTCTCAGGAGGCATCTGCATATAATCATCATACATATTATCTAGATATTGTCTCCAACAGGACATAACAGAAAATAATTGGTCTTCAAACTCAATTTTCGTCATCTTCTCAAAGTCCTTTTTAGGTAATCGTTCCTTTACACCTTCACCCCAGGCAATTACACCAACATGCTCTGATTTAGTATAGTCATAAGATTTAGCCAAACGATCCATAATATCGATACAACGTTGTTTACCAAATAAACGACACAATGGAACAATAACTAATTTACCTAAAGCATGAATAAGAGATTTCCCCTTAAACAGTTTAGCGCTAGCTAATGTAAGTATTTTTTGATAAAAAATCGATTTATCATAAATCTCTTTCATAATGGACATATCTTCACTAAATCCATCAACAGGAAAAATATCTATCCATAAATACTTGCTACGTAATGTATTAGAATATGTATTTTCACAAGGAATATTTTTATTGATGATAGCTGCATAGGTTGCATCTAAGCTATGATTGATAGGATTTGCGATTAACTCTAATCCATCATGATCATAATGCTCTTTTAACGTTAATAATCGTTCGTAATCAGGTCTTGGCATGCAAACATCAATATCATCATCCCAAGGTATAAACCCTTTATGTCGAGCTGCACCTATTAATGTGCCATAACATAAACTATATTTTAAATTATATTTTTTGCAAAATTTGTCAAAATCCTTGAGAAGATTCAACTCTTCTAGCTGAACCTCTCGTAAAGATAATTGTTGCATACTCACTCAATCCCATACTAAATAACGGTAACATTTGTATTAGATACAAATTTATTGAGGATGCGTACCTCTTCAATCATATCTTGATGACTCATCAAGAAGCTTTCAGAGTCCTCTCTAATACATTTTAAGAACTCAACGATTTCATATCGTAAGCCTTCACCTTCAAACTTATAGAAGTATTTTTGGTTTAAGTTCACATCTTCAAAACGCAATTCAAAGAATTCTGTTTTCCACCAAGGCGCTGGTACATAAATATATCCTTTAGAACCAGATATAACTAAATCTCCCTCTGCCTTAGCATTGATTGCCACAGTAGCGGAGGCCATAGCATCATCATAAAGAAAATTAATCTTTGATAAAATATCGACATCGTCAACCTTATGACTTATAAAATCAACGCGATTATAATCAAATCCTAGGAGTTTAAAGATAGCTAATAATGGATAGGATGCTAAAGATAAAATACTACCACCAGCTATTCTAATTTGATTAGCCAAATCTTCCCCCAAAACTTGTGTAAAATTAGCTTCTACATTAAAGATTTTACCAATTTTTCCACTACGAGCCATGGCAATTAACTTATTAAATGCAGGACTATAAGCTGTTTTCAAGCCTTCCATCAATACTAAGTTGGAAGATTTCGCCAAGTCCATTAAGCGTAATGTTTCATCAATGTCACTACTAAATGGGAATTCTGTTAATACATGTTTTTTGGCTTGTAGTGCTTTTCCGATATAAGCACCACGTTTGGATAAAGGCATATTAATATATACTGCATCTACTTTATCCAGCAATTCTTCAGATGAACCAAATTGTTCTAAATTATTAAATTGATGTGATTTATAGATAGTATCAACCGACTCTGCCTCTGTGTACCCACCAATAATATCAATGCCACTAACAAATTTAGACTCATCCAAAAATCTATCTAATATAACTTCATTACCAATGATACCAAGTCTAATATTCTCAGAATTTCTAATCTGCGTACTCGAAATACCTTGTGTTCTTGGTAAGTAAACTACCTTACAATACTCATTTAAATAATCAAAATATCCTTCCCAATCGGATCCAACAGTAAATATATCTACATTAAATCGTTTAATATCATCTATTTTTTGGCCAAAATATTCTTCTACTACGATTTCATCTGCAAAACCTGTAGCACGCACATTATCAATGCGTGTCATCAAGGAATCACGAACATTAAATTTACCTCTAGATTTATCAAAATAGTCGGATGTAACCCCAACAATTAGGTAATCTCCTAATGCCTTTGCATTCTTTAATAGATTGTAATGTCCCTCATGAAACAAATCGTATGTTCCATATGTTATCACTTTTACCATATTATTTACCTGTAATCTCTTTAATGACTGATTTCATTGTTTCTACGAGCATTTTATTATCCTCAATGGTTGTATCACCAATATGAGCAACGCGTAGAACGTATTCTTCATTAACCCCACCCGTAGGATTTACAAAAATATCATATTTGTCCTTCAGAATTGTAAATACATCTTTAGCAATTGGTTGTTCAAAACGGATAGGCGTAACCGCATTACTGATGCTGAAGGCAGGAAGAGATACTGGTAATTCTTTAATTCTATTTCTGAAATCTTTCGCCACACTATCAATACGAGCTAAATAATTTTCAAAACCTTCCTCTTCAATCAGATGTAATGCTTTATTCATTTCTAAACATACCCCAACAGCAGGTGTGAATGGTGTTTGACCTCTTGTAAAGTTTTTTACATATTGGTTGAAATCAAAGTAAAGATTCTTAATATGATTATTTTTTACACGTTCTTCATATAATCTATCACTAATTACAATAGGGGATATACCTGGTGCAATACAAAGACCTTTTTGGGAACTCAAAATAGTAACATCAATATTATTACCAGCCATATCATAATGATCAATTAAGAACGAACTAATCGCATCAATTACCAAGTATGCTTCTTTCTTTTTAGCAAAGTTGCTTAATAAATTAATATCATATAACTGTGCGGTCGAAGTTTCATCAATATTAGCAATAACAAATGTAAATGATTGTTCTTCTACGGCAGCAAAGTGTTTTGCGGTTAGCTCCTCACCCTCGTCTAATTTAATCACAGTATGAGGTATCTCGTGGAGTTCACATAAATCGACGAAACGTTGACCAAAAGTACCACCATTAATAACTAACACATGGTCTGTTTCATTCATACAATTCATAATAGTAGCTTCTAATGCACCCGTACCAGAAGCTGTTAAGTAGATGGATTTATAGCTTTCTGGTGCATTCATAAATTTTTTAAGCAGTCTATCTGAATCTAACATAACTTCAGAAAATTCTGTTGTTCTAAAATAAGGAACTTGTTGATGTCTTACATCAAGAATTTCCTGTCTCATTTGAGTTGGTCCTACTGTAAATAGTTTCATAATATAATCCCCTCTTATTATTTCCAATACACTCTATAGTTATGATGCGGTACCTGTCGATCTTTAGGTGGTGCTTCCATATAATTATTGTACAAATGACTTAAATAGAAATCGCTATCTGTAAGTCCCCAAAACTCAGTATCCTCAAAAGGATATAAACTTCTATTATCAAACAAAGTTTTTTCGTATACTTCCCGTTTATTACCACTCGCACAATCGACGAGAACACTTATGTAGTTCGAATTGGAAAATGGATACTGTTGGGCATCTTGATTAATCTTTTTGATTAAACTTGTAGTTGGTAAAAAATGCATTAAACTAATAGCACCAAATTTTAAGAATGTACGAACATAACCTTTTAACTTTGCAAAGCTACCTTTAGAGTCTACATAACGATTACTGAATGTAAACTTCATAGAAGACCCATGGAATAACAAGTTTAAAAATTGTTGATGTCTAAATATTTTTTGTTGTGCCTGTGTTTCATCCGGTAACCCATCAATTGGGAAAATATCTATAAATACACCTGCTTTATCAAAATTACGCCATAATGTATTATCAATCATAACCGTTTCTTGATCGAATACCTTAGCCATTGTATAGGTATAAGTGTCATCATTTTCAATAGAAAACACTTGATATCTTGAGTTATGCTCATTATATGTCTTAATAAAGCGATTATAATCATCCCGTGGCATCATGATATCAATATCATCATCCCATGGAATAAAACCTTTATGTCTAACGGCTCCCAACATTGTTCCATACGCTAATACATATCGAATATCATGTGTATCACAAAAATGTGCCACATCTTTTAAAATATCTAAAGCGACACTCTTAATCTCCGAAAATCCAATTTCTCTCATCAAAAAAATTCCTCCATAATACAAATAGGTCTATTATTTAAAGAATTTTCTTTTCAAGAATAATCCACCTTTTTTAATCCAGTTTTGTGGCTCCATAAAGGATACATTTTGTTCCTTATAGTTGATGTTATTGGCTTCAAGCCATACGTCGAGCAAGATTTCACTTACGAAACCATAGATGCGCGCTTCATATGTATCATAATCGGAAATATCAACGCGATGTTCAATTTCCTCCAAGATGGAGAACATCCATTCACAGTATTGATCAAATAGGTCGCGGCGCATAACAAACATATTGAACATGTGCGCCCATGTGCGATTACAAACCTTTGTGAAAGCAGCACTATATTCAGGATATTTCTCAGCGATGATTTGCTCTGCCGCATCAAGGCCATCGCTATGGTGAGCATTATTATAGTGAGAACGGTTAGATTCAATATAATATTTACGCTTATCTGCTACCACAACAGGATACTCTGAAAGTAGTTTTTCCCATTCTGGACCTGTAAGAATTTGATTCTTTTTGCCCTCTACGGAACGCACCTCTTTGCGCGTAAAGTATCGTCTGTAATGAACGAGACCGATATAGTCCGCATCAAGGTTTTTCCAAGCCCAATAAAGGCCTGTTAACTCACAATAATTCGCATTTTTTGAAGATATATTATCTCCTGTATGATCGCCGGTATAACCAATATCAGCTTTGCCTTCTCGACCTACATGGATTGGCATGTACACGGAGTCCTCTGGCATCCAATATTGCTTATGTGTAGCTACTAAAATCTTAATATTCACTAGTACTCTCCTACATGAGTGTTGTCTCTCAAGTCTATCTACTTACCATATGAAAACTTGTTTAAGCTAACTCTTTTTCTACTAATGCCAAAGCGCTAGCAATAACCTTATCCATATCGTAATATTTATATTCCCCTAAACGACCACCAAAGATAACATTGGAAATCGTTTCAGCCTTTTTAACATATGTTGCGTAAAGATCTAAATTCTTTACATCATTCACTGGATAATAAGCCTCTTCGCCAATTTTCCAGTCTTTTGGATATTCTTTTGTTACATATGTAACAGGTTGTGTACCAAATTCAAAATGCTTATGTTCAATAATGCGAGTATACGGAATGTCCCCTTCCGTATAGTTCACAACGGCAACACCTTGATGGTTTTCCTCTTCAAGACGTTCAGTTTCAAAGTGAAGACCGCGATATTCCAATACACCTTCAGAGTAATCAAAATACTCATCAATAGGACCTGTATAGATGATTGTATCTGCCAAGGCTTCATATTCATCGCGATGTTTGAGGAAGTCTACACCTAAACGAACTTCAATACCCTCTAACATGCGTTCAATCATCTTCGTATAACCGCCCATAGGAATGCCTTGGAAACGGTCATTAAAGTA